>CAZHNG010000333.1:0-7419 GCA_964533785.1 uncultured Saprospiraceae bacterium | reverse complement strand
TTGTGGGGTTTTGTGCTTTGGTGTTTTCGTGGCATCCTTTTTTTCGCCACTAAGCCGATAGCTATCGGCTCTAAAGCTCGAAATTCCACTAAATAGATTTTTGTGGGATTTTGTGCTTTGGTGTTTTCGTGGCATCCTTTTTTTTTTCGCCACTAAGCCGATAGCTATCGGCTCGAAAACTCTAAATTCCACTAATTTTTTCGTGGGGTTTTGTGTTTTGGTGTTTTTGTGGCATCCTTTTTTTTTTTGCCACTAAGCCGATAGCTATCGGCTCAAAAACTCGAAATTCCTCTAAATAGCTTTTTGTGGGATTTTGTGCTTTCGTGTTTTTGTGGCATAAAAACTACCCCGCTTGCCACAACCGCACCAACTGCTCCAATAAATCTCTCATTTCGGACAACGGGATCATATTAGGCCCATCGCTGAGGGCGGCTGTAGGATCAGGATGCGTTTCGATGAACAACCCATCAACGCCGGCAGCGACAGCTGCTTTAGCTAAGTAAGGTGCGAATTCGCGGTTACCGGAAGACTTTCCGCCGGCACCGCCCGGGCGTTGTACCGAGTGCGTAACATCGAAAATGACGGGCGTGTATTGCCGCATAATGGGCAACGAACGCATATCGACAACTAAATTGTGGTAGCCAAAAGTAGTGCCCCTTTCGGTAAGCAGTACGGAAACATTGCCGGTGGCCTGCACTTTTTGAACAGCATACTGCATATCCTCCGGAGCCATGAACTGCCCTTTTTTGATATTAACTGCTTTTCCCGTTTCGCCGGCAGCCACCAGCAGATCGGTTTGGCGGCATAAAAAAGCGGGGATCTGTAGCAGGTCTACTACCTCTGCCACTGATTCAGCTTGCCGGGGAAGGTGGATGTCCGTTGTTACGGCAACGCCGAGTGCGGTTTTTATTTTTTGCAGAATGGCTAATCCGGAGGCGATTCCATCCCCGCGATAAGAATCCACGGATGTTCGATTCGCCTTATCGAAAGAAGCTTTAAAGATATAGTCGATACCCAGATCCCGGCAGATGGCCTGCATAGTGCCGGCAACCTCCAGGCAAAGGGCCTCACTTTCAATGGCACAGGGGCCCGCAATTAGGGTGAGCCGCTGTGGACCTACACTTATGGCATCGTTTATTTTTACCGGCTGAGGGTAAAGTTGCATTAGAATTTATAAAAGGATTGGTAATTTCTGAGAAAAGGGTAATAGATGGCTTCGCCGTTGATAAGTCGCAGTGACTTATCCTCCGAAGTAGAAGTTACTATTGGTGTCAAGTGCATGTAGTATAGATAGTACTGCGAAATTTTTAACTCCCAGGGGAATGTTATTCCGCGAAAAAAACTCAATTTATTCCTCTCTAGAGCTGTAACGGGAAGCGGAATAACATCCCAAACGGGAGTTGAAAATTCCGCTTTTCCAGATTTCCTCTTTAAAGCTATATTTTGAGCGGAATAAATTCCGCTCTACCAGTATTCCGCTCTACCAGTATTCCACTCTACCATTATGCAAAGGAAAAAGAATTTTCCGTTAAATCCTGCCAATTCTCCTTAAATATTTAGGATCAATTTGCATGAAGAGTGAATATCCTAAATTTTGCAGTTCTACCACAAAATTTTTGTCATTTCTTTGTTCGATCAGCGTACCTTTTAAACCCGTTAGTTGACCGCCGATCACCTCCACCAGGTCACCGTTGGCGAAACTCCCTTCCTCTACTTGTATGGCGATCCCTTCACCTACGACTTGTCTCATGATGGAGATCTCCTTTTCGGGAATGGATATGAGGTTGTTCGAGAACTTGATGAAGTTGACGACATCCGGTACTTCCAGTACGGGAACGTAATCCTGCTTGGTTATTTTTACGAAGATGTAACAACTGATCAGCGGTAATTCGACTTTTTTGATCTTGCGGGTATAGTGCCGGGTAAGCTGCTGCAGCGGCAAATAACAATGAATGCCCTTGCGCTGCAAGTTTTGTTTTACTATTTTTTCTCTTTTGTAGCGGGTATAAACGGCGAACCAGCGCTCTTCGTTTAAATCTAAATGATTTTCGATTCTCGGCTTAACTGCTGTGCTCATGGGAGGTACCTCTTTATTTTTTCAAATTTTATCTAAATCCCTTTGTGCCTGTTTTTAGTAGTTACAACCTCCAGTAATCCAGAACTTCTTCCTTAGGGTGTTCCATGATTCCTTTCAAGTCCATTAAAACGGGGGCACCGTTCATAATGGAAGTAAAATATTCGATATCCAATACCTTATACTCATCATGTGATACGGCAACGATCACTGCATCATAGTTATCAGATATTTTATCTACCAAGATAAGGTTGTATTCATGTGCTACCTCATTAGGAGAAGCATGCGGGTCTACAATATGCACATTGACTGAATATTGCATCAATTCTTTGGCTAGGTCTGCGACCTTCGAATTGCGAATATCGGCAACATTTTCTTTGAAGGTTATTCCTTTGATCAATACCTTACAATCACCGGGATTTTTTCCTTTTTGAATTAACTTTTGTACTAGTTTTTTTGCGATGTAAGAAGGCATTTCATCATTGATTCGTCTGCCACTGGTAATCACTTCGGGGTTAAACCCTAATTCTTTTGCTTTGTGCAATAAATAGTAAGGATCTACGCCAATACAATGCCCACCTACCAAACCAGGATAGAACTTCAGAAAATTCCACTTCGTTCCCGCAGCCTTTAGTACTTCCTGGGTGTCTATGCCCATTTTATCAAAAATGATCGCCAGTTCGTTTACAAAGGCTATATTTAAATCGCGTTGTGTATTTTCAATTACTTTAGCG
This sequence comes from uncultured Saprospiraceae bacterium, assembly GCA_964533785.1. Taxonomy (GTDB): domain Bacteria; phylum Bacteroidota; class Bacteroidia; order Chitinophagales; family Saprospiraceae; genus JANQRV01. The sequence goes on along the minus strand of CAZHNG010000333.1, from coordinate 4,611 downwards.
GCTTCCGCTACCTTGATGCTGGAAGCCTTATATATGCCCGCAGTTATTACCGCTCCGTACACCTTGCCGATTTCTTCCAATGAAGATTCATCACATCCCGCGACCACCTTAAGGATTTTGTCTACGGTATGTTCTTTGTCTCCGGGATTGATCCGCTCCGGAGAATACCCTACTTTGAAATCCCGCATATAGGTTAATCCAGATTCTTTTTCAAGAATTGGAATACAATCTTCTTCCGTACATCCAGGATAAACCGTAGATTCAAAGATCACATAATCGCCTTTCTTCAGGTGCTTGCCTACACTATGCGAAGCACCTTCCAGCGGCCGAAGGTTAGGCACTTTATGTTCATCAATAGGAGTGGGAACCGCTACTACGTGAAAATGGGCATTGGCTAATTCTTTTGCATCCGAAGTAAAAACAATATCTTTGTCTTCAAAAGCCGAACCATCCAATTCTTGGGAAGGATCTATCCCTTTCTTCATCATTTCCACACGCGCTTCGTTGATGTCGAAACCAATGACGCTGAACTTTTTGGCGAATTCCAATGCCAATGGCAGTCCGACGTATCCAAGGCCTATGATGGAGATCTTTTTCTTTTTTTCTATTAAATCCTGATAAATCATGTCCATGAGATCTGATCCTAAAATTTAAGGAATTATAATTTTTTCAAAGTCTTTTCGTCTATGAGCTGGTAGGCTTCCCCACTTTCTTGGCAAATTGCTTTGCCGGATTCATCGAAGTTTAATCGCTGTCCGTGCCGGCTCATCCAGCCGATTTGGCGGGCGGGGTTACCAACGACCAGTGCATACGGAAGTACTTCTTTCGTAATTACCGCTCCGGCTCCGATGAAAGCGTATTCGCCGATGTCATTACCGCAGACGATCGTAGCATTGGCACCGATGGTCGCTCCTTTTCCTACTGTCGTTCTCATATATTCATTTTTCCGGTTCACCGCACTCCTGGGGTTGATCACATTGGTAAAGACCATCGACGGTCCCAGAAAAACATCATCCTCACAAATCACGCCCTCGTAGATAGATACGTTATTCTGTATTTTTACGTTTTTGCCTAAAATGACGCCGTTGGCCACGAAGACATTCTGCCCCAGCGAACACCCAGGTCCGATAACGGCCCTCGGCATGATGTGACAAAAATGCCAGATCTTAGTTCCGGAACCTACCTGAGCCCCTTCATCTACTACTGCCGATTCGTGAACAAAATAATCTGTTGCCATACTCAACGGTTCAATTTATGCGAAAAAAGCTTTTACGTTAGTACTGATATATTCCAACATCTCTTCATTCAATTCCGTGTGCATAGGCAATGAGATCACCTCTTTGCACAAGCTTTCGGTAACGGGCAATTCAAAACCATTTTCTACATAATCCCGGTAAGCTTCCTGCTTGTATAAAGGCACAGGGTAATAGATGACCGACGGGATCCCTTTTTCGTTCAAAAAGGTTTGCAATTCATCCCTTCTTCCATCCTTAACTTTTAAGGTGTATTGGTGAAAGACGTGCGTGGAGTTAGGCTGACGGACCGGAATTTCCAGGGCTTCCGTATCACCGAAAGCGGCATCATAGTAAGAAGCAGCCTGATTGCGGGCGGCAGCGTATTGATCGAGGCGTTTCAATTTGATCCCCAGGATAGCCGCCTGAATGGCATCCAGCCTAGAATTAACGCCGATAGAATCGTGGTAATAGCGTTTTTGTTGTCCGTGGTTGGCGATCATTTTTAATTTGTGAGCCAACGCTTCATCATTGGTATAAATGGCGCCGCCATCTCCGTACGCTCCCAGGTTCTTGGAAGGGTAAAAAGAAGTGCAGCCGATATTTCCGATGGTACCGGTTTTCTGCGTACGGCCATCGGCAAAAATATAATCGGCACCAATGGCCTGGGCGTTATCTTCGACTACCCAGAGGTTGTGCTTTTTAGCTACGGCCATGATCGGTTCCATGTCGCAGCTCTGGCCGAATAAATTCACTGGCACAATGGCTTTGGTATTCGGCGTGACAGCATTCTCGACAATGTCGGCAGTGATGTTGAAAGTAGCGGGATCTACGTCGACCATCACCGGCTTTAACTTTAGCAGCGCAATTACCTCCGCCGTAGAAACGTAAGTGAAAGAAGGTACGATAACTTCGTCACCCGGTTGCAGTTCTAAGGCCATCATGGCTATCTGCAGGGCGTCGGTTCCATTGGCGCAAGGTATCACGGACTTTGCACCAAGATATGACTCAAAATTGACTTGGAATTCTTTGACTTTAGGTCCGTTTATGTAAGCTGTAGACCTCACGACTTCAAGCACCGCATCGTCAATCTCCTGCTGCATGTTTAGGTATTGGGTCTTTAGATCGACCATCTGTATTTTCATCACCTGCCTGTTTCTTTTTATTCATGGGACCACAACAGTAGGGGTTGTGGATCAAATTTGTTCAAGTCTTCGTTATTAAATTCTTTTTCGCTGTAAATGACGTACCGGATCTTCCGGCTGATCAATGTTTCTGATCTTTCGATCAACGTGATCAAATAGGACCGGTCGATATTGCCAACGATCAAAAGGTCGATGATCTTACTGTCCAACCCTCTTGATATCTCGCCGATCAGGAACACCTTGCTGACTTCCCCTAGCCGTTCTACCACTCCTTCGATCACCCGGTCCAGCCCCACGTATTTCAAGATGATATTGTGTACTTCTTCGAACAAAGGATGTTTCGTATTTGCCCGAAAAATTCTTTTATTGCCGTTCAGGGTAGAGGTCAACATACCTGCTTTTTCCAACCGGTTCAATTCTACTCTGATGCCGTTCGTCGATTCGCCGAATTCCTGTTCCAAACTCCGCAAATAGGCCGTAGCATTACTGTTTAAAAAGAACTTCAACAGCAATTTGATGCGGGTTCTGGAGGAAATTAAGGCTTCTAGCATTGAGTAATAATCTGACTCATAAAGGCGCAAATTTAGTTAAGCCTTTTTAAGTATACAAGTAAAAATGGAAAAGATAATGTTGAATTAACGTTAACGGGAAGGATACCTACTGTTTTTTAAGCCTTCACCATTCAAATTTTTATTTCACGATGGAGGGCCTGGAGATCTATTGTATCCTGAACTTCCTTGCGGGGGGTGATGATGTAGCTCTATTTGATTTAAATGCAGGTTGCTCCGCGAATGAATAAAGTTTGCTACCAAACAGAGTTTGGCAAGTTTTCTGCATCGAGACTGAGTCTCTCGCAAGCAGGACTGGTGCTTACGAGAGACTCAGTCTCGGTGCAGAGCCGTTTCAAAAGCAAGTATTGAAATTGACAACCGCTAAATACGCCAAGAAAAAAATCCATTTTTTCTTGTAGTGCGCTATAGCTTCCTTTATTACTTTTTCACCAACAATGCGGTTCGGACGAAATCGCCCTGGATAGCCCTCACAAAATAAGTACCCGGTTCGTAACTGCTGATCGAAAGAGCAAAGGTGCCGGTCGCCTGGTCAATGGCATCCATTTTTTCTACGAGCCGGCCGTTGGCGTTGAACACTTCGAGTTTGGTGGGTTGATCGTGATGGAAAGGGAGTGAAATATTTACCCGGTCACCCGCCGGATTGGGCTGCAGCCAAAGTTCCTTAACTTTTTCCGGCTGACCGTAAGAGATCACCTGCACGGGAGAATGATCAATCTGACCATCCAGGTCTACTTGTTTGATCCGGTAATAATTTAACCCTGTTTGGGGCGAATCATCCTTAAATTGATATTGCTTTTTGGAAAAACTGGTGCCTGCGCCATCCACTTCTCCTAAGGGATAGAAGACTTTGCCGTCCGTACTGCGCTCGATGATAAAATAGTCATTGTTGACCTCAGAAGCGGTCTCCCATTTGATCAATATAAATCCTTCTTCTGCCTTTACGGAAAAATCATTGAATTCCACGCTTAGTACCAGGCAGTCGACCGTGATGGTACTGATATTGATGTATTCACTTTGGGCACCATTTCTCACGGTGATGTCGATACTGATGTCGTTCCGGTAATTGTCCACGGTTTCATAGAAGTCGGCGGTACCCCAATCGCCGGCATCATCGACACTGCCGTTGTTGCAATCACCTACCAGGGTATGGAAACCGTCATTAACATTACAGGAACCCGGGCAATTGGTCGCTGCGCAGGAAACCGAACAACCGTAGGGACCTGGTACTTGTCTGCCGTCGATATACAGATCCACATAATCCGTATTGACCGTTCCGCCACCAACGGGTACGGTACATTCGCAGGTCGCCGAACCGATGCTGCAATAGCCTTCCAGGTCGCCGGCAGCACTGATCGACACGCTCACCACCGCCCGTTCGCAGGCGTTACCGGGAATGGTAACACTCCAGGTTACGTCCCGGTCCAGGTCATTGAACTGCAGATCACCGGGGCGGTAGGAAACGCCCGTACTGCCGGGGCCCAGGTACCATCCGATCGCGTTGCCGTCACCGTCCTCGCCATCGCCGGAAGTGCCGAATTCTCCCTGCCAGTCTTCAATGAATAATAAGGTGGATTGTCCACTGACGGTCAATCGCTGCGCCAGCATCAGGCCTGTTAAAACGGCTAAAACTATTAGGTACTTCATGCTTTCTTATTGTGTTTG
>CAZHNG010000332.1:0-7447 GCA_964533785.1 uncultured Saprospiraceae bacterium | reverse complement strand
CCACCCGTTATATTGGCAAAGAAATTAATGGCCATTTCACTGTAAGCGGCCCCTGCTGCGTTGAGGGCACCGTAGCCTCCCATCGAATAACCAATGAGCGCGACTTGCTCGGTATCGACTAATCCCGATAAGAAATGATCCCCTTTTGCTGTCCCTAAGTTGGCTACTTCATTCACTATAAACAAAATATCCTTTGGTCTATTGAGCAGCGTGCTCTGAAAGCCTCCCGCATCTCTGAAGGTAGATTCGGTATGATCGATGGCAACTACGATATAGCCCTTTGAGGCCAGGTTTTCCGTGAGATAGGTCATTAAGTACCTGGACCCTACATATCCGTGAGAAACGACCACTAAAGGGAAGGCTCCATCGGTAGTATTGGGCGTCGCATCCCTTATCGCTTTTCCGTAGAAGTTGAAAGGGATCAACGGCCTTTTCGGGTCGCCGGCAGTACCCATCACTTCATCATACATAATCAATGGGTCCTCCTCTCCCTCCATGAACGCAGGGTACCAGACTTCTATGGTCAAGGAGCGATCATAGTAGGCCTCTTCCCCTGCTTTTGAATTGAGAATATCTAATTGTCCTTTATTTATTAATTCGAGCGTGCGTACGCCAACCGGGTAGTCTCCCCGAGGAGCTAATTCCGGTGCATCCGGTAAGGGATCTCCGTAAACAAATATTTGGTCTTGGGCTTGAGCCAGTGATGATAATGGGTTAAAAAATAAGACCCCTATCAAGGTGATTGGAATCAGGAAGGTAGGTTTAATAATCATATTGAGTTAATTTTCTTTTTAGGTAATGATGGATTTATTGTTTTATCATTACTAAGTCTTCGCAAAATAACTTTTTCCCTATGTTCGATGAATTTTTTTAACTTTTTAGCTTTTCAATGCAAAATGTCTAATACCGGGAATAACCAAAATGCTCAAATCCAAATAGTTTGGCCATTGTAATGGCTATCGTTAACCGAACTATCCAGTAGTGGTCTTCGAAAACTCCAGTAATTTCTCATCTGGGTAAATCTCCGAAGTTTTGAGAATGGTTGATTCAGATTGGAGTGACCAAAAACCCCGAAAATTCTCCAACATAGGGGCGAAACCTCGGTGGTTTTTCCGGCTCTTTTCACATGAGAATTTGCTGCGAAAACTCAGAATGGTTGAATTAGTTATTGTGAATCAATTATTTACATACCGTAAAATGAAAAATTTTATCATTCTCACTTATTGCGTAACATTCCTTTGTTAATTGGAATAAATTGCAAGCAAAAATACCAATACCATGAAAACAATCCCCAAAACCGTTTACGCTGTCGTACTATCGATTACCATTTACATCATTGTTCCTTCTGTTGCTTTTGCACAACCACTTTCTATCACGGAAACAGAGAAATGGAATAAAGTAGCGGAATTCTATTTAGAACATCCCGCTGCTTTAAAGGACCTGACGGAGCAGTACCGGGTATTCAAACAAAGGATTGCGCGGCTAGGCCCCGAAATACAAAAACTGCAAATATCCCTGGAGTACAAAAACAGACAAATTTCAGCATTGCAGTCTGAAAATTTAAAGCTTAAAGCCAAACTTCCAATGGCTTACTCTTCTAAACAGGAGGAAGCCAGGGTTAGGCAAGGGGCAGTGGATGATTCCGGAGTATGGTTTAAGGTGCAGATCGGGGCTTTTGAAAAAGAAGTGCTGTCTGCTGATTTAATCACTTCAGAGGAGTTATCTATCGAGGAAGATGGCGACTTAAAGAAAGTTATGTTTGGGAAGTATAGGGATTATGCCTCAGCCGAGAAAAGTAAAAACCGGATGCAGGCATTGGGGTTCAAAGATGCCTGGGTGGTTACTTACCAGGATGGTTTAAGAGTGTCTAGGTCTGAATTGGCAGATCTGCCAATGGTAGCAGTAGTAGATAAAAACCCGTGAGCGTGTAAAGTCAATTAAACATGAGTCATTCCTTAATTTTATGGTAAGAACGTATCCTTAAATCTTGTCGCTGATCATCAATTTGTTGCGTATTGTTGAACCCAGAACAAAGTCTAAGTTTTAATATTGAGAATCAGTAATGAATAAAAGTTATTCAAAATTCGGAATGACTCATGTTTCGCTGTGTTATTTAAATGTTCTAACTAAAGGACAAAACTGAAAAAGCATAATAGACTTGCCGGTAATGGCCTTATTACACTGTAACACAAATTTATTTGCATTTTGAAGCCGTCTTTTCGTCCAACTCTTCGTTACGTGCTCGCCTTCGGGACTATGGCCCCGAGGCTCTGCCGCGCCTCGATTTGGACAAAAATCCGGTGGTTCAAAACACTAATAAACTTATATTACAGTGTATTATCATTAGCGTTGTTTCCTGCTTTGAATTCAAGGTCAGATCGAGGATTTAATTCGGTGATTTCATCTTTGTTACAACTGAAAACATTAAAAAAATTACAACTTTTTCAGGCTAACAAAATAAGCGCCATACGCTTCCCCTTGTGCGTTGGTGAAACCGGCGGTTAAAGTAGTCTTTCCTGCCGGTAGATCGACTTCGAAATTGAGGGTTTTAGCCTCCTTTTCAATTACTCCTTTTTCCTCAATAGTACGGCCGATTTTGACCCAACCACTGACAAAGTCCAGGTTTTTTCCCATTGGAATATCCCTTTGAATACCGGGGATCTCCTCAGTTGTAAACCCTGGAGTAGTCGCATTAATACCCAAATCTGCAGCAATGGGATACCTGCTTAATGCGATTTCGTAAGTACCGGCTTCGGCAATTTCGACCGTCCAATACCCATTGCCTCCTTTCCCTTTTTCCCCTTCTCTAATGTGGAGTTGATTCCAGGGGGAGATTTCATTTTCAGTATGCCAGTCGTGGCAGGTCAGGCTAACGGGGTTTTCGGAAGCCGTACCGATCAGGATGGGAGGCTCATCATCAAAATGGGTCGAGATACTCGTCCACCAATCTTCGTATGCTTGTTTCATTGCTGTAACCTGATCGGGATACTCATCAGCCAGGTTTTCTTTCTGCCCCGGATCTGCTTTAATGTCATAGAGTTCTTCTCCATCGATAAGTCGCCAACGGTTGGACATTACTGCCGATTTGCGCCATTTTTCGGGTACTTGTATACGTTGGGAATCTGTAATGAGAAAACGGTCTTCCCAACTGTCGTCCTCTCCTTTTAGAAGAGGGGCCAGGCTTTTTCCATCCAAGGGCAGATGGTCTTGTGGCAGCTCCAGGTTGCATAATTCCGCCAGTGTTGGCATGACGTCAATGTGGGCAGTTAGGGCTTCTACATCCTTCCCGCCCGAAAGCCCTCCGTTTGGCCAGTAAATAAAGAAGGGAACCCGGTGACCACCATCGTATTGACTACCTTTGGTGCCTCGCATTCCTGCATTGAACCCATAGGTTTGCTCTTCCACCGAACGATAACCGGCGGCAGTGCCATTGTCGGTCATGAAAATTAGTATGGTATTGTCTGAAATATTTAAATCCACCAGTTTTTGACGAAGGTCGGCCAGGTTGTCGTCAATGTTAGTGATCATGCCCCAAAATCGCCTTTGGTAATCAAGCAGCAAACTATCATCGACACCTGCGTATTGTTCGTAATACTTCAAAGGTACGTTGAAAGGTCCGTGTGGTGCATTGGTGGCAATGTAGCAAAAGAAAGGTTCTTCTTGGTGGCTTTCAATGAAGTGGGTAGCTTCCTCGAAAAATACGTCGGTACAATATCCATCGTATGATTGAGGTTGCCCATTTTTGAGGTAGGTGTCATCAAAATAATCATTGCCCCAGTAATCCGGCGTTTGCTGTACTCCTCCGCCTCCGTGCATGACGGTTTCCTGAAAGCCCCGGTCAAATGGACGAAAAGGATAATTATCTCCCAGGTGCCATTTACCGAAGGCTCCGGTTTGATAACCACCCTCGGAAAACATATCTCCCAGTGTTTTCTCGTTTTTTCGCAGCAATGACCAACCTCCAATCGTATGCCATACTCCGGTTCGGTTGTTATACCTTCCCGTCATTAATGCCGAACGGGTAGGGGAGCAGGTAGGGCTAACGTGGAAATCAGTCAATCGAATGGCATCCTTATGCAAGGCATCCATGGCAGGTGTACGTATCAGGGTATTGCCATGGGCGGCAAGATCTCCGTAGCCTTGATCATCGGTAATGATGAGGATTACATTGGGGCGCTCATTTACTTCTTCTTGTTCATTAGTCGGTGAACAACCTAGAATTAATGAGGCTAATAATGTCAGGAAAATGAAAGTGTTTTTTTGTAAGTACATCGGTTGAAAGGTTGATCTTCCCTGAAGATAAAAAATAAAATAAGGTCTATGACCAAAGTTCCGTATACTTTGGTTTAGGGCCCTAATTTAAATTTATCCGACTAATACTACTTTGTCACCACATAACCAATAGCTGATTTTCCAATATTCAATACAATCAACTGATTTTCATTTAAGATGACAAAGTCGTATTACTTACTTACACTTCACTTACAACTTCACCTTAGCCTCATTCCACAGCGCATCCATTTCTTCCAAACTCATTGCTTTCAGATCTTTGGGCGCGTGGGCTTCAATGTATTCAAAACGTTTTTTAAACTTGAGATTCACGCGTTCCAATGCCGTTTCCGGGTCAATACCCTGGAAGCGGGCGTAGTTGATTAATGAAAAGAGAACATCACCGAATTCTTCTTCGCGTTTTTCCTGCGGAAGGTTCTGGTCTTCGGTTTCTTTGTACTCGGCGAGTTCTTCCTGTACCTTATCCCATACTTGTTCGGCATTGTCCCATTCGAAGCCGACTTGCTTGGTCTTTTCCTGCATGCGGTAGGCTTTGACCATGGCGGGAAGGGATTTCGGAACGCCTTGTAGTACTGATTTTTTACCTTCTTTGAGCTTGAGTTGTTCCCAGTTCTGTTTGACCTGTTCTTCGGTATCGGCCTTCACATCACCGTAAATGTGCGGGTGACGTTTAATCAGTTTTTCGCAGACTGCATTTAGGGCATCTCCGATGTGAAAGGCCCCTTTTTCGTCGGCAATTTTAGCGTAGAAAACCATATGTAGCATCAAATCGCCAATTTCTTCCTTGATCTCTTCCAGGTCTTCTTCTAGGATGGCATCTGCCAGTTCGTAGGTCTCTTCGATGGTGAGGTTGCGCAGACTTTGCAAGGTTTGCTTGCGATCCCAGGGACATTGTGCCCTCAGTTCATCCATAATGGTTAATAAACGGGCGAAGGCGTCGAGCTTTTCCTGCATGGTATCTTTTTGCGGCAAAGGTAGGAAAAGCAGGAGAGTTCTTCTACTCTTTATAGGAACTGAAGATCCGCGCCATGATTTTCATTTTTGTTTTCGTCGGCAATAGGTACATTAAGCGATTGATCAGTGCATTTTTCCAGCCCGGAACAATGACCTGGGTACCTTTGAGCATCCCCTCGACCGCAGCTTTGGCTACTTCGGGAGGGAACATGACGAGGAGTTGCGCTTTTTTTCCTTGTAGTTTCACTCTTTTCAAACCGTCCTCGTTGGTGATCGTCGGCCCCGGACATAAAACGCTTACTTTTACCGGCGTATCGGCCAACTCCTCCCGCAAGGCTAAAGAAAAAGCATACACAAAACTTTTGGTTCCGGTATAGACCGCCTTATAAGGATTGGGCATATTGGCTTCTATACTGCTCATGTTCATGATGCGGGCGCCGGGCAAGGTAAGCATCGATGGTAATAAACGATAAGTTAACTGAATAAGTACTTCATTATTCAACCGGATCATATTGAAATACTCCGACTCGTCAATTTTGTAGAATAAACCGTTGCGGCCAAAGCCTACGTTATTGATTAATTTATCCACGGTATACTGATTGGTGTTGATCCAGTTTAAGACCTTTTCCACGGCATGATCAGCGGTTAGATCAACGCCGAAACTGGCTGTTTTTATCCGGTATTTCTCAGCGAGTTCCGCAGTTGTCGTATGCAGTTGTTCCTGGTCAAGCGCCACTAATAATAAATTCAAACCCCGTTTTGCACACTCTTCAGCCATCGCTTTACCAATTCCTTCACTCGCACCGGTAATTAGCGTGTAATAATCCCTTCCGGTCGACAATGTGTTCATTACTAACCTACGTGTTTTTTTATTTAGTTCATTTGACTCAAGATGGCATCGTAAATTCCAAAATTATCCGGGATCATCACCATTTCCCCATCCTTCATTTCCCCTTTGTAGCGGGTACCATCAGTCACTTTAATAATTTTTCCGGTTTGGTCAACAAAAAAGTTTTTGGGATAGCCATCAATGCCCACTTGGTCAAAATAGTCCGCAGCTTCCGCAATTACCCGGTAGTCTAATGGGTTTCTTTTCAATATTTTGTTCACCTTCTTCTTTGATTCCGGGGCAATCGCTAAAAAGACAAAACCCTGAACTTCGTACTTTTTTTTGAGTTCGTTCAACTCAGGAAATTCTTCTATGCAAGGTTTACAAGTGGTACTCCAAAAATTGATGTGCACAAACTTACCTTTCAAATCTTCCGAATTAACTTTCTTGCCCTCCAGGTCTACTAATTCAAATTGAGGGATATCAGAATTCGTATATTTCTCAATAAACAACTCATTATCAGTTCGCTGAACTTTATCTTCTTCTATCGTTCGTTTTGGTTGAACGGTTACAGTCCAACCCTTGGATTCTAAGACCTTCTTTTGTTTGATAATGGTAGAATCAGAAGGGCTGCCGTATAATGTTGCCTTTTTTTGCGCCAAACAAAGGGAAATGAGAAAGAAACTAGCTAAAAAAATGAAAAAAATCCTTAACATAATCGAGGTATTTATATGATACTAGACTTTTGACGCTAGACTCTAGTGCCTCGGGAACTAAATAACCGGCACATTTCGCGGTCTCTTTTATAGCGGGCCTACGTTGCTCGTCGGTCACGTCCGTACGGATGTTCTCTCCTCGCGCCTTGGCCCGCAAGAAAATAGCCTCCCGAACTATACCTGTTATTTAATGCCCGAGGCACTAGAAGTTAGACTAGAAAATTTAACTAATTGACAATCAGGGGAAACTTATTTATTCTGAAAAATTGACATCTATTGAATATCAGCGATTTGTTGTCTGAAATCTAGCGTCTAGCGTCAAAAGTCCAAATATGATAAAAGCGTGGCAAAAATAAAATATATTTTAATTCATGTGCATTCATGGCTCCATCCCCCAAATCGCGATTTTAGTTTTGTTTTTCGTCATTTGTGCTGCCACTGACGGCCCAACCGCCGTTTGGCAACTGTTGAATGCCTTGTTGGTGAAAACCCGGTCCGGTGGTGGGTATGGTTAGTCGATTTTTATTTTTTACAATAAAATGAGCCGCTTTATTTGTCTCAATACTTGCGAAGGCTAAAGGTAATCCTTGATGTGGTATTGGATTTTCAGCCTCTATGTTCAAGGAGGTATTAACAAAAATGAAGAGAGTCAATAATA
>CAZHNG010000331.1:0-7524 GCA_964533785.1 uncultured Saprospiraceae bacterium | reverse complement strand
CATAACCTAGGCTGTTTAGTCTGATGATATACCGGCACAAGCGTTTTTAGCATAGTCTAGTGCCTCGGGCATTGAAAGTTAATAATTTTGTGGCTTTCCGATTTATGAATACTAAAGTAGAACCTAGTTTGCCCGTATCGAGCGGGTGGATTTCCCTTTAGGGATACAAGGGCGCGCGTGGGCGGCTACATCAATTTTAACCTCCGACACTACTAAGTGCCTGCTACCTTTCGGTTTCAACAAATCACCTGCATTCCTTTAGCAAATAGATGCTGGTGCATAACATCAATCAAACCGAACAGCCTACCCCATAACCCCCATAACCCCATAACCGATTCCTGTATAACCAATTAGTATTCATTATCCTTCTTGAAATAAAACCATTGCCGTTCTACCCGGGATTTCCAGTTTTTGGGTGGTAATAGTCGCGATGCCCTCTTCATCGACCCGCTCTCCATCAACAGCCACTTTCCAGGGATCCTCGGGAAGTTCCATTGTTTTTGTAGCAGCATTGCCATTGTAAGCTACGATGATGTCTCTCCACGGGTCATTATTGGCGTGGCCTTTTATTTGGTAGATCACCAGATTGTCGGTTGCATCTTCAAAAAAAGTCAGGTGATTCTGGATCATTTCCGTTGTTGGCATCCTAAAGGCGGGATGATTTTTGCGTAATTGGATCAAAGCCTGGTAATATTGATAAATGTCCAGGAATGTTCCTTTTCTATCCCAATCCAATTGGTTGATGGAATCAGGTGATTCGAAGGAATTTTCGTCGCCGTATTTAGTGCGGGCAAATTCTACACCTGCGTGCAGAAAAGGGACGCCCTGGGCCGTCAGCACTATTGCTCCTGCCAGTTTGTGCATTTTTATTTTTTCGGCCTGATTGGTTTCAGGGCAGGAAAGCTCCAGGCGATCCCAAAGCGTATGGTTATCGTGAGCGGAAGCGTAGGTAATGGTTTGCGCAGGCGCTTTAGCCCAGGGGGATTTGGAGTAATTGACTTCGCTGTAGTCAATTTGCGGATGTTGGGTAGAAGCGACTATTCCGAATTTCAGGCTTTCTTCCAGGTCGGGCAAGCCGCTGATAAACCCTTTGGCGTCTGCGGTGAATACATGTCCTTTGATGGCATCACGGATATCGTCGCTGAATACTGCGATTTGGTCTAATTGGGCAGCGTTGGCTTTCAAAGCCCTAACCGCATCGGGTAGGGGAGAGGGGCCCGCCGTCCATCCTTCACCGTAAAGGAAAATGGTCGGGTCTATGGCGTGGAGTGCTCTACTGATGAGATTCATGGTTTCAATATCGTGGATGCCCATAAGATCAAACCGGAAGCCATCGATGTGGTATTCTTCTACCCAGTATTTAACCGATTCCAGCATGAATTTTCTCATCATAGCCCGTTCGGAGGCCGTTTCATTGCCGCAGGCTGAGGCATCGGAAAAAGCACCGCTGCTGTCTTGCCGGTGATAATAGCCGGGTACTAACTGATGAAAATTCGATGCTGCACTTTTGAAGGTATGGTTGTAAACGACATCCATGATGACGCGCAGGCCGTTTTCGTGTAATGCTTTTACCATTTGTTTGAATTCCCGGATGCGCACCTTCCCATCCGCTGGATCGTTGCTGTAACTGCCTTCGGGAGTATTATAATTTTGTGGATCGTAACCCCAGTTGAACGCATTTTGCTCCAATTGACTTTCATCGATCGATTGGAAATCATATACGGGTAACAAGTGTATATGGGTGATGCCGAGGGCTTTAATATGGTCCAGTCCGGTTTTTAAACCTTCATTGGTCTTGGTGCCGGTTTCTGCTAGTCCCAGGAATTTTCCTTTGTGCTGAATGCCTGAGTTGGGATGCATCGATAAGTCCCGGATGTGTAATTCATAAATAATGATGTCATTAAAGCTATTGAGTGGAGGACTTTGGTCGGAGTTCCATCCGGGAGGATCGGTTTGCTGGAGATCGACTATCATTCCCCGTTTACCGTTGGTACCTACTGCTTTGGCGTAGGGGTCTGGTACCTCGTTACTCCACTGACCATTGTATTGGGCTTGAAAGGTATAGTATTGACCCAACAGATCCTCTTCAAAGGAAATGGTCCAAACTCCCCGGTCTTCCTTAACCATGTTTTCCTCTTTTGTTGGTTGTCCGCCAGTCGGTTGGGAGTAAAGACATATTTTTAGCTTTTCAGCGGCAGGGGCCCAAACCTTAAAGGTGGAACGTTGGGCGGTATAGGTAAGCCCCAGGTCGCTACCTTCGTATACCGGATAATTCTCAAAGTCTTCTAAGTCGGTATTCGGTTGACAAGCTAGCGTCATGTTAACAAGTATTGAAATGAAAATTTTTATCAATGGCTTCACCATCAAAGAATTTGTAATAGACTTGTTTAATATAATGTTTCAAATTTAGTAATAAATCGGATGGATGCAAGCTCAGTATTACGGCTCGTGTTTTTCAAGCATTCATTTCTTTTTATATTTTTAGATCCGAATCAATGTATGAACTTAAATTCTCCAGGATATGGCATATCAAGTGCAAACCATAATCAAGCTATGGCAAGATCATCCGGTCGTCCATAAAAGCCCGGTAATATCAGGGCAATACCAGGATATAAAAGACCTCCTCAGCCTGGTATTTTGTCCGGGGCCCTCTTATTATTATCTGTTTGACTTTCCCGGTCTAGCATTTAAATACATACATCCGAATGCTCAGAAAATCCATGGAATTGATCCCAACGAATTTTCAGTGGGAACTTTACTGGAAAACTATCTGCATCCCGAAGACGTCGAATACTTCCTGAAATGCGAAGAAAAATCCGGGATGTTCTTGTACCAGGAAATTGCTCCCCATGAAATCCTGCAGTATAAAATATGCTACTGCTTCAGGTTAAAAGATAAAAGTGGAAAATATAAAATGTTCTTGAGGCAGGCATTTGTTGTAACTACGGATGATCAGCATAAAATTATTTCCGTTTTTGGCGTTCATACCGATATCAGTCACATCACCATGGAAAATAACCACCTGCTTTCATTTATTCATCTGAACGATGGTCCATCATACTTTCGGCAAAAAGTTGATTTGGACAAACCATTACCGGATGAAACAAAACCGCTTTTTACCCCCAGACAAATCGAAGTGATCCGGCTATTAGCAGAAGGCCTGAATTATAAGGAAGTCGCAGATATACTGTCAATTGCTCCTGATACGGCAAGAACTCACCAAAAAAATATCCTGGATAAGTCAGGATGTAAAAATATGGTGCAGGTCGTGGTGAAGTGCATAAAAGAAGGAATTATTTAGAAATTATTCTAAAATACTGCAAATGCTGTATTTCTTTTCGAGGGTTACTCACTACCTTTAAACTTTAAAATCAGGGAACCAAATGATACACCTTTAACTCAAACGATACAATAGACCAAAAATTAGTGGAAATGGTTCCTAGTTCTTTTATGGCCTGCGGAGCCATTTTTTTTGAGATTAAACCTTCAAGGTTTTGGGATTGGGTAGAAACGCTGTTCTAAAAATTCCGAATTCCGGGATTAGGTTCCCTCTGGATATCGTATTTCCTTACCTTTACGCCGTTTTTCACATCAAATCATTATTATGAAACAACCGATCGTATGGCCATTGGATCGAGCCTCCAATCCGGAACTGGAGGAAATGGCTGTTTTTTACGAAGAAACTTTGGGCTTTACGCCCAACAGCTTGTTTACCATGATGCACCGCCCCCGGATAGCGGAAGCTTTCCTGGAGATGAATCGCGCAGTGATGGAAAACAAAGGTAAAGTCACAAGTGCTTTAAAACGGCTGATCGCCTACGTATCCAGCAATGCTACAGGTTGCAGATATTGCCAGGCCCATGCTATTCGTGCTGCCGAACGCTACGGAGCCGAGCAAGAGCAAATGGAAAATATCTGGGATTACCGGTCACACCCTGCTTTTTCGGAGGCTGAACGAGCGGCACTCGACTTTTCAATTGCGGCGTCGCAGGTTCCTAATGCGGTGGATGATGCCATTGCAGAACGCATGCGGAAATATTGGACAGCGGGAGAGATCGTTGAAATACTAGGCGTTATTGCGCTTTTCGGTTACCTCAACCGGTGGAATGACAGTATGGGCACTCAATTAGAAAATCCGGCTGTTGATAGTGGTGAAAAGTATCTGGCGAAAAAAGGGTGGACGCCCGGGAAACATGCTTATTGATTAACTCAAGTTGCGATTGCTGGTGAATTTGCTTTGGGTATGATTTGCAAAAAAAAGGTGAGCAAATATTACTCACCTTTGTAGCCCGTACGGGATTCGAACCCGTGTTACAGGGATGAAAACCCTGCGTCCTAACCCCTAGACGAACGGGCCATCGCGCTTTTGCGGTTGCAAATATACATCCTTTCCTGATAAGATGAAATATCTGACTAAAAAAAATCTGATAATTTTTCAGGAGCTATATTTTGTGACTATTTGATGATATTTTGGTCTTTTGACATAGCATTTTAATTGTTTGATAATCAATTAGACAAAGCATTTCGGGTGGTCCTCTTACTTAAAGTTATTCATCTGCAAATTATCAAAGGGTTGCTTTTATGCTGTCTGGCGACTGGTCAGGCTGGCCAGAAATGATCCAATCTGCTAAATTTCAAAAATTTAGTAGATTTCACTTCGCTGAATTTCAGCCTATTTACATTTACCAGATTTTGAAAATCTAGCAAATCGAGGCTTTTTGGCCAGCCTGTGGTGTCTAGGGTCAAAAGTCTAAACGATATTGGAGGAAAAGGAAATTTTTACCTGCAGATATTGTGATCTTCTCCGCAAAATACCTAGTTTTAGCTCAGTAATAAACACTTATTGTTCTTTATACAACAAGTCGCGGGGCAAAGGCAAAGAATATACAGTTTTGTTGGATAGTTGAGCAAGACTAGTGGGACTAAAATCCACATTTTTTCGCAATACGGCGAGGCTCAATTCTCGAACTCATACACAGCCTGGTGTCTGGCGTCTTGTATCTTTAGTCTTATTTTAAGTAATATTAAACAGAAAAATTCACCCACCATGTCTAAAAAAATTGCAATTAACGGTTTTGGCCGGATTGGTAGATTAACTTTCAGAAGTCTTCTACAAAATAAGAATGTAGAGGTAGTAGCCATCAATGATTTAACCGACAATGCCACACTTGCTCACCTGTTAAAGTATGATTCTGCGCAAGGTCCTTTTGAAGGAACCGTGGAAAGCACTGATGATCACCTGATCGTAAACGGGAAAGAAATTGCTGCCTATGCAGAACCTGATCCCGCAAAGCTACCCTGGGAGGATTCCGGGGTTGATCTTGTTTTGGAATGTACCGGTCGTTTCCGTACTAAAGAAAAAGCGGGTTTACATTTGGAAGCGGGTGCGAAAGATGTATTGATCTCCGCTCCTGCTAAAGGTGGAGGGGTGCAAACTATCGTTTTGGGAGTAAACGGTCATGAACTGGATCGCCGCCATAACGTATTCTCCAATGCTTCCTGTACAACCAACTGTCTGGCGCCGGTAGCCAAGATCTTAAATGACAACTGGGGGATCAGAGTTGGGTCTATGACTACTATTCACGCTTATACCGCTGACCAACGCATCCAGGATGCACCACACAGTGATCTCCGCAGAGCCAGAGCCGCTGCTTTTAACATCGTTCCTACAAGTACCGGCGCGGCTTCCGCTGTTGGTAAAGTCGTTCCTGAAGTGGCCGGAAAATTATTTGCCATTGCGGTACGGGTGCCTGTGATCACCGGTTCAATGATCGAAGTAAACGTAGCTGTGGAAAAAACGGCTACTGCTGAAGAGATTAACGCAGTTTTCAAAGCTCACGCGGAAGGGGATATGAAAGGAATCCTGGAATATTCTACTGATCCTTTGGTCTCCAGCGATATCGTTCGCAATCCGCATTCCTCTATTTTCGATTCTATGATGACGGCGGTGAAGGATGACATGATCAAGGTCGTAAGCTGGTATGATAATGAAGCGGGTTATTCTGCTCGTTTAGCTGATCTGGCAGACCTTATCCTAAATAAATAGTTTTTTGTTGATAGCAGCCAGGGGGATCTAATTGAACCCTGGCTTTTTAATTTCCAGATGATGAATAATCTAAACTTTCAAGGCAAAAAGGTCTTGGTACGCGTTGATTTTAACGTGCCGCTCGACGAGCAATACCATGTGACCGACGATACCAGGATCAAGGGAGCATTGCCCACCATAAAACATATTATCAATGGAGGAGGAATAGCCATTTTAATGTCCCATTTAGGTCGTCCGATGAAAAAGTTAAAAGAAGACGGTAGTATTGATAAGGAGCGTTTTACCTTGAAACACGTTGTCCCGAAATTGTCGGAATTATTGGGTAAAGAAGTTACTTTCATCGATGAAGCGGTTGGTCCTAAAGTCAAGGATACCATCGATCAACAAAATCCCGGAGATGTAGTCCTTTTAGAAAATACCCGGTTTTACAAGGGCGAGAAAAAAGGCGACGAAACCTTCGCCCAACATTTATCCGAATTGGCTGATATTTATATCAACGATGCTTTCGGTTCTGCTCACCGGGAACACGCTTCCACGGCTACGGTTGCTAAGTACTTTGCTGCCGGTGCCAAGTCTTTCGGTTTTCTAATGGAAAAGGAGATTGAAAATGCCAACCGGGTATTGAACGATCCGGAACGCCCTTTAACGGCTATCATCGGTGGAGCCAAAGTTTCCGACAAGATTTTGTTACTGGAGCGATTGATCGATTTTGCCAATACCTTGGTTGTTGGTGGAGGAATGGCCTACACTTTTATCAAAGCACAGGGCGGCCAGATTGGAAAATCTCTCGTAGAAGAAGATAAATTAGCGCTCGCCCGGGAATTGTTGGAAAAAGCTGATAAGAAAGGAGTCACCATACTACTGCCGGAAGATTCCTTTATCGCAGACTCTTTTTCCAATGAAGCTAAACGGCAATCAACCAATAGCAATGAAATCCCTGAAGGTTGGATGGGACTGGATATAGGCCCTAAAGCAGTCGATGCATTTACGTCTGCTGTTCTAGCCTCAAAAACGATCCTGTGGAACGGACCAATGGGCGTATTTGAGTTTGCAAATTTCGCCGGCGGAACCAACGCGATCGCCAAAGCTGTCGCTGAAGCTACGGATAATGGAGCTTTCTCTTTAGTAGGTGGCGGTGATTCCGTTTCTGCGGTGAATCAATCGGGATTGGCGGGCAGGATCAGTTACATCTCTACCGGAGGCGGCGCAATGCTTGAATTTTTAGAAGGAAAAGAACTACCTGGTATCAAAGCCATGAAAGCTTGATGCCAATTTTATTAGACAAGTCTATTGTAAATTTGTATTTTCCTTCATCATGCGGATGACAGCCTAATCAGGTTCGTAATTGGGCTATAATGCTTTGTCGACTTAGTAATGATAAAACAGATGGGGCAATAGTGACAATTATTTATTGGGATTCGTTATTTGGACTTTTGACGCTAGACGCTAGATTTTAGACAACAAAACGCTGATATTCA
>CAZHNG010000330.1:0-7533 GCA_964533785.1 uncultured Saprospiraceae bacterium | reverse complement strand
AGCCATTGAAAGCGGAAAGTGGTTAAGGAGAAATGGTTACCAGTTCGATGGAATACGTTTAGACAGTGGTGATCTAGTTCAACTAAGTATTCAGGCCAGGGCTTTACTGGACGAAGCGGGCTTCCGTAATACAAAGATCGTTGCCAGCGGAAATTTAAATGAATACAAGATTAAGAAGCTCAAAAACCAGGGAGCGAAAATTGATGTTTGGGGAGTCGGCACCAATCTGGCTACCGCATACGATGAGCCGGCTCTCAGTGGGGTTTATAAGCTTTCAGCTATCCAGGACCAGGTTTCCGGGAGTTGGATCAACAAAGTAAAACTTTCAGACAGTGATTTTAAAACATCCAATCCCGGCATTCAACAAGTCCGGAGAATTTTTCAAGATGGCGTACCACAAGCTGATATTATCTACAATGTATTATCTTCGATCAGCCATTCTTTAACATTATACCAAAAGAATGAATGGACAGCATTTGCAATTTTAGACAGTGAAGACCTTCTTGTTCCTGTTTTTTCAGCGGGAACATGCATTTATGACTCTCCTGGTATTCACCAAATCCGGGAGCGTACCCTAAATCAATTAGCTCTTTTTTCAAAGGTGGATTTACCGACTTATCCCAACGGTTTGGACAGAGAATTGCACGAATTGAAAACTGAGATCATAAGTCAAATTACAACGCCATGATAAATCAATCTAATACTGCTCTTCTCTTAATAGACATTCAAAATGATTTCGTGCCGGGAGGAGCACTCGAGACTAAAGCGGGAGATAAAATCATCCCTGTCGTGAATCAATTGATCCAAAAATTCGATCAAGTATTAGCTACCCAGGATTGGCATCCCCTGCAACATAAAAGTTTTGCTGTCAATCACTACCCGGAGCACAAAATTGGGGAAGTCATTGATCTGAACGGCCTGGAACAGATCCTTTGGCCGGTGCATTGTGTGCAAGGCAGCTGGGGTGCGAGTTTTGCTACGGGACTACAAACACATCAAATTGAAAAGGTATTTCAAAAAGGCGTTGATATTGAAATCGATAGTTATAGCGGTTTCTACGATAACGGTAAAAGGAGATCCACGGGTTTGGGTGAGTACCTTGCATCTAAAGGAGTCACTACGGTTTATATTGCAGGACTAGCAACTGATTATTGCGTCAAATTTTCCGTTTTAGATGCATTAAACCTGGGGTTGGAAACTTTTGTTGTCCAAGATGCCTGTAGCGGTGTAGACCTCAACCGCGGTGATATTGAAAATGCTATTGAAGCAATGAAAAAAGCAGGTGCTAAAATTGTTAGAAGTACCGAGATCTAATTCCTTAGGCAATAGTGGTTCTGTTTCTATGATTTACAATTCAATTGATCAAAGCGCTTACCAAGCCATAGCTTTCTCTTTCAACACCTGCGCCTGCTTATGTCCCAGATAGCGATCCATCAACCAATGGGAAACATAGATAAGCGGTGTCAAAACAATAGCCATTAAAAACTTATAGGTATACTGGACTGTGCCGACCGCCAACAATTGATTCCACGACCAGGGCTCCACGTTCTGTACTAGTTGGGGTCCCAGCATGAATGCTATGTACAAAACGACAAAACTATCCACCAGTTGAGAAACCAGTGTCGATCCGGTAGCTCTCAGCCAAATCATTTTTTCTCCCGTAGACTTTCGAATCCGGTGAAAGGTGATCACATCGATCAATTGAGCAAACAAAAAGGCCGCAATCGAACCGATAATGATCAATAACCCCTGGCCAAAAACCACCGAAAAAGCTTTTTGCATATCATCTACCCCTTTGTTTTCATTGATCAACACCCACCAGTCGGCAGGAACCAGCCAGATCGCTGCAAAGATCATTAAGAAAGCATAACTGATCAACCCTACCGTTAAATAAGAGAGTAGTCGTATACCTCGTTTACCGTAGTATTCATTGATGATATCCGTCATTATAAAAACGATAGGCCATAATAATACTCCCGCAGAAAACTGTAAAGAGCCTTCTTGACCAAATAAATTAAAATCAAAAGAGTCGATACCCAATGTATCTTCTAATGCAAAAATTTTGACCCCGATAAATTCCGCCACCAAAGCATTAGTGACAAAAAAACCGCCAAGGATGATAAATAACCTCGTTGGCTTATTCTTAATCACATCCATCATTATGTTTTTTCCAGACATTTAGCCAAACTTTGTTGATTGGAGGTTTCAACTTTTCTCAACATAACCAAGCGTCAAGACGTTTTATTATTAGAATTTATTGACTCATACCAATTGATTATGGCTTCTAAGAATAAAAAGCGAAGAACCGGAATCGTCTACTCCACTGATCCTGATCACGAATATCAATACGAGCAGGAAGAAGAAGTTGAAACACTGCATCCAAAACAACAGAAATTAAGAGTAAGTGTTGACAGAAAGAAAAGAAAAGGAAAAGAAGTGACATTAGTCACGGGTTTTGTCGGAAAAAATGACGATCTTAAAGAATTAGGAAAGTGGCTCAAGTCAAAATGCGGAGTAGGAGGATCCGTAAAAAACGGAGAAATAATCGTTCAGGGTAACTTTCAAGGTAAAGTGGCCCAATTATTGCTGGACGAAGGATATACTCAGACCAAAAGATCAGGAGGTTAGCGTAAAAAAATTGATCATCATTATTGAGCTTGTTTTTATTTTGAAAAGCAGGCAACAGATAATTTTTCCATTTGCTAAGAATGGTAAGAACTACATGATTTTTGAGTGTAGTGTTTGAATCAATCGAGAATTATTAAACCTCAGTTAAAAATTTTTCAAACTATGAAAAAACTACTACTGCTACTTTGTAGCCTGGTCTGTTTTATTATTCCGGAAAATAGTCTTTTTGCCCAACCTAATTTCACGCCTAACCTGGCTTTTTGTGGCGTAGACTTCTCAGGCCCTAAGCCACAAATCGCTTTCGTTGCTCTGGAGGACATTCCGTCAAGCAGAAGGTATCTTATTACCGACCTTGGCTACTCTTCAAAAAATGGCCGTTTCGAAACCCCTAATCAGGGTGTTGTAGGTGATATCTTGTTTGAATTTCGGACAGTCGCCGAAGGATTAACAAGAGGACAAGTTGTAGTCATTACAATAGACAATGACCATCCTGACGGCTATACGCTGAAAGGAGGTGACGGAGAAGTAGATAATTACTTTACTTTTCTCAGTGATTGGGAATTCACCTCTGATGAAACCTTATACCTTATCGGTAATACTTCTTTTGCTCCTTGGAAATATCCCACAGGGATAGTACACAGTGCAATTAACCTGTCAAACAACATTATTCCAGAAGGTGCAAATCCTGCCAACAGCAACCTGCCACAACATAAAGGTGCAATTGTCATTGATCTTGATCCCGATGATCCGGAAGTCATTGCCGCTGATTTTAAAGAGTCAGAACGAGGATTGGATTTTACAGTGGCAGATCTGCTTGATCAAAACAACTGGATCTTTTCCAACACCGGTCTCGATCTTTCTGCAGCGCCATTTTTTGCTCCTACTCCCGTTGAGCTGGTTGACTTTTCTGCAAAAATGACAGGCAATAGTGTGGAATTGACCTGGATTACTGCGGCTGAGATCAATAATGAAGGGTTCGAGGTGCAAAAAAGTCAAGACGGTATCGACTGGCAGGCTATTGCTTTTGTTGAAGGTGCAGGCAATACAATCCAATCGCAAACATATACTTTTCTGGACCGTGAAATATGGTCGGGTACCAGTCTCTACCGGCTTAAACAAATTGACTTTGACGGTCAATTTGAATACTCAAACGTTGTATCGGTCAACTCAGAAACCGGTACAAGTCAGTTTTCGGTTCAGCTTTACCCAAATCCCACTACACATTTCATAACTATTGAGACAAGTTTAGGCTATCAACCAGTTTTTCTCTCGATTTACAACAGCAATGGTCAATTGATCGCTAACCAACAGGTTATTGATCAATCCGTTGATGTATCACTATTGCCGCAAGGCACTTACTTGGCCAAGATTCAAATGCCCAATAATGAAACTATCCTTAAATTCGTAAAAAGATAGAAATACGATAGTACTTTGCTTGGAAAATGCTAAGAAAAACCTGCTTCGCTTAAAGTGAGGCAG
The DNA here is from genome assembly GCA_964533785.1 of uncultured Saprospiraceae bacterium. Taxonomy (GTDB): domain Bacteria; phylum Bacteroidota; class Bacteroidia; order Chitinophagales; family Saprospiraceae; genus JANQRV01. The sequence goes on along the minus strand of CAZHNG010000330.1, from coordinate 3,426 downwards.
GTTTTGTTTTTTGCGGAAAGACTTAGGATGTAATCGTGCAGTTTCTAGATTTCAATTATATAATGAAAAGAAAATTACGTCTAAGTAAAAGAAAAAAAGAACGTATCGTTAAATAATGATTTGCGATTTCTTCTGGATGAAGACACACCATTCATTAGAGTCGGTCAGAGAAAATTAATATTAGACTATGAATTACTTTTAGTGCCTGAAATCTGCTCTCTTACCTACCCTAGGAGAACAACAACTTCAAGGAAGCTATCACTGTGACACCGATGATCAAATACCTGAACCCTAGCTCCGGTATTCTCCCCACAATGCGAATACCAAGCAAAAAGCCCAGACCGATAACCGGTATAGCAGTAAGCGCCAGGCCTAATGTAGAATATTGAATAGTTTGCCAACTCCAGATATGGAAAGGTAGTTTGATAAAATTGACAATAAAGAAAAACCAAATAATGGTACCAATAAACTGATTTTTCGGTAAGCGCAAGGCCAATAGATAAATGGCCAGGATAGGCGAAGACACATTAGCGATCATGGTACTAAACCCCGTAATGAAACCAATACTTATCCAAACGACCGGATGTTGTAAGTCCAGATTTGAACGAGTGATATAGTGCTGAAAAACAACCAATCCTAAGCAACTAAGGATAATGATCGCAATGATATCCTTAAATAAATCATCATCAATATAGATCCCCAACCATGCCCCCAGAAAAATACCGACGACGGCAGGAGACAGCAGTCGGAAAACAATGGGAAATTGGGAGGCTTTAAAGTAATAGCGGACGGCAAATAGATCTGCCAGCATAAACAATATCAATAACAAGCCGGAAGAAGCTTTGCCTCCCAAAATGACGGCAAAAATGGATACGGCAACCATACTCAATCCTTTAATACCAGCCTTTTCCGAACCGATCAGTAGCGCACCCAATCCCAACCAGATGATATTCATTGTGGAAAGTTGAAGTACTTCGTTGAACACCTGAACTTTGTTTCGTTATTAAAGGCAGAGAACAGGAAAACCAAGCTATGGTTCATCCTCTAGGTGACACCTAGGTGACACCTAGGTGTCACCTAAATTAAATAGGAAACTCAAAAACACTCTAGTATATTTGTCACCATGAATAGTCAATTAAATCCAGAAAAAGAAAATTTGAGCAACGAAGACCAACAGGTGGAAAAATCACTGCGTCCCAAAGCCCTCCAGGATTTCAGTGGGCAACCAAAGATCGTAGAAAACCTGAAAATTTTCATTGCTGCTGCCAAACAAAGAGGGGACGCCCTGGATCACGTCCTACTCCACGGTCCACCTGGACTGGGAAAGACCACTCTATCCTATATTATCGCCAATGAATTGGGAGCCAATTTAAAGATGTCTTCCGGGCCAGTAATCGAAAAGCCGGGCGACCTGGCAGGTTTACTGACTAATCTGGAAGAAGGAGACGTATTGTTCATTGATGAGATACATCGTCTAAACACGGTAGTGGAAGAATACCTGTATTCAGCGATGGAGGACTATACGATTGACATCATGATCGATAGTGGTCCGAACGCCCGTAGTATTCAAATATCTCTTAACCCCTTTACATTGATTGGTGCAACAACGAGATTAGGTTTGCTAACCTCCCCAATGCGGGCGCGGTTTGGTATTAATTGTCATCTCGACTATTACGATGTAGCTACCTTGCAAAAAATCGTCAAACGCTCAGCCCATTTGCTTCAGGTTATTATTACGGAAGACGGTGCACAAGAAATTGCCGGCCGTAGCCGCGGTACTCCCAGAATAGCTAATGCTTTATTGCGTCGTATTCGCGATTTCGCCCAAATTAAAGGCAACGGCACTATTGATAAGCAAATTGCTCAATACGGTTTAGAAGCGCTGAACGTAGATGAGTACGGCTTAGACGAAATGGACAACAAGATCCTTTCTACAATTATTCATAAATTCAAAGGAGGCCCGGTGGGTATCACCACCATTGCTACTGCTGTCGGCGAAGAGGCTGGTACGATCGAAGAAGTTCACGAACCCTTTTTGATCATGGAGGGCTTTATCCAACGAACTCCACGTGGCAGAGAGGTCACACCTAAAGCTTATCAGCACTTGGGCACCGTTCCCCCACAAATGAACGGTACCTTATTTGATCAGTGATTCAAGGCAAAGGTTTAAGAGTATTAGTGTCTTTTTTAGGCGCTGCCCCAACCTCTACAGAACTATCCTATGGTTTATTCGTTTCTAAAATACAAATAGGGTTACCGCTTTCATTTGGCTATTGCTATAAAAGTGGGGATGCCAATCAATAAGACATCAGATGCCACCTGCCGGCCATTCTGGCAGTGTCGGCAGGCAATAGGCGGGAATGCTAGATTACAAGCGTTTGAGGATCAAAAATGCAGATCTGCAAATTATGATTTTACATCTGACTGATCAGATTATGTGCGTTTAATCTTATTTTTGCAAAAAAAAAATTACAACTTACCAATGAAGAAAATATATATCATCGCAGCTCTAATGATTGCTACCGCTGTTATCATCTTTGTCACGGCAGCCGATGACATGAGCACTTACGCCACTTTTGACGATGCAATGGAAAGTGGAAAACGCGTTAAAATTGCCGGGCAGTTGGCCAAGGATAAAGAAATGATCTACGATCCCCAGAAAGACCCGAATCGCTTTGAATTTTTCATCCGTGATACCGATGGAAAAGAACACAAAGTAGTATTACTTAAGGAGAAACCACAAGACTTTGAACTATCCGAGCAAATCGTTCTGACGGGCAGTATGCAGGGAGACGAATTCGTGGCTACGGACATTCTGATGAAATGCCCCTCCAAATACAAAGATGAAGAGGCCTTTTTGAAGGAAGAGAGTATGTAAAAGTAGTAGTTTGTGAAGTCTTGCTTGTTTTTTCAAAACTAAATTTCCGTGTCAAAGTTCATAGATTTCCTTCCGGTTGTTTATGCAGGTTTTCCTTCTCCGGCGGAAGACCACATGGAAAAACAATTGGATTTGAATGAATACTTGATCACTAATCCACCGGCTACTTTTTTTGTCAGGGTGAAAGGTAATTCTATGGAAGGTGCCGGCGTATTTTCGGGAGATATCGCTATTGTTGATAAATCGCTGGAGGCTAAATCTGGAGATATTATCGTAGCCGTTTACAACGGAGGATTTACCATTAAGCGACTCATTTTAGAAGGACCTAAGATTACTCTGTTCTCTGAAAAAAATAATTATAAACCAATTGTCATCACCGAAGAAGATCAATTCCAGGTCTGGGGAGTAGTAACGAATTGTATCCGACGGATTCGCAGCGTTTATTAATTAATTGGACTTTTGACGCTAGACGCTAGATTTTAGACAACAAAACACTGATATTCAATGGATATCAATTTTTCAGAATAAATAAAATTTCCGTTGATTGT
>CAZHNG010000329.1:0-7537 GCA_964533785.1 uncultured Saprospiraceae bacterium | reverse complement strand
GATATTTGGTTCGCATGCAGATCGTATTTTGACACAATTCCAGTAGGGAAGAGCGTTCCTTAAGCGCTTCCAAAATCACTTTGAGCTTAAACTCTTTTAAAAATTTTCGACGTTGTTTTTTCATGTTTAAGTTGTCCTTTAAAATTATTAAATTCCAACTTAACTGCTGATCCTAATTTTGAGTGTAAAGTATACTTTTGAAATGGAGTAGAATTTAATCCAATAAGAACATGCTTTTTCGAGAAAAGAGCAATGAGCAAATTATGGAATTTACTTCTCGATAAACAGCTTCAAATTACTAATATCTTCATACAAAACAGTGAGCTCAGAGTTTTTCAATTTACATTCAGGCACTAATCCTACCTTTTTTCCAGCTCTTTCTTTAACATACTGCTCAATTACTACCACTTTACTTTCGATATCCGTTATCTTTTGTTTCAGATCGGCGATGTCTTCATTCTTCTCAGCAATTTTCTCGTTCGAATCCACAAGACCTTCGTTCCCGGTTTGCACCCTTTTTGATAGTTGTAATTTTTCTTCTTCGAGCGTTGCGATTCTATCGTTTAGATTTTGAATAACGGCTTGGCTAGCCGCATTGGCATTTTCACGAGCTTTTTCTTCAATTTTTGCCTTTTCCTCCTTCAATAACATCACTTCATCGTTTAAATCGTTGATTTTTTTTCGATTTGAAACCAAGAGGTCTAAAATATTGCCAACATCATTGATGTACTTAGGGATTTTTTCTTTTCCCTTAATATCTATCAGACTATTTGTGTAGGCATTAAAGTCTCTCTCAGCCGTTGATTTATTCATTAATACCCCTCCCGGATCAGTTTTTTCCTGTTTATCGAAATCAATTAACATTCTTATTAGGCTTGCCATGGTATCTGCGTGGAATACAAGATCTCTAAGACTTTCGTTTTCTTCTCTAAGTGCTTTCATAATATCTTCTTCTTCCTTAGGTACTGTCGAATAGTTCCTGAAAATAAGGAATAAAATAAAGAACGTAAGCAAATAGATTCCGACTACTTTTAAGATGGAAATTGTTCTTTCATTTTTGTTAGTCACGACTGGTGAATTACTCATTGGTAGACAATATTTAATTAGCTAAAGTAGAAGAGGGGCCTTCATCATGAAATTTTATTTGAATCTCACCAGACATAATTCGCCAAGTGAAATCTCTGCTAGGCAAACCTTCAGCCTTATCGTACATTTTTTTCAAACAAGTGATGAATTGATTTATGACCTTGACTGTCTGCCCAATATCTTCATGATCATATTCCACTTTAATCAAATCATTTAGTGATTTAATGAAATTATTTACTTTTATCGCTTCCTTCAGATAATTTATAAGCTGACTTTGTTCCTGCGTACTTAGAAGTACAATGTTCATTTTCAATCTATATGCAAACTGTTGCATAAGAATTAAGGTATGAATAGGGGGTTGGTCCCTAAGAAGTTGATTTACGGGAGGTAATATTTCTGATAAATAAGTAAGGATATCAACCGTAAGTTTGTTGATGGTTTCAGCAACGGAAACCTTGCTAACTGGGTCAAAAATGATTGTTTCCTGATTGGCGGCTATTATCTTGCTAGAGTTTTCAATGGTTATCAAACAATTGTTGAATATTTCAGTCAAATGTTTCCCCCACAGTAGGAATGTCTCCGACAGCGTTTCGTGGGCGGCAATACAGGTAGATGGCGGAATATAATGTTCGTCTAATTCGATACTTCCCGACTTAACGACAATTCTTCCGATAGTCAGCAGGCCCCTTTCTGTATTGGTCCTTTGGATGGATTCGCTGTTAAAGTTATCTATGGTCAAGAAGTATTTAGGTTTGGTGTAAGGTGCTCTTGGAGGATCTTCCTGAGTGGGATCTCCAAAAGGATCTCTTTCAAAAGGCCGGATATTTAAGTTTACATTGAGGTGATCTCCATTTTGCAGCTTATTTTCAATTTCAGAAAGCGGGATTCTAAATTCATTCTGGCTCTGCTGATCTGGAGTAATGCGAACATATATGCCATTTGGCGTAATGCAATCGCATTTGGTCAAGTTTAGAACAATCTGCTGACTTTGGTCTATTTTAAAGTATAGATCTACACTTCTAGTACCGACTGGCACTGGAAGTATACCATAACTATTTTTATTTAAAAGGCGATTATTGTACTCAATAAGATCGCTCCTGAATGAGTTTTCTAATCCAATAAAGTGGCTTTGGTTGATTTTCATACCGTTTTGCCAATTAACAGGGAAATATCTTTGCATATGAAGTAAATTTATTGGAGTATTAAATTAATATTGTAAGGGTTCACTTTTCTCTAAAAATGATATCATCGTCGTTATCATTACTTTTATGATCACTATCACCAAAAATATTATCAATTATCTCAATGTCGTCCTTATTTTGGTTGTACTTTTCTAACGAAGCTTTTTTATCTAGTAGTACCCTAAGACCACTAACCGTATCTCCTTCTCTTATGACATCTGTTCCAACTTTATAAGGGTCCAACAAGGTTTTTCTGCTTCCCGAAGTTCTGTATACGTAAAATACCCACCCTATTGAGTTACCTTCCATATCCGTATTTAAACATTCAATTGGTCGGTATTCTCCCTCTTTATTGTAGTCTGTTACGAAATGGTGAAAAAAATCACCAACCCTGGTGTTAAAAGGGAGTCTAGTACGTTGATTTATTTCCTTGGCGCGTTTCGGATCACAACTACTATTCAGGTTTACCTTGATATAAATGATGTTAGATTTTCTTAGATCCAATTTCTTGGGGAGCCCGTCAGGATAAGGCCAGGCCACAAACATTCTATTGGGAATCATACTTATATAATCATAAGTCCTCAATATGAAGTAAGGCACAATAAACACTAATAAAGTCGTTGAAATCTTAAGGATTTGCCCTCCTTCAAATTCTGAGAAATAAACGGAAAGATAATAGATCAAGATGAATATGAAAGCTCCGGAAAGATTGATAAATAAGGTAAATAATGACTCCGAAAGGAAAGAAGACCGATCTGGCCAGTCAAAAATACTAAACAGTAACCAAGCGTGAACAGTACCAGCTATTATTATTGCCCCCTGAGCTAGCCAATACCTACCGAAAAAATTGGACGCTGGATCAATAAGCCCAAGCAACCCTAAAATACCAAAGAAGAGTATATATACAACAGAGTAATAAAATATTCCTTTTTTATCAAAACGTCGATTTTTTTTTTGATTACTAAGCAACCAAAAAATTGCGATCAAAGAAAAAACTAGGGTCAATAGTAAAAGTATTATTAGATTGAGATCCATTATTACGATTGTTAAACAACTTGGTTATTGAGAATGGTGTTTAGTCCCAGAAGGCCTTGATGTTTGGTATTATCTAATTTAAATTGCATTTCCCTTCGACGGACGTCAATCGACACTTGATATTCATAATCCAGGGGAAAAAAGAAAGCCATTAGCACCTTAATTAGTTTATCCTGGCTCCTACCTGGTAAATATTTCTCTACTTCTTTGTTAATCAATTCTAAAACACGGATCCTGTAGGTCGGCAGGCCATCATTAAAAGTATTACCGAGTATTGTATTTATACCGAGAAAGGTTTCTCCCAACCTGGGTATAAATTCATCTGCTAATTCCGCCTCTTGACCTCGCGTTTTGCGAATCACAACCTTTTCTTTAAGGACAGCGCTAAAGACTTCTTCTAGCTTAGCCATATCCGCTTTGAATTTGAAAGCATAGGGCAGAAAATATAACAATGTAGTCTTTTGATCTGGAGATATATCCTGTAAATCAATATCCCAAAAATCTTTCAAAAACACTTCTCTTCCAGTCTCACTGGTAAATCCGGGAACGGTCTCTCTTTCAATTTGTTCCAGAACTACCTTATGGTGAAAAAACTCATGATCAATAGGAAGAAAAAAATCTCTTGCTGCCCTTTCTCTTTGTTGGGTTTTCTTTATCTCTTCCTGAATTTCATGAGAAGACTTCTTGTATTTGCGATTTAGTGGTTTAAAGAATAAACCCTCTGGTAGAGCATCAAAAATACCTTCTCGCCAAACAGAGAAAATGATTTTATCGATCTCTTTGACCTTTCCAACTTCAATTTCCTTAAACTGTATATCATGTAAGTCTCTCTGATAGCCTCTACCAAATAAACCTATGGGTCTTACTAACACATCATTAAATTCAATAGCATTATTTTCGAGTAATTCCGCCAATAATACTTCTAGCCTTACGTCAAAAAAATAATGCTCTAATTGTTTTTTTAGCGAATTGTGGTAATCTTCCATATTATAAACATTCTTCATTTGGCAGCAAAAACCCTGATCGGCACTAAACAGGTGGATTTTTCATTCAGCTCTGACGCTAGTTTTTGGGTCCAAAAATCATGATTATCAACACTTTCTTTTAGTTCCAAATGAATATCAAGTGTTTTTATCAACCCTTCATTAGGATCGGAAGAGATCGTACTCCCTTTTCTTATTTCAACCTTTTTTAAGTCATTCATCAGCACTCGATAGCAATATAATTTCATGTCCGCCCTCGAGACAATCCTATCTCTTGAGATGATATTAGACCGGAGTTCGAATATTTTCTGTTCGTCATTTAGGGGAGGCCTGCCGTTTTGAGTAACGGAAATAAATTTTAGGCTCCCCAAATCCCAAGGAGTATTTTGCCCCAGGGATAAAATATCTGATGGCCCAATTTTATTTCCCTTATATCCATCAGTCCACCAGTATTTCACAATGACATCTTCTTTCTTTCCCGGAGGGAACATAATGAAAGTTCTTTGTTTCACCGAAGCTTCGTCTGATAGTTTTAAAAATTCCAATCTCCTATCCAAATCATTAAGCACCCTTCTGATCGTTCTAATTTCTTCGGAAACCCCTTCTTTACCTACGGCTTCAAATAAGAAAATATCTTCTCTTATTATATTCATAAGATTTCCTAACATTTCAAAAGCATCGCGTTGATCTATACGATTCACCCCTAATTTTCTTATAGTATATGGTCTTACTTCTTCTTTAGAATCAAATTTAGTTTTCGATAATCCGGCAAAAGGCTTTTCCTTATATTTCTTTTTTAAGTTGGAACTAACCACTTGGTCTATCCCCAAGAAAGAACCACCTACAGGTAGATTAAATAAATTTACAGTTCGGGTTAACCTAAAGATGGTGGATTCTAACTTACGGTTAAGAACGGGAAAACAGTTGACCAAACACTTCACACCCCTAAGTGGAGCATTTGATTTCGTTCTTTCATTTGCCAGTATTGGCGTAGGAAACTCTACTTTCAACCAGAGTAAAGGTTGGCTTAGTTCCTTGGCTAGTTCATCTTCATGAAAGGTCGCATTAAATTCTGCTGGGTAACTATTCAAAAACTTCGAATCGAAGCTGTCTGCAGAGAATAACCTTACAAACCTGCTTTCGTAGAAGGAGTTGGCCTGATTTTCTAGTTTACGGGCAAAACTCAATTCATTTTCAATAATAGAAGAGGAAGACTGGAGGCTATCCCCGAATCCACAACTGCTATTTAATACCGTACCATCGCTTGTTTTCCAAATACTATTGGACAAAAGTTCTTTGGAATACCGGGCAATAATTTCATCCGGCCAATCAAAATAGAGCTGAAGGCTTTTTTTCCCAAAAAGCTCTTTAGGCCAATCCAGTCCTATCCACAAAACATTAATAGGAAGTTTCTGCCGATTCTTGCTCCTGATTAATGGAATGGCCTTTGGAATGGGCATAAACTCAATGCCAGAAATTGAATTGTCACAAGCAATGAATTTCACTTCGCTGCCAATCAATTCGAAATTACTTGTAGGAGTAAAATAGACTTTACTGCCATCTCCAGCGTTGTAAACAATCAAATCCCTGGTAGGTGAAGTGAGGTAGCTGGGCTCTTTAGGAGTAGCATGAATAACTCCATGCGCGGGCAATGCCCCAGCAGTAACTTCCGGAGAAAATAACTTGGCTAATTCGCTCAACATTCTACTCCATGAATCATTGATGGAATGCCATACCTTTTCAAATTCAGAAGCACAAGCTCCAATGAGCATATGCACAAGTGGGTCTACACCGCCTAATCGACTTAGAGACCTATTCGAATATTGTTCAAATATTTCATCTGCTTTTCTGTACATCCTTTCACGGATGACTTCCCGATCTTCGAATCTTTTGGCCATTTGTTGGATTTCTATAATTCTTAATTGCAGCGATTTATATCAATGAATACGGACTAAAAAAGAGTACTTCGGAGAAGGTAACCCGCTCGTTGGTACCCTTGATCGATGCTTCCAGGTAAATGTTTAGTTTCTGATGGATTCTCGTACGGTTATGAGCTGGTGACCGATCCACTTCTACTTCCAAAGGATCAATATTTTCAATTCTTGGCTCATTACTGGAAATAGCATTGTATAAAAATACTTTGATTTCGTCTTTCCAGGTATCAATGTTGTGGGGCACCACAAAATCCTCCTCCCAAATCTGACATCCAAAAAAAGGATCAAAACGAAAATCTCCATATTTAGTAGTGATAATAAGCGAAATGTTCTGTCGGATGGATTCAGACAAAGAACACCTTAATTTATTCGAATTGGAACGGCCAGAACGAACAGCTGTGTTATCAGACTGCGTAGACTGAAAAAAAAGGGTTACATCAAATGGAATGGTATAGTATTCGTCATTCATTTAATTGAGATTAGTTTAACTGTACGAATGTTCCCTTGATGACAGCAGCTCCTGCCGATCCCTCTACCTCTACATTTTTACCTGTTATTTTAGCCATATTGTCGCCAGTGAGTGTTGCTGTTTTTCCAGAAAGTACGAGTGAGTCATTCCCTGACACAACGGCTGCGGAGTCCCCTCCTGCGCAAACTAGAGTCTTGGAACCACTAACAATTGCCGCTCCCGCATCACCTGATGCGATTACTTTGGTTGTATCGGCTACTATGGTTGCACTTGATTTTGAGGTAGATAAAGTACTACCTTCAGCGGCAACCATGGTAACATTCTGCTTGGCCTGCATGGTGATATTTTTTGCCGACAGTTTGAAATCCTCGCTCGCATTGATATTAATATTCTTGCCGGAAAGGGTCATTTCGTTACAGGAAGAAATATTTATTGCGCCTCCATTTGACATGGTAAGCGTGATTGTATTTTGCCCACCTTTATTGGAAATTTTTATTTCTTCACTTCCACCGGTATCTACCAAAGTGATTTCATTTCCGCTTTTGGTCAAGATACCTTTGATATTATTATCCTTATCCTGGTAATTTCCGGAGGGCTTTGCTTTGCCGTGGTATAGAGATCCCATCACAAAAGGTGTATCCGGATGATTTAATTCATAACCAACCATCACTTCATCACCAACTTCAGGGATAACGAAAAAACCACCACTCTTGCCGCCGTGTGTACTTAAAATTCTGAGCCAAGGTGTCATTTCTGGATCTTGCTGCCAATATAGCTGCACCCTAATGCGACCTAAGCCATCAGGATCGTGATTTTCTTTTACAATAGCTGGTTGGGGTTCACAGTAAG
>CAZHNG010000328.1:0-7539 GCA_964533785.1 uncultured Saprospiraceae bacterium | reverse complement strand
CACAGGAGGGTCAAAGCTCCGAATCGAGGGGGTCAGACACTCCGAAATATTCACTATGAGAGTTATTCCTCTTTTCCTAAGCCAAGGTTTCTTTCCATCAATGTCCGTCTTTTTTATTGCCTTTGTCTTTTTTGGCATTATTTAAATTTAGAATGTTAATGCTAAATCAAGGTCCCCTATTTTAGGAACAGCATCATACTTGCCGATTAGATAATTTTTCTCATAGCTTTCATCGTTTCGGACCCCTTTAATATCAGCTAATGTGTAGACCTTAGATCTACCAAAATTATCCTTCTTTGCAAATGCAATTTGATCCCTTCTCATGAGTTTAGATGACAATAAATTGGTGTCATGTGTTGAAAAAATAAATTGTGAGTTCATAATATTATTATGACTTGAATTGTAAAGTTGGACAATACTCCTTGACAGTGAAGTATGCAGTCTAGCTTCAAATTCATCTAAAATTAAAGTCCTTCCTTCCTCAAGCGAATCTAAAATAAAGGGACTTAAGTTCAACATTTTTTGAGTGCCATCAGATTCATAGTTGTTAAAATTCCATCCAATTTTGGCACTTGGTTGGTTATCATCTCCATACTGAGTCCTAATAGAGGTTAAAATTTTAATTTTATTACCTCTATTTAAGTATTCTTTAATCTCATCAGGAATCGAAGTAGATGAACTATTTTCGTCGAATTCTTCTAAGACAAAATCCTCAATATCTATTCCAGCCTCATTTAAGAATTTGATAACCTTATTTTTATGTACTTCATTTTCGAGCTTTGCATATGCAATACTTCTCATAATTGAATCATCAATTCCACTGATGATGATAATCTTAGAAATCCAGTTGACGATTTTTTTTGAAACTTTTCCATTTAGGGAAGCAGCAGCAGATAAGAAAAGAGCATTCTTTCTAACAATTTCATTGTCTTCATTAAGTAAGAATGAAAACTTTTTAGACTCAGGAAATCTAGTTTCATTCACCTTAAGAATTTCATTCCCTTCTCTTATAAAATAAGGAACTTCTTTTTGACCGGGCCTACCAAATAACCATTCACTCTTGACCTCATTCTTGTTAGCTTCGAATCCATACCTATATCTCACATTGTCAATTAAAAAAACCATTTGAAAAAATGAAGGTTCTTCAATACTATCAGTAGATAACACAAAAGGCTCAATCAATGATTTTAGTATTTTTTCATCTTTTACAGAATTATTTACAATTCTTGAAAAGGTTGCAATTGCCTTGATTAGATTACTCTTGCCACTTGCATTAGCTCCGAAAATTGCTTTTGTCTTAAGTAGGGGAAGCTCCTCTTCTGCCACAAAAGTGTTTTCATTAAGCCATTCATATTTTGGCTTAAGTGATTGTGCAACCATACTTAAAGTTTGTAACTTTTTGAAGGATTTGAAATTAGAGACACTGAATTCAACTAGCATATTTACCTATTTGTTATTTTTTCTCAAATTAGGGTTTTTAGACGTTTAATCATAATAATTAACGCGCAAATCTTCGAATTCGTTTGAAATAAGTAAGTAGGTGGACAATAATAACTTTTGTTTTAAACACACCCAACTCACTCCCGATAGCAATCGGGATCAATCACACACGGTCTAGAGTCTAGCGTCTCAAATCTGGCGTCTCACTTAAGTGCTTGGACATAAATATCTTCAACAATATAGTCGGGCAAGATCATCGGTTTATAAAACGACAGATAAGGTCAATACTAGGTTTTAAATCCTTCGAATCTGCAAAATCCAACATAGCAGTAATCGAATTAGTTAGAATGCTAAAGAAAGGCCAAATGACAAACCCCAAACAAAACGCCTATGAATCTTTCCTTTCATTGGCAGCTTGATTTGATAAGTCAAAAGATATTTTGATGTCCTGATCAGACAATTTCGACAGAACCCGCGAATCCACGTAACCTCGTCTAACTCGTCAACCCGTTTAACGTTTGCAGGTAACTCACCAGATCCACCAGATCACTTTGGGTCATCAGAGCGGGTAAGCCTTCGGTCATTAAGGATTTTTCCAAAGGCTTTCTGCTTTTGATCTCAGCAACCGGGATAGTCTGGGTAGCCCCTCCCATCATGCGGAGGGTAATTTCCGTCTCCGTCTCACTGCTGATGTAGCCGCTGAAAAAGGAACCATCTTTGCGTTCGATCAGCCAACCTTCGTAGCCAAAGTTTATACCATTGCTGGGGTAAATAATAGCTTCGAATAAAGCCTGAGGAGCTAACTTCGAGCCAATGCCCGACAAATCGGGGCCAAACTCTATCCCCTCACCATTGACCTGGTGACAATTGGCGCAATGCTGACCAAAGATGGACTGACCTTTTTCCGGCGTCCCTTCCATTGAAACCAGCCGTTTTACCGTTGGCAATTTTTCTCCATCAATCGTTTTCCCTGCAATATCTGCCATGTGTTGGCGGCCGTAATCGGAAACTTCTCCGTTCCACGATCCGGACATACGCAGGTATGCCGTATTCTTGGCGAACGCCGGCACTTGTTGTTTTTTATCCAGATCCATCAGGGCGATCTGACCGTCCCAGGAAGACCCGAGTACATCGGTGATCAAGAGGCGGGTAGAAGCGGAAAGTTGTTCGTCGTTCAAATATTTTGCCAATAATGCCGAACATTGCGTGTTGCCAAAATTCCTTAGTTTTTCTACCGTCTTGTAAAGCATTTCCTCATCTGCATCTTTCAGGTAATTTTCCAGAAGAGAACCTCCGCCCAAATCAAAAAGGGCACCTAATGCATCCGTCCGCCCTTTGCGGTCTTCCGCATCCAGAAAACGCGCAAAAATATTATCGTTATAATCCGAGATTCCTAATCTACGGAGCGTAGGTAACCACTGCGGTGAATTTTCAAGAGAAGGTAAAACCGTTTTTACTTTTGCTTTTACAGTTGGGTTTTGAGCAATAAAGTCAGCATCCAGGACTTGCACAGCAAGCTGATTGCGCAGTAAATACCCCGGTTTTTCCGGCTGAATAAGGTAGGCGATCAATTGTTGTTTATCGGGCGATTTATGGAAATCAAAGGCGCGAAAATAGCGCGGCAGGTCTGCATCTGGTGTCTCTTCATTGGTAATGATCGCTTTTAATAAAGGAATAGCCGCCTGCGCCCGCGTGCGCCAAACAATATCCCTGCCGGCCGGTGTATCCCAATTGTCTTGGACAGCTACCAGCCAGGCGTCGAAGCAAGCTTCCGGTTGCAAGCTGGAACCAATGCCTAATGCCTCTAAATACCAACGATCCTGACCATCGTGATCCATCGCCAACGTTGCCCATATTTTTGCGGCCGCTTCGCCTTTTTCGTTTCGTAGCGCCAGTGCTACTTCTCTTTTGACCTGTCGATTGGGATCTTTAGCCAATTCTTTTAGTACAGGGAGTATTTTGTTTTTGTAATGCATCCGCATGGCTCTTATTGCTGCAATACGCAAGTTGGGATTGTCGTGCTGTAAAGCTCCGGAAAGAAAGGCTTCACCGTCTGACATGCCGGAAAGCAGCCACAAAGCGCGGGCTTTGGCAAAGTCCCGGCCGTTTTCCCAAAGATCCATCAAGGCTTTTTTATCCGCTTCATCTCCTGCTTTCAACGCCTGGAAACCCAGGTAGCGCCTTGCCATATTAGGGCTCAGCAAAGCGGCGATCCGTCCTTCTGTACTAGAAAGATCGAATGGTGGATTTTTGTATTTTTTCCGCTTGGGCGCAATGCGGTAAATGCGGCCCCGCTCGATATCGCCCATTTTATGTCCGCCCACTCCCGGGTCGTACCAATCTGACACCAACAAGGAGCCATCAGGCGCCACGCAAACATCCGAAGGCCTGAACCATTGATCTTTGCCTTCCAAAATGGGTACAATGGAAGCCTTATAACCCGCCCCATCCGGTTGTACCGGGTAAGAACGCACCACATTATGTCCCGGCTCGCAATGGATCATCTGTCCCCGGAATTGCTTCGGTAACAAGTCTCCTTCGTATAATACCATCCCAGTGGGTGAACCGGACCCCGTCTGTAGTAAATTGGGAACTACTCCCGGGTCATTGAGATGCCAGTGCCTTTTGGGGATTTCTTCGTGCATCCCTACGCGCGATTGCCGCCAATTGGCACCCGTCATTTCATCTTTAAATCCATAATTACCGTATTCCATTACGTAGTTGATGCGGGTTGCCTTATTGCCGTCATCGTCATTATCGGATTGCCAGATGGTGCCGTAAGAGTCTAAAGCCAATTCGTAGTTATTCCGGAAATTGTTCCCGAGCACTTCAAAATTGGAGCCATCTTCTTCTAATCTGAATGCCATACCCTGGCGATACGGCGAGTTCCCTTCTTCAACAAATTCGCTGGTATTTACGTCACGCACCACTTCTCCTGTTGGGTGGACAACCTTAGACCCTTCATTGCCATAATTAAAATACAACCTGCCGTCGTGTCCGAAAATGACCGCATGCACGCCGTGATCGTGTTGATCGCCACCCATGCCCGTGAATAAGGTATCCTTCTGATCGGGAATATCATCCCCATTCTCATCGGTGAAAACCAAAATATTCGGACTGTGAGAGACGTAGACCTTATTCCCCAAAACGGCGATACCCAATGCCGAATTGATATCCTCTGCCTGGTAAAATACCTTTTTGCTATCCGCTTTGCCATCCCCATCGGTATCTTCAAGTATGAGAATCCGGTCTCCTTCATCCCGGTAGGGGTTATCGGGATTGAGTCGATTGCGGTAATTAAAAGCTTCGCAAACCCATACCCTGCCACGTGCGTCAATGTCGATATTCGTCGGATTGATCAACATGGGTTCGGACGCAAACATCGTCACTTCTAAACCTTCCGCTACTTCCATACCGGAGAGGGCAAATGCTGCCTGCCGCTTGGCGGTATTACTTAACTCTTCGTAGGCTGCTGCCGGAGGATTGGATTCACAGGCGTAGATGCCAATGGAAATAATGGTAAAAAAACAGATGCGCCAATTCATATTTCATGTATTTATAGAAAATAAAGAGATGATTTGGGTGCTAAGATAGGGATTGAGGTGGAGAATGTTCACTGGCGTAACTAACAAATGACGGTATATTTAGGGCAGCGGGTAACAATTATAATCATTTAGTAATTTCTAATTTGGGATTTAAGATATGCCACTAAGCCGATAGCTATCGGCTCTAAAACACGAAAATGCACTAAAGATTTAGTGGGATTTTGTGATTTAGTGTTCCTGCCTGACGGTATCGGCTACCGCATATACATAAGTTTTTATGGGCTGAAAATCAGTTTTTTAGAAGGGGTTTTGCCCAAACGGAGTTTGACAAGTTATGCTGCATCGAGACAGAGTCTCTCGCGAGCAGCGCCGGTACTGCTCGCGAGAGACTCTGTCTCGATGCGCAAAACATCCATTCTCTGAATGGTGTGTCCATCATAAATAAAAGATATGTATATACCATAGACGGTATCGGCAGGCAGTTTTGTGGCGATTAAATGGCAGTCATATTGGAAATTGTTGTCCTTTTCCAAAACTAAAAGACTTCGTGTAATTCAAAACATTTGGGGTCTAGGATCTAATAAAATCTAGATTTCTTGAGAATCATTTGTCCTTTCGTACTGTACAGCTGTCCCACCCCCTCAATTTAACAAAATTTGTTAGCACTTCCTAAGCATTTGAAATAGTAGAAGTTTATTCTATCTTCCCATTCCAACAATTTTTGGCTAATTTTACTATTAAGGCAAACACTTAACTATGACACCAAAAGAACTGGGTAAGAAAATTAAGGAGTTGATAGCGACGGCTGAACTGGACCAGGCCATTCAAAAGTTGTTGGATTTCTTTAATGACAAAGAGATGTTCAGGGCTTTAAAAAACAAGGTTTTGTTCATAAAATCGAGCTACAGCAAAGCCAAGAAGGATGAGAGTCTGGGATTAAGCTCTGCTGAAGCTCGCAAATTGAGCTACAACAAGACCTCTAATCAATTATTAGAAATAGCGGATGAATTGGAGAGCGGAGCGTTTGAAAAGGCCCTGGAGGAAAAGAAAAAGCGTCGTTCCAGGACCGGGATCGGAGTGGCAGTTGGAGCGGCCTTACTGATCGTTTTGTTTTTGGTGTCGCCATTTAGTCCGCTGCGTGACAAAGATAGGAGCCCGTACCGTTGTCCCACTTTTAAAATGCCAAATGTCAGTGCCGGTTCACCTGAATTATACCTCAAATTTGCGCTTTGCCCCTTACAACCCGTGGACCGCAACGGGCAGATTGCCGGTACTGTGACTGGGGTGCATAAGTTGATCCGCCGGAACCTTTTGAGTAAAGTGGAAACAGTAGGTATTGACGTTGGCGTTGAGCTGATCGGCCCAGATAAGTTTGCCCTGGATGAAAAGAATTATCCCCTGACTTTTACCAATGCCAGGCAAATTGGCCAGGGTTGCGACGCGGACTTACTCGTATTTGGGACTACTGAGGACCTTGGCGATCAACTGATCATCAACCATAAGTTTACATTTTTAACCCATGGGGAGACTTTCAAATTAGGGAAAATCCAGCAGGCAGAAGAAAGCGTCAATACAACAGAAGCAACCACCACCATCACGACCGAAGGTTCTTTTGTCGATACGGTGAGTAGCTTTACGAGTATTTCTGCAGGAGATGAAATTATTGACGAATTGGAAAGTGTATTGCTGGGGATAGCCGCGTACTATCAGGGTAAAAAGGAAGAATCCATCGAATTGTTAAGTTCGGTGGCGCCAAAGGATTCCGCTACTTCTCTAATGCGGGGTATGTTCTTAGCCGATGCGTATTTAGCCAGTAATAATAATGAAAAGGCGCTTGCAGCCTATACGGAAGTGCTGGAAACCCACCCTAATTACGGACTAGCTGCCAATAACCGGGCTATGTTAAATTATTGGGCTAACAACTGGGAAGAAGCCATCGAGGATTTTAACACCCGGTTGGAACAAGCTCCTACCGATACGGCCGCACTTTGGTACCGTGGATCAGCCTACCTAAAAGCAGAAATGCTCGATTTAGCCGAAAAAGACCTGGAAACGGCCACCAAACTGAAGCAGGACCAACAGATCATTCAGGAAAGACGGACTTTAATAAGAGAAAAAGTAGATGCTCAGGAATTGATAAGAAGAAATGCCTCTCAGGAAATTCAACGCTCACCAAATAACATTAAAGCACTAAAGGAAATTGCTACCGCTAATCTGAAATTGGGGAATAATGATCTCGCGGTTAAAGACGCTAAAAAAGCCTGGGATATGAACCCCAATGATACAGAGGCCTTAACAACGCTACTCAAAGCCTATTACAAGGCCGAGGATTACGAAAAACTGGAAGCTACGTTGCGTCAAGCAAAATCAAATGGTATTTCGGTTGAGGATATTTTGCCGCCGCAAGCGATGAAGCGGATTTCTACGCGGGTTAAGCAGAATTGAAGGGAGATGTGTCCAGGCACTTAGAGGATTTTGATTTGGAGTGATTCAACTTATTACTACTTTGTCAGCTTAAATGAGAATCAGTTGATTGTATTGAATATTGTATAGT
>CAZHNG010000327.1:0-7579 GCA_964533785.1 uncultured Saprospiraceae bacterium | reverse complement strand
CCGCTATAAAAGAGACCGCGAAATGTGCCGGTTATTTAGTTCCCGAGGCACTAGTGTCTAGCGTCAAAAGTCTAGTTACAGTGGGCCTCTGATAAAAAAACCCGTGTTAAACGCATTAACACGGGTTCTGTCTTTATGTTTCAGCCCTGATTAATAACCAGGATTCTGAGTCAAGTTTGGATTTGCATCTAGCTGTGATCTTGGGACAGGGAAGATTTGTCTAGTTTCATCACTAGCTGGCTTTTCCCACCAGGCTTCGTTGAATTTACCAAAGCGAACCAAGTCCGTTCTTCTGTGGCATTCTGCGAACATTTCACGACCTCTTTCTGCCAATAGATTATCCGCAGTCATATCCGCTAATGTCCATGCATCTACGTCAGCACGTGCTCTGATCTCATTAACCAAGTCTAATGCTTCCTGGCTGCCGGGATCCAAACGCCATAGTGCTTCCGCACGCATAAGCATTGCGTCTGCGTATCTGTAGATAGGCATATCATTGTTCATGTTACTCTGCGCACCAGGTTCTATTTGGTACTTCACGACCCTAGCACCTGCTTCTCTCCATGCTTCTGGAAATAGTTCATTGATTTCAGGTCTTAAGGTAAATGGCTCACCGTCCGGATCAACACCACTGGCAAGCGTACCTGCATCAACTAAACGTTTGCTACCAGCTATATCCCATTGAGGCCCCCAAAGGAAATTTCCACGAACGGTAGATGGTCCATCTTCCGTACCGGGCTGACCTCTTCTCAAATCGTTTTCCTCATAAGAATTGAAAAATTCTTCCATGGTACAGAAACCGTTCCAAGGCTGAGCGGCTAGATTGTAAGTTTCTTGATTCAAGTAACTCAAAGTCATCATTACCAGGTTAAATCCACCTGCAAATACTTCATCGTAAGGAATCGCCCAGATGTTTTCGCTAGAACCAGCGTTGTCAAAGTCGAAGTTATCGAAATAGTCCGGCTCAAGAGAATAATTATTTGAAGTGATCACGGCATTTGCAGCATCTGCTGCTTTTTGCCATTCTGCTTTACCCGTATATACTTCAGCATTCAAGTATAATTTAGCTAAAGCCATTTGGATTACCATTTGGTTAACCCGACCGTAAGTAGAACCATCAACGGCATCGGTTACATCAGGAAGAGCAGCGTTCAACTCCGAGTCTACGAAAGCATAAACTTCGGCTCTGGAACTGGTACTTGGAGCCTCGGTATCCGCGAAGTCCGTTACAATAGGCACATTACCGTAAATATCCATCAACCACATGTAGTAGATAGCTCTCAGGGCTCTCAACTCACCGATGAAAGGATCCGTAAGCGGATTTCCTAATTCTTCAAACTGGAATATCAACCGATTACAGGCATTCACCCCACCGAATAAGAAATTCCAGGAATTATTAACAGTAGGATCCTCAGCAGTCCAGGCGTGCTGATGCAATCTTACCCAGTGACCACCGTCTCCCCAGTCTGGTCCTCTTGTCGGTACAGTCATCTCATCAGAAGAAACTTCCTGGGCACCGAATACATTTACGTTACCCATGTATCCGTAAAGAGAGGTGTAAGCAGCTCCCAAAGCGGATACTAATTCTTCCTCCGTCTGGAAGAAATTCTCAGCCGTTACTACGTCGAAGGTTTCTTCCTCCAGGTCCGTACAGGCTGGTAGCATGGCGAAGATACTCACCGCCATTAAAAAAACTTTTAAATAAAACTTCATATTTGTCATAATTGGAGAATCATTTATATCAATTAATTAAAATCCTAAGTTAAGACCAAATGTAAATCCTCTGGCCAGGAAATACTCATTCCTTCTGTCGATCCCAGGAGCCAAAGAGTTTCCATTGTTTGAATCCACAAGTCTGGGCTCCGGAGAAACACCAGAGTAACCAGTGATCAATGCTAAATTTTGTCCAGTAAAGAAGAATCTTACCTGGCTAAATCCGTTTGGAAGGATATCGTTATTCAATGTATATCCAATAGTCAACTGATCCAGGCTAACAAAGTCTCCATCCTCCACGTGGCGGCTGGAAAACTGTGGCTGGTCAATCAATTCAGCAACATCGCGTGAGCTAGATAATACATTGTAAGCACTGATCTGACCGGGTGCTTCGTAAAAAGCACGGAAAGTATTGATCAAATCGTGCCCTAGTACACTACGGATAAATACGTTGACATCGAAATTCCCCCAGTTCAGCGTAGTATTCAAAGAGAGGTTATACTCCGGGAATCCATTTCCAATGATCGTTCTATCCGAGATATCATCTTGCACACCGTCACCGTCAACGTCTACGAAGTTCCACATACCATCTTCTGTTACCGGGTTGTCAGGATCGATCACCAACCCTAACAACTGACCGATTGGAGCACCCTCTTCCAGTCTCACTAGTGGTGTACCGTTCTGACCAGGAGAACCTAAGTTAGAGATATCCTGGAATCCACCCAAACTAACGCCTCTGGTCTCATCCGTTAAGGAAACCAACTCCGGTGTAAACCATCTACTACCGGCAAATGCAAGGTTCAAGCTATTGCCCTTACCAAGATCAACCAGATAACCTAAAGTCAACTCAATACCGTCGTTGTTTACTTCCCCTACGTTAAAGAAGGTAGTGGGGAATAAGTTTGGTGGTACAGGTACGTTGAAGTTAAAAATTCCATCTTCAGTAGTACTGTTGTAATATTCAACCGAACCCGTCAGTTTATAGTCTAGCAAGGCAAAGTCAACACCAATGTTGATATCTGTCTTTGTTTCCCATTTTAAATCTGGGTTTGGATTGGAAACCGGTCCGAAACTAGGTACATAATTGCCATTGAAGAAGAAATTACCTTGCGGGCCGAAACGCTGTAAAGCCAGGTAACTTTGTCCAACGTTAGCACCGGTAACACCGTAACCTACTCTCAACTTCAATTGATTTATACCACTCATATCAAGTGCTTTCACCAGGTCAGCACCCGCACTTACAGCCGGGAACAATCCCCACTTCTCATCTTCACCAAAGCGGGAGGAGCCGTCACGCCTCACACTAGCCGTCAAGAAGTAAGTGTCATTCAGGTTGAAATTCACTCTACCGAAGAAGGAAATCAACCGGTTAGTGTTCTTGTAGGAGAACACATTACCCAGACCATTATCGAAATCCTGAGCAGAACCTAAGTTATTGGATGTAAAAGCATCCGTTAAGAAATTACCACCATTAGCCCCAAAACCTTGAAAAAGAAAATCCTGGAACTCATATCCACCGAGAACTGCGAAGTCTAGACCACCAAAAGTCTTGGAGTAATTACCCTCTATTCTGAAAATCTGGTCTTCCCTTTCGTCGTTTCTTCTTTCTGCAAAACCGTTTCTATCCTGTCCCTGACCAAAACTAAATTTACTCGTAAAGCGACTGAACTCCGTATTTCCTCTCTGAGAAGAATAGAAAAGACCTACGCTAAGATCATCAGTAATACTATAATCACCACGAATATTTAAAGCCAGTGTTTTGATCCGCTGATCGCGTTCATTTTGTTCAATAATGGCGACCGGGTTAAAGTAGTTGAATAATCTTTGCTGGAAGTAACCATCCCACTCTGCAAAATCCGGATTGTTTTGATCACGTACGAAGGTAGTCGTTGGATTATAAATGATTGCTTGTCTGAAAGCTTCTCCTTCAGCTAAAGCAGCATCTTCTGTACTTGATGCAATATTGGCAGATACTTTCAATCTGTCATTGATCGCTGAGGAAGTTAAATTCGCCCGAAAATTCAAGCGCTGAAAACCCGTTTCCTTTTGAATCCCTTTAATGTCCCGGAAGTTACCCGAAACGCGGTAGGAGGTTTGTCCTGCCCCCCCGCTTAGGGATAGTTGGTGGATCTGAGAAGTACCGTTTTGAGTGATCTCATCCATCCAGTCGATATTGCCGCCAAGATCGTTACCGGGAACGGGCCAGTTTCTGTATTCGTCTGGAGTCAAAACGTCAAATGTTCTTGCAAGGGTTTCGACAGTTGCCTGGCCGGTGTAATTGACCTTTGTCGTTCCAGCCTGTCCTCTCTTAGTAGTTACAACGATTACCCCGGAAGCTCCGCGCGTACCGTAGATCGCTGCCGCAGAGCCATCCTTCAATACTTCAATAGAAGCAATGTCTTGAGGTTCTACACTGTTTAAGTCACCCCCCAGTACACCGTCAATAACGATCAACGGTTCGGTACTCGCACCAACCGTTGATAGTCCTCTCAAACGGATGTTGAAGTTCCCGTTCGGGTCAGAACCCGGACGGGCAATGGTCAAACCAGCTACTTTACCTTGTAGTAACTGAGATACATCGTTTACGTTTCCTTTGTTGAAATCTTCCGCTTTGACCGAAACGATCGAACTGGTCACCTCCCTGGTTTTCTGTGTACCATAACCTGTAACAACCACCTCGTCGAGAAGCTCTCCTGCAGAAAGTTGTACATCGATCACGTCAGATGATGTAATAGGTACTCTGCTGGAGGCAAATCCAGTATAAGATACTTCTATTTCGGCCGCGTTCTCCGGAATGGTAAGTGAGTAGTTTCCATCAAAATCAGTAACCGTACCGGTCGTAGTTCCGATCACTAAAATGTTGGCGCCAATGAGCGGTTCGCCGGTGTTGGCATCGGTTATCGTACCTGTTATCGTACGTTGGGCAAAAGCGAAGTTGATTGAGCCTACTGCCACTAAAACCAACAACCATTTAAAGATTGTGTCAGCTTTAAGTTTCTTCATACATATTTTATTAAGTTAAATAAATCATTTCCAATTCTGGTTAAGCTAGTCTTCCTCAATGTTTACTAAAAAACTTACGCCACAATTAATGATTACGCTGCTTAATCCTTATCCGAATTTTTCAGATTGCTATGAATATCTTTCTATTTAGCTCAACAAATGGTAATTTAACGACATTGTATTCGGGCAAAAACATGGTTTCACCACTGTGCAAATCTCAAAAAACCACTGCAGAATACCAAACAAAAACTAAAAAGAATTCCCTTCATCCTGAAAAAATTCCCCCGAATTCCTTTTGAACAGATTTTAATTGTGCAAATGGAGATTCAGAATGGAAATGTTTATAACCTATTCAACTAATCAGAAAAACCTATCGCTTTTCTTATTAATCTATATTAATTTTTACACCTGTGAAAATAATAATTCATTTCGTATGAAATTAATTGAAAATGAACCCTTCACCAGCATCTGTCATTCATTTGACCATTTCAGTGTCATTTGTTGATCAGCACTAATATTCTAACAAAATATCCCCAGTATACCTTTTCACCTCCCCATCCGGGAAACGAACGGATAGAGTATAGATATAAATACCTCTCTGGAGCTGCCCGTCTCGCAATTTACCGTCCCACCCCGGACTTTCATTCACTGATCCCCCGAAGCTATTATACACCAGGCTACCCCACCGGTCAAAAACCTGAAAATCGACAACTTCACCAGCATTCCCCAACACACTGAAAGTATCATTAACGCCGTCATCGTTGGGACTAAAAGAATTGGGAATATAGATCCTCTTGGAATCGTCTACCGTAACCTGCACCTCGTCGGTCAAAATGCATCCTCTGATATCTTCAATTTCAACCTGAACGGTAGTGGCGGCTATTGCCGTAAAAGACGTACGATCGCAATCGTAACATTCCAGCTCCCCTCCGTTTACGACTGACCATTTTACGCTGCTTATTGCTGACAAATTGGTTTGGTAAGATAATTGTACCCGCTCTCCCAAATCAACTTTACGGTCTTCTCCAAGATCGACAAAGAAAGGTTCGGTGCGCATTTCCAGGTCGATAGCTTTTTCAATAACAAAGCATTCGGTCGTAACGGTTACCCGATAGTTGCCGGCAGAAGTAACGGCCAGTACGGAATCCGTCGCCCCCGTGCTCCATTGGTAATTCCCTGCAAAAGGCAATGCCAAGTAGGCCGTATCCAGGTAACAGGAAAACTCCAGGTAATCGGCTAAGGAAAATGATTCGGTATCCAATATTTCAATTGCCGTGGGATCTTCTGGATCTTCGGTTTGAGGATCATCGGAAAATAATTCATAATTGTATGCAGCAGGAAGATTATCTGCTATAGCCTGGCTTTCCGATACTCCAGGCGCTACTGACTGAATTTCAGCCTTCACCTGGATCTTATTATTGCCCAACAACAAATTCCAGTCGCTTAGTTCCAAAGTTTGCGTTCCTACTCCACTATTAACTTTGACAAAAAAATCCAAGGCCCCGGTCTTTACATCCTTTATAGTAAAAGCCCCGGGCAATATATCCAGCAAATTGGCTCCTACTTGAGCAATACCTGCTCGATTGATCAAATTATAATCAATTGTGATCTCAGAACAGCCCAAAGTTTCTTTTGGCATGATAGTTTTATGAAATTCAAAAGTATAAGGACACGCACAAGCATCCGTATCTCGCCCCCCTGCTACCTGACCGATCCTGGCGACCTCTCCATTCCCCTTTTTTATTTTAAACAAAGTGGTCTGCTCACCACCGCTGCCGGAACTGCCAATGCCGTATAATTGCGCATCTCGACCAAAGAAAAGACTTCCAAAAACCTGGCTTACTCTTTTGAAAGGTCGATGACTAACAGAAGTCGCCCCGGATCTATCCGTCTCAATGATCTGACCACCGGATTCATCAAAGCTGATGATATTGCCAATGTGAGGATCAGTAGCCAAATCGGTCATCGCTACCGGTCTTTCTGATACGATGGAGAAAAAACCGGCGTAGAAATTAGGAGCGTTGTTCATACGGATGGAATATATTCTTTCGTCCAATCCGGTATTTTTATTGCGGGCGATCAGCATATACCGCAACCCGTCAGCAGTAAAGCTGCCGGAATAGTATTCGTAAGACAGGTCAAGATTTTCGGGCACGCCCAGAGAAGCAATGCTGCCATCCGGATTGATCCGCAATAATTCATAAGTATTAAAATCCAGTCCGTAGATCAAGCGATCCCTAACGTTATACCCCAAACAGGTAATGTGCCGGCCGGTTGGATTATCTAACGGTAGTTCTACCGGTTCGTATTGCTGCGTTTCCCCGTCTATGACCAATTTGTAGAATTTACTCCCCACTACGGTATTGGTGGCCACGTAGTAGATGCTGCCGTCGCAGGGGAAACCTTGTGCGAAGGCTCCGGAATAGAGGAATACTACCAAAAAAGTAAGAAAAAGTTTTTTCACTACTAATACTTTAATATTACCGGTCTTTTAATCAATAGAAGCTTGATGATCTACCATTTGTCGCCCGGCATCATAAACATGCTCAATTTTTAACTTTCTGTCGGTTATTCGACACGGCAATTACAAAAAAAACAATAGAATTTTAGGAAGATGTCATTTAAAAGGTAGGAAGCACTTTGAAAGTGCTTCCTACCTTAAACACACCTGCCATCACAAGTCTGACAGCTTATTCGAAAATTAAAATTACAACTATGCACCACAATATCCAATTGTGTTTTGTCATGTGCACAACATTACTCATTGCCTGCCAGAAAGAAGAAACACTTTCGTTGAAGGGAAATAATATATTAGACTTGTTCGGCGGGATCATCAAACGGCTACAAGCGGCAAATTTTATAC
>CAZHNG010000326.1:0-7619 GCA_964533785.1 uncultured Saprospiraceae bacterium | reverse complement strand
AGTCTCGAAAAATCAAAGATTTCAAGCGTTCTTTAACTCGATACTATAAATTAATGCTTAACCTGTCCAGACCCTACGGGCCCTACGTGGCGGCCCCACGTGGACGGTTATGGTCTAGCGTCTCAACACTAAAACAATGAACCACTCTATCGAACGAATTGAATTAAGACCCGGCTATACCATTTCCCGCATTGTAAAAGGGGGCTGGCACCTCGCCGGTGGTCACGGGAAAGTCAATGCAGACCGGGCGATCGAAGATATGCGCGCATTTGTTGCGGCTGGTATTACTACGTTTGACTGTGCCGATATTTATACCGGCGTAGAAGAACTGATCGGGCAGTTCCTCAAAAAATATCAGCCGGCGTTTGCGGCCGGTGAACTGGCACCGGTACAGGTCCATACCAAATACGTCCCCGATTATAATGCACTGGCCACGCTGACCAAAGCGGATACGACGGCCATTATCGATCGGTCGCTTAAAAGGTTAGGGGTAGAACAGCTTGATCTGGTGCAGTTTTCCTGGTGGGATTATAACATTCCGCGCTACGTGGAAGTGGCCACTCATCTGGCGGAGTTACAACAAGCAGGAAAGATCCGCTACCTTGGTGTCACTAATTTTGACGGCCGGCATTTAAAAGAAATATTGGATGCAGGCGTTCCCATTGTTGCCAATCAGGTGCAATATTCAATACTGGATAACCGGCCCGTTGACGATCTGCATGATTTAACCGAAACGTACAATATGCCCTATCTCTGTTACGGGGTACTGGCCGGTGGTTTCTTGAGTGACCGTTATTTAAATGTTGCAGATCCCGTTCCGCCTTTTGAAAATCGATCGTTGACCAAGTACCGTTTGATCATCGATGAGTTTGGCGGATGGGATGCCTTTCAGGAAGTATTAGCGGCCTTACGGAAGATTGCGGATAAATACGAAGTGGGTATTGCGGAAGTAGCCTCCCGCTATATGTTGGAAAATCCTTTAGTTGCCGGGATCATTATCGGTGCCCGGAATCAAAAACATCTTGAAAAGATCAAAAAGTTGCATAGTTTTAAGTTGGACGAGGCAGACAAAACGGTTATTCACCGGTTGATTACCAAATCTCAAGGCCCGAATGGTCCTGTATTTGGGCTGGAACGCGATAAAACGGGCAAACACGGGCGGATCATGAAATACAATCTCAACCAAGAGAAAGGTTAAATGGAAATAGACATCACTGAAAAAGAGCCTTTGCAGCCGGTAGCTTTTTACGGAGGCTTATGGGGAGCCATTTTACCTTTTATTGTTTTTGTGACCGGGGTAATTGCCATTGCATTGTCAGGTGCACCTGATGAACGGGGTTTCTGGCCGGTTTTGATCCTGGCATTGAGCATTGGACTGATGTTGGCCAAGGATAAGACGCGTTTCAGTCAAGCTGTCATTGCCGGGATGTCACAGCAGATCGTTATGGTGATGATCACGGCCTGGATGCTCGCTTCCATTATTGGAGTGTTGATGACGGTGACGGGGTTGGTGGAGGCGTTGACCTGGATTTCCGGTCAATTCAGTTTGAACGGAGTAGGATTTGTATTGGCAGCCTTTATTATTTGTTGCGTGGTTTCCTTGTCTACCGGATCGAGTTTCGCCACGATTCTCATTTGTGCGCCCATTTTGTATCCGGCGGGTGGTTTGTTAGGGGCACATTTACCAACCTTAGCCGGTGCCGTTATCGGCGGAGCTACTTTCGGTGACTTCATTGCACCTATTTCCGACACGACTATTGCCAGTGCTTTGAGTCAAAAGACGCAAATTGGCCCAACGGTGAAAAGCCGGATCAAGTACATCGCTCCGGCATTGGTTATTGCCCTGGTGGCTTACCTGGTAAGTGCGGGTATGGCAGCGGGTAGCAGTGAATTGCCGTCCCCCCAACTAGCCGGCAACGCCCGCGGATTGCCGATGCTTTTGGTGCCGGTATTGATCATTTATTTGTTTTTAAAAGGGAAACATTTGCTGCATGGTCTGCTGGCGGGGCTCATTTTTGGAGTCGTTTTTGGCTGGCTATTAGGGCTGTTGCCTACAACGCAACTCCTTTCCCTGGATTTGGACAATTTCGTAGCGAAAAGTTTTGTCATCGATGGCATCAACCGGGCGGTAGGCATCAGTTTTTTCACTATTTTGCTGATGGGATTGGTCGCGACTTTAAAGGCCAGCGGATTGATCGAAAAATTGGTGCTTTTTGCTTCGCAAAGAAGTAGAACGCCCCAGCATGCAGAAGGGTGGATAGCGGGCACCGTTGCCGCAGCGGTATTGCTGACTACACACAGTATTGTTGCTATTTTGACGGTAGCAGAATTTGCCAATACAACCGGGGAACGTATGCATATTTCGGCCAGGAGGAGAGCCAATTTGTTGAGTCTTGTGGTTTGTGTTTTTCCGTTTTTGTTGCCCTATTTTATTCCTGTGATATTAATGGCCAATACTACCCTTTCCGGAGAGGAATACGGTATTCCCCCAGTAGCACCTTTGGAAGCCGGTCTGTACAATTTTGTTGCCTGGGGCTTATTGCTGATGGTGATACTTTCGCTACTACTGGGATACGGCCGCCAACAAGATAATAGATAAAGTGAAATCATGAATAATCAAAAAAAATTACGCCCTGATCAATTCGAGCTTTACGACCTCACTGTCGTTGTAGAAAAGATCGATGGGCACTGTACCTGTGATATGGCCGTAGGGGACTGCTTTTATATGAAAGGCGGAAAGGTTGCTCTGCCAGACGGGGCCAACTTTTGTTTATACGCGCTGCAGTCGGTGATTCCTTTGTTGCCGGCTAAACAACGGATTAACCACCCGGCGGATTGGATGGAGACGGATTCGCGGGTAGTTTGTCCGGACCCGGCTTGCCGGCTCGTGATGCGTATCGACCGGTCGGGTTTACGCACCCTTGATCACGACGATGTCAGTCCTATTCCCTGGGATTCTATTGAGTAAATCAATCCATATTACAAACAATCCTGAGGATTTTAGATTGGACAAGGTCATGGAAAGAAAAATGCAAGAGAATGAGCAATTAGCAGTAAAAACTGCTTATTTCAGCTTGATAGGCAATGCCGGTTTAGCATTAATAAAAGGATTGGCTGGTTTTTTTGGAAATTCTTTTGCTTTGATCGCCGATGCTATTGAATCGACAACGGATGTTTTAGCTTCTTTACTGGTTTTGATGGGATTGAAGTACGCTAAAAGACCGCCAGATGAAAGCCATCCTTACGGCCACGGAAAAATTGAACCGCTGATCACCTTTATCGTGGTAGCATTTCTGGTAACTTCGGCAACCGTGATTGCCATCGAAAGCATCCGCAACCTTCAAACACCCCAAACTTCGCCAAAGTCCTGGACCCTGATTGTTCTCGGATTTATCATTTTGTGGAAAGAAATTTCCTATCGTATAGTGGTCAGAAAAGGGAAGGAAACCAATAGCTCCTCACTTCAAGCCGATGCCTGGCACCATCGGAGTGATGCTATTACTTCCGTTGCTGCTTTTATCGGGATCTCTATTGCTGTGGTGCTAGGAGAAGGATACGAAACCGCCGATGATTGGGCGGCGCTTTTTGCGGTCGGCTTCATTTTGTATAACAGCTATTTGATCTTTCGTCCGGCGCTCGGGGAGGTGATGGACGAACATCTGTACGATGATCTGATCGCAGAAATCCGCCAGGTGTCCGATACGGTGGATGGGATACAGGGTACCGAAAAGTGTTACGTTCGCAAATCGGGGATGAAATATCACGTTGATTTGCACGCTATAGTAGATGGAAACATTACGGTCATAGAAGGCCATCGGCTGGCGCACAAATTACAGGATACCTTAAAGGAAAAAATACCCAACCTGGAACATGTTTTAATCCACGTAGAACCGGAGGATTAGGGTGAAAAGCATATTCGTCTATCCTTCCGGATTGGTCCGTTTTATTAATACCATCATTGATCGCCCTTTGACCAAATATTCGGAAGCATCAATTTCCTCTGCATCGGCAAACCGGTTAATATCTTTCGGAGCTTCTAAGGCCGTATCGATCAGCCGGCGCCATTTTTGTTCGCCTAGTTCTTCAATGACCGGCAATTCAAAAGAAAGATCTTCGTGGAAGGCATTGAACATGAGATGTAGAACAAATGACTTTTGGTAGGTCCACACCGTGCAGGCAATAGTATGCGAGTGGTAGCTCCAATCCGGTCGGCCTAATTTGGTGCCGTGCCATTCCACTTGTTTTGTTTGCAGGAATTCATTTAAAGTAAGACCAGGATCTTCGACGCTCACATCACGACGCAAGCGGATCGTATTCAATAACTTCACAAAGCGGTGCAGCCCTGCGTTTTTTTCAACCAGGTCCCAGTCAAACCAACTGATTTCATTATCCTGGCAATAGGCATTGTTGTTGCCGCGCTGGGTGCGCCTGACTTCATCGCCCATCAGTAACATGGGAGTACCGTAAGCTAGTAAATTAACGGCAAGGAAATTTTTAATCTGTTGTTGGCGTAGTTGTTCAATTCGAGGGTCATCCGTCGGTCCTTCCACACCGTGGTTCCAGCTCAGATTGTGATCATGGCCGTCCCGGTTGTTTTCACCATTGGCATAATTGTGTTTTTCATTATAACTGACCAGGTCATTGAGGGTGAAACCGTCGTGACAAGTGATGAAATTGATGCAAACTTCAGGGTGTACCTCTTTGTGACCATATATATCCGGACTCGCCAAGATTCGGGTAGCAAAATTGGAAACGGTTCCCGGATCACCTTTCATGAAAGCACGGACATCATCCCTGAATTTTCCGTTCCACTCCTTCCAATGGTCGCCAATAAAAGAACCTACCTGGTAGAGACCCGCGGCGTCCCAGGCTTCGGCGATAAGCTTAGTCCCGGCTAATACCGGGTCTGATTCGATTTCCCAAAGGATGGGTGGGCTTTTTAGGGGGTCACCGAATTCGTCCCGCGATAAAATGGAGGCCAGGTCAAAACGAAAGCCATCCACGTGCATTTCAGCCACCCAATAGCGCAGGCTTTCTACGATCATTCTGCGGGCAATAGAATGGTTGGCATTAATGGTGTTGCCCGTTCCGGAGTAGTTGGAATAATACTGCCGGTCATCTTCCAAAATATAGTAGGCCCGGTTCTCTACGCCTTTAAAACACAGGGTTGGTCCCGTATGATCGCATTCGGCGGTATGGTTGTAGACCACATCCAGGATCACTTCAATGCCGGCTTTATGCAGCGCTTTGACCATATCCCGGAACTCGTTCACGGGACTCAGTGGGTCCGTACAAGTGCTGTAGGCGGCATGCGGTGCAAAGAAAGAAACCGGGCTGTAGCCCCAGTAATTGATCTTCTCCAATGGCGCATCCTGCTTGTCAAACTGAAAAACGGGTAACAACTCCACTGCCGTAATACCGAGATCTTTGAGATAGGGAATTTTTTCTATCAGACCGGCGTAGGTTCCTCTTTTATTTTCCGAAACACCGGAATTAGGGTGCTTGGTAAAGCCGGCTACGTGTAATTCGTAAATAATAGTCCGGCTAAAAGGATGGCGGGGATGAAAATCGCCTTCCCAATCATAAGTATCGGTATCTACCACCACACTTTTCATGGCATTAGCCAGATTGCTGCCCGGTGAACTGGCGGCTTCACGATCGTAGTTATCCGGCACGACTACCGATTTGCTGTAGGGATCGAGCAAGAGCTTTTCGGGATCAAACCGGTGGCCTATTTCGGGTTTAAAGGGACCGTGGATCCTGAATCCGTAAATTTGACCTGCTTTGAGGCCCGGGACGAAAATATGCCAGTAGAAACCGGTACGATTGTGTTTATTATCGAGTACAAAAATAAGGGAAGGTTCTTCCGCTTCGACACTGTCAAATAATAAAAGCTCTACCTGAGCGCTGTTTTTAGAAAAAATACTGAAGTTTACGCCTTCTTCAACAACAGTAGCGCCGATGGGAAAAGCTTGACCGCAGCGGGTGTCGATGGTGCCGGTATACATGTTTGGGTGGTTTTACAAATAGGCTGTTTGAATTCTTAAACCTAAAGATAACAAATTGCTTTATGAGATTATTCGATTACCTTCTCAATAACTTAAACGCTATTTCCCGACCCTGCCCCTGAAACATCGCCAGGTTAATCCAAAACCACGCAAATTGTTCCATTAATTCAAACTTATCATTACCACCAATGTCGTAACATTCGCCAAAACCTATATCCTTGGCTAACCGAATGGCCACTGCTTTGCCTTTTTCACTGTCCCCGGCCACAAAAGCATCGACGGCAGTGCCGCCAAAATCCGGATTTTCCATAATATTATAACCGATGGTATTGAAACATTTTACCACCTCATCGGTACCGGTATGGTCTAAAATGGCATCCGGAGTATTGGAATAACCCTTCGGACCACGGCCCATTACGATATTCATGGCATCGATGATGATCTTACCTTCGGTATTGCCCAATGATTTGGCCACTTCTACTGCGGCGGGTGCCGGTGTAGCCAGTAGTATGATTGCTGCTGACTTTACAGCGTCTTCTATCTGGTGCGCACTGGTGTTGGAGTTTTCTAACAGGGGGTTCCCTTTGAAAGCATTGGTGTCCCTAACACCTAAATAAATAGTATGTCCCGCTTTCGCCCATCTTGTCGCCAGCGTTCCACCCACATTACCTGTTCCAATGATCGCTATTTTCATATTTAAAAATTTTTATTTAATTGGTCCACCACCAATTCAGCAGCGGCTGCCCCCGAATTTTGTTGCTGCCCGGTAATCAAATTACCATCAGCGATCGCATAGGAAGAAAATGGCGCTGCCACTTTAAAGATTGTCCCTTCAATTTTCCGGGCTTCGTCTTCGATGCGGTAGGGCTGTATTTTTTGACCCACGGCTTCGTCGGCATACTCTTCTTCCGAGTTAGCGAAGCCGGTCCAGGTTTTACCCTTGACCAAAAGCGCTCCATCGGAAGTCCTGGCCTCCAGTAACAGCGTGGTGGAATGACAAACAGCAGCAGAAGGTTTGCCATTTTCGTAAAAAGTGACAAATAGCTTTTGCAGGGCCGCATTACCCTTGAATGTGTACATTGGACCTTGACCACCGACTAAAAAAACGGCGTCGTACTCATCAGGATCAACTTCCTCTAGCTTTTTGGTGTTGGCCAGCATGTCTCTGAATGCATCTTGGTGTAAATACCCCAGTGAAATAACATCGTGCGCAGAATAACCACTGGCATCCAATGGATCGGAATAAGCATCCATTTCTATTTTACCGCCTTCGGTAGAAGCGATTTCTACTTCGTAACCCGCTTCCTGGAATACCCGCAACGGATGGGTCAGTTCAGCCGCCCAAAAGCCGATCGGCCAGCCGGTTTGTCCGGAAACAGCCGGGCTGCTGGCTACCATTAATATTTTGCCTTTGGCAGGCATTCCGTGTGTATGTACGTCGTTTAATCTTTCAATTACTTTTTGCATGATATGCTGTTTATAAAATTACTTATATTTTGATGAACCGGTCCAAATTTCTGCTAATCCCTTACCTTTGTCCAGATACTTACCCAAGCACTAGTGCCTCGGGCATTAAATAAACGGTATAGTTCGGGAGGCTATTTTCCTGCG
>CAZHNG010000325.1:0-7629 GCA_964533785.1 uncultured Saprospiraceae bacterium | reverse complement strand
GGCAAAAGAGCTGAAAAACGCTGGTACTAAAGGGGGCACAGATTGAACAGCCTATATTTCGATGCTTTCAAGGAGGGCTTTGAAACCCATATCAAGCATTCACCAGTGCAAATAAGTGAAATTTGGGTAGACGAAGATATTCCGAAAGGAGAGGATTGGGAGGACACCATAAAGGCCAAGTTAGAAGAAGTCCAAATCGCAATTTTGTTGGTGAGTCCTAATTTTTTAGCTTCAGATTACATAAAAAATATTGAGTTCGAAACCTTTCTCAATAGAAGAAAAGATGGGAATTTACTGGTTTTTCCGGTATATCTGGAACCATGCAATTTTCACGATTGGCTAGACCTGGGACGAATACAATTTTTTTTACCCAGGGGGGTTGACTACGGTCTCCCGCAACTACCCCAGATCACTTTTTCTGATTTGGTTAAATTTCATCCTCAAAATGGCAGGATACTTCCTAATCCACAAAGATCCAGGTACTTTTTAGAAATGGTCAAAAAGCTAATGTTTAGCTTGGATGCATGGGAAAGCAAAAAAAATCTTTAACATCTACTTGGAATTCCTCCACTCAGAAGCAGGATCTATTTTCCGTAAAGCTTTGAGACTCATTTTTATCTGAAAACTCAACGGCCAAAACCTTAAAAGACTCCGTTTTAAAATAATCATAATTTACCAATCTCGCCCCTCTATAACAAAAGTTATAGCCTAAAAACAAAGCTTGTCCATACTTTTGAAACAGAACTAGCAACAACTCTAAGCTCAAGTCGTGAGAAATATAAAAAGTGAAAATTGACTTTGACTTTTAGATTCAATAACTTGAAAATCTATCTACTTCACAGTTAAACACTTCCGAACGGTATATTCCGGTTCAAACAATATTAACCGCATTTACACTCATCAAAAATGACCTCATTGCTTATATGAAACATATTTTGCATCCTTTCACTATTTTTTTCACATTCCTGCTTTTCAGCCCACTCTTCCGGCTATCCGCCCAAGACCCCTTCTTCACCCATTTCAATGGAAATGAACCCCTCTTCAATCCCGCCTTAACCGGTTTCCGGGGAGCACTCAGCATCGGCTTTAAAGTAAAAAGTCAATGGCAGTCATCGGGCATCCCCGGTTACGAGACGTACCTCCTGACCTTAGAAGAAAGCATGCCCTGCAGTTTCTTTGATTACGGATTCTCAGTGATGCAGGACCGCGAAGGGCAAGGGCTCCTCCACACGCAGCAATTTGGGGGCATGCTAGCGGCACCTCTTAGTTTAATGGGACCATGGCGGGAAAACCGGCTGCAACTGCGCATCGGCATCGGCGCCCACTGGGGGCGACAGTATATTGACTACAGCAAGTTGACATTCATCGATCAAATTGACCCAAAATACGGATGGAGAGGTGCTGACGGACAACCCATCCCTACTGCCTTCCTGGCACCTAATGACGGCTATTCCAATTGGTACTTTCAGCCTTCCGGCGGCATATCCCTCCGCTTTGTACAGGACCCCCAAAGCAAATATGCCAAGAATTATTTTCTGGGTTTTGCGGTACATAACCTCCTGCCCCTGGTCGGAGCTAATGAGCAAGGGCATTCCTGGTCGCTGCTCGGACTGGGTACGCCCACAAAACCACGCTATACGGCTTTTGCGCGTCTGCAAATGAACGTAGGTGATTTTGGAAAGGACTTTCTCTCCATTCATCCCCAGGTATTCTGGCAGTCGCAACAAAAGCTGTCCTACCTCGAATTGGGAGCCGACTTTTCTTTCAGCAACCGTTTTTCGGTGGGCGGCTTCGTTCATACCAGTAAACCCAATGAGGATCAGCCGAGTACCAATTGGGGGAGTGCGCAGGCCGCTTTAGGGTTCTTTACCGGCCCCCGGAGCCGGGCAGACGTGGGTTTCAGCTATTCCTTTAATTTTTCCGGCTTACGCAATCACATCAATAATATTTACGAAGTCACCCTACGCCTGAGCTTCGCAAGCAGCCCCATTTGTACCTGGACGGGCAATCCCCCCTCCTACGACAGCAAAGAACGGGCTATGCCCTGCAGGTTCCTCCGCGAAAGTTCCGGAAAGAACAAGATCTACGAAAATATTTGGTACCGAAACAATTAATCTGCCTCCATGGAAAACAAGCTTAATCCCTTATACTTAGGATTATTACTATTCGCTTTTATCTCGTTCACCCCTTCCCTCGTTGCACAGGACTTCAACTGCCCTTCCATTGAATGCGGTAATCTCAACGTCAATTTCAATAATGAAGGGAATGTTATATTCTGTGAAGGATCGACCATCACCCTGATCAATGAGTCTGCGGAAGGTTTTGATTTCTTTATCGTCGACTGGGGGGATGGCACCGTCGATACGTACGAGAACTACGATAACCCCCAGCATCAATACGATATCCCCGACAGCGTGGTTTGCGATCGCCCGCAGACCGCCTTCAACGTCGTCTTTCGCGGGGTAGCGCGCTGCGCTGACGGCAACAGCTGCCAGTCCGGTTCCTACGAATTTGGAATTATCCCGAAGCCATTGGCGCGATTTGGTGTTCCCGAAAAAGTGTGTCTGGAAGAAGGGTTTACACCATCAAATAGCAGCTGCCACGCGGATAGTTTTGAATGGGATTTTGGCGATGGCAGTCCCATTTCAACAGAAGAATCCCCTACCCATCCGTACGCCAGTACCGGCGAATATACCGTTACGCTTACCGTGTACAATAACTGCGGTTCGGATACCTACACCAGGAAGGTTGAAGTCATCGCCGATCCCGAAGCCGACTTTGAGCAAAGCGCGGAAGGAGGTTGTGCCAATACCGTAATCGACTTCACCGACTTGTCTAATGAATTCAGCAACAGCCGTTGGAACATCAGTCCGGACGGCGATGAAAACTGGGTCTTCACCGATACCGCTACCATGAATCGCGGCAGTAAGAATATATCCGTCATTTTCAAGCAACCCATCACCTATACCGTTGAACTGGTCGCCTCCAACTTTTGCGGCGAAGACGTGAAAGAGCGCACGCTTAGTTTTGAGGACGCTCCGACGGTCAGTTTAAACCAGCCGCTTCCGGCCTGCGATGAAATTACCGTCTCACCGGCAGATCTTCAGTTTGCGATCGAGGGGACTTTTGAGTCGATCGACTGGACCTTAACGGGAGGAATGCCCGGAACGGCTAGTGGAGCAGACTTCGGCCAAGTTACGTTCGATCAAAGCGGATTGATTGAACTGGCCGTCACGGGTAGTTGTGGTACGATCAATCGCTCCGTAGAAATTGAGGTAGCTGCCAGCCAGTCCATCACCATTCCGCCACTTCCGGATTACTGCGCCGGTTCCAGTCCCGACACTTTACGGGCAGTACCGCCGGGAGGCACCTGGAGTGGGCAGGGCATCCTGCAGGACAGCATTTTTGACCCTTCTGTTTTTACGGGTACTGATGGACAGCAGACCTATCTATTGACCTACCGGCTGGACAATGCCCCCTGCAATAACGAAGCAACGGTAGAAGTAACGGTAAGAGCTTCCGAGTCGGTGGAAGTCATGGACGAGGTGCTTTGCCTGGATAGTCCCGCCCAAACATTAACGGCCAGCAGGACGGGAGGAACCTGGTCGGGGATCGGTATCGTCGATTCGGTTGCGGGTATCTTCGACCCGCTGCAGAGTCAGGAAGGCATTTTTAAGCCAGTTTACCGGTTTGAGGATACCAATGGATGTGAGGTAACCTCCAGTCCGACGATCACCGTTGACGCGCCTCCTGCCCTAGTCCTTCCCGAGCAGATCGTCCTCTGTGTAGGCAATATCGATGTCGACTTGAAGGAAGCGGTTGCTATCGAGGTGGATTCCGCGGGTGGTACTTTTAGCTGGTCGGGGCTGGGTATAGCAGATAACAGTAGTATTTTTAACGCAGAGGCTGGCAACCTTCAAGTAGGAAGTCACACAGTATACGTTGCCTATACGCGCCGGGCCTGTCAGGTACGGGATAGCCTGCGCATAGAACTTACCGAAGCGGAAGCGCTACTCATCGATCCGGTGATGCCCGTCTGCATTAGCGAGGATACTTTACAATTGACCGCCAACCTGGCGGACGGGCGCTGGAGTGGTCCGGGTATTGATCCCATAACCGGCAAGATCGACCTGAGAGCGGCCGGGGGAGATATCCATACCTATACGTATCGTTTTGCTGCCGGAAGCTCTTGCGAACAAACGGAAAGCGTAATGGTGGAAATCATCGACCTCGAATCGGCCGTTTCCGCCGGAAGTCCGGTTGAACTCTGCGAGGGACCTTCCGAATACCAACTCCTGGGGGCTGCGCCCGCTGATGGTACCTGGCAGGGCCAGGGTATCACGGACGGATCTAGAGGGCTGATCGACCTGGACAGCCTGGTTCCCGGTGAGGTATATACCTACCAGTATTGTATCGAAAGCGAAATGGTTAACGGCTGTGCTGCTTGCGCGAGTAAACAACTGACCTACAACCCAAAGCCGGAAGCCGGATTCACCATCGAGGGAAGCCCCTGTAAGGATGAAGTGTTTACCCTGATCCCCGCACAAACTGGACTAGATTACTTCTGGGAATTTGATCGCGGTGGGGCAACCAGTACCGAAGCGCAACCGACCCACAGCTATACAGCGGGGGGCACCAAAACCTTGACCCAGATCGTAAGTACCACCGCCGGCTGCGCCGATACCACTGCCAGAGAACTGCAAATTATTACGCCCCCCACGGCGAGCATGAATATACCGGACCGGGAGGGTTGCGCCCCTTTTTCGTTGCAGGTAGCGGACCTTAGCTCGGGCGATGAAATTACCAGTCGCGTCTGGTGCGTCAACGGTGATACCATCGACAATCCGGAAATTACGCCTTACGTACTCGATAGCCTGACGGAAGACACTTACTTCCGCGTCGAGCTCAAGGTAACCAACCTTTGTGACACCAGGATCGCTACCGATTCCGTTCTCGTTCACCCCTACCCTATCGCCGACTTCGGGCTGAACGAACTGGAGGGCTGTTCTCCCTTTCAACCGGAAGTCAATAACATAACCCTCGGTAATCCGGAAAACTATTGTTGGTGGATCAATGGGGATAAATATTCTACCGAATTGGAGCCGGAGTTGCCCGCTCTGACCACTACCCGCGATGAGGTCAGCACCTATACTTTGGAATTGGTGGCGGACAATGCCTGCGGGGTGGATACCGCTATGAAGCAGGTCACGATCTATCCTCCCGACGTTGAAGCGTTTATCGAGCTGGACTCCACGGTCGCCTGTCAGCCCTATCTGGCGCAACCCCGGTCATTCAGCACGCCCGGCTCGGTATTGACCTGGGAGGTATTCCGGCCCGATGGAACGCCATTCAGCGGAGGAAGCGGACCACAACCCCGGATGGACCTTCAGGAACCCGGGCTATACACCGTCGTGCTATACGCCTCGAGATGCGGCACCGATCAGGATACGGCGGAAATTGAGATCCTGCCGGCACCTCAGGTCAACTTTGCAGAACCGGAAACGATATGTATCGGAGACACCATCAGGTTTCAGAATGATTCACAGGAGATCGCCAAAAGCACCTGGTATTTTGGCGACGGAGATTCGAGTGCCGTGTTTGCCCCCGTCCACCAGTACGATTCCGCCGGCGTTTTTTCCGTTACCTATACCGGCACTTCCCGGATCAACAACTGTCCCGCATCCGTCACCAAACCGTTGACCGTACTGGGTTTACCACGAAGTGCCTTCAGCCCCGCCATCACTTCGGGCTGCCCTCCCTTTGAAGTAGCCTTCACCAATCAATCCACCGGTTTCGGAGCACTGGAATTCCTGTGGGATTTTGGCGACGGCAGCAATGCCTCCAGAATGCAGGAGCCGGTCCACACTTTTACCGAACCAGGCACCTACCGGGTACAATTGACCGCAATCGACGAAGCCGGTTGCTTCAGCGATACCACTTCCACCCTCATTACGGTTTTCCCAAAACCGGTCAGCGCATTTCAACTCTCGGGTGACACCCTATGCCTAGCTAATGATACCCTGCGGGTGATCAATCAATCGATCGATGCGGTATCAGCAAACTGGCAATTTGGCGAAGCGGTCAGTCTGATTGCCGACACCGCCGCGCTTCCCTTAGTGCCGGGGCAATACTCGGTAGCACTCACCGTCGAGAATAGTTTTGGCTGCCGGGATAGCAGCTCCAAAACTTACGACGTACTATCTTCCTCTACGGCTACTTTTAGCGCCAGCGCCCCCGCTATCTGCCAGGGAGCGTCCATCGCCTTTAGCAACGGATCCTCAGCAGCGGATCGTTATCTGTGGGATTTTGGCGACCGCACCGGCTCCAGCGAAACGACCCCTGAACATACTTTTGCCACCGCCGGCAATTTTACGGTAAGCCTTACCGCCATTTCTGACAATGGTTGCCCCCAGGATCAGACTACCCAAACCATTACCGTACATCCTAACCCTACGGCGTCCTTTGTCGTTGACCAGGCAATGGAGTGTGGAGCTCCCGCTGAGGTCAGCTTCATCAATAATTCGACCGGCAACCTCCGCAATATTTGGGCATTTGGCGACGGTGAGGCCTCTGAAGCCCTGGAACCGGTTCACAGCTATACGGAGCCAGGGCAATACCAGATCAGCCTGATCACGCTTACTGATTTCGGCTGTACGGACACTACCGCTCAGACGATCGATATCTTTGGCAACCCGGTAGCCGAGGCCACGCTTTCCGCCCAGCGGGTATGCGCGGGAACCCGCGTTGTACTGACCGCCACACCAACGCAGGCACTGACCTACGAGTGGTACCTGTTACCCAACTTACAACCAGATACCGGGCGAGTCATTTCCTACACCATCGACCAGCCTGGCGCATACAGCTTCAGCCTGATCGCTATTTACAACGAGCAGTGCAGGGATACGCTTTTCTTAAATCAAGCCTTGACCGTATTTGAACAACCGGTTGCTGATTTTGACTTCATCAGCGATGAAGATGACGCTTTGATCGGCGACGTTCGCTTCATTAACCGGTCCAGCAATGCGGATGCTTATTTCTGGGAACTGGGAGACGGTACCACCAGCACCGCATTTGAACCCATTCACGAATATGATATCAACCGGGATATTTTGGTAAAGCTGATCGCGTCGAATAACAATGCAGGGCTTTTCTTTTGCTCCGATACCATCGCAAAGCCCGTCGAACCGGAATGGATCACCAGCTTCGAGGTACCCACTGCTTTTTCTCCTGATTACGGGGAGCCAGTGGTCAGGGTGTTTGGTGCCGTCGGCTCCGGCGTCGAAAGCTATAAGCTCAGCGTTTATTCTCCTTACGGTACGCTGGTCTGGACCACCTCTGCATTAGAAGCGGGCAGTCCAACCGGCCGGTGGGACGGTATTTACGACAACAGCGAGGCTCCCCAAGGGGTCTATAGCTGGGAGGCCGAAGTATTGTTCGTGAATGGCAACAGCGAGCGGAAGAAAGGGACGGTGACTTTACTTCGGTAGCTCGGAATGAATTCCGATCTACCAGATTCCTCATTTTATTTGGGAAAGCATCCATTTAACAATATATTGCTTAACCAAACTGATAATACCGACTATGTCTTCACCAAACCATCCCAGCGTATTCATCAATTACCGGCGCATC
>CAZHNG010000324.1:0-7660 GCA_964533785.1 uncultured Saprospiraceae bacterium | reverse complement strand
AAAGCTTGGCGGCGGCCCGCAGGCGGTTTTTTCCAGTAACCGCCTTTCTTTCCTCATCGTTACTTTACATCAGATTTGGGCTGCACCCTATGGACTTTAGTATCGGTGTACTTAATTGTAAGAACCGGAACTTTTAACTGTCTTTGGTAGTCCAGTTCCGGCCGTTGTCAATACTGTTAAAACTGTCCCGCGTAAATCGAAGGAAGCACAAATAAGTTCAGGGAATTTCTAGTTCACGTTAATTTATTGATCAATCCCTGAACACAGCTTCTTCTCTATTAGAAATGAATTGAATGAATAGCCAAATCGGATCCAATGCGCTTTGATAACCAATCATCTTCACTGTCATATCAAAAACTTCCTTTGGGGTATAATACTGTCTGGCAACCATTACACCAACGGTTACTTTTTAGAAAACTTTCTGACGATGATTTTTTAATTGATTTTCAATGTCCTCCAAATAAATCTTATCCATTTGTTCAACGTATGGATCAAACATCTTCAAACCATTTTCATATTTAAGTTTCGCTTCCTTCAAATTAGATCTATATTCCACTTCATCACCAAGGGCTTTGTATACTAAAGCCAAGTAATACCTGTTTTCCGCCAGATCGTTTGTTTGTTCTTGTTGTTTTAATGCTTCAACCGCTTTGTCATATTGTTGGGTCTCATGGTACAATACTCCCAGGTGTAAGTGATCATATACCCCCAGGAAATGGGTGATATCCTGTAATTGTTTTTCAATGATGGAAATAGCCTTTTTCGGTTGGCCAATAGCCTTATAACACAGTGCTCTGGCGATGTGCAGATGATAATCCCCATTAACCGAATGACCAATATCGTAATCAACCAAGCTATCGAGTAATTCAATATCGGCGATGGCGCCTTCGTAGTCCCTGAAAAACTGGTAGCGACACCAGCCGCGGTAATCCAACTGCCCCTTAGGATCATATTGCACCGCTTTATCCATGAGCTGCTTCCAGGAAAGAAAGTCACCACTTTTCAGATAGGCGGTGGATTTGGCACGGTAGGCAAAAGCAAAGGTGGAATCAATGGCAAGGGCTTCATCCAAAGCCTCTTGATAGGCTTTACTGAACTGGTAATGTCCTGCTCTTTTTTCGGCTGTTTTACAGGCTTTGTATTTTAATTCGTCTCCGTAGTATTTGAAAGCCTCACAATTGGGTTGTCCCAAAAGCGTGTACGATAAAATTAAGCCTATTATCATTAAGATAGATCTCATGGTAAAATCTCTTTTAATTGACCATTTTCAATTTTAAAAATAAGATATTGGTAATAATCCCAGGGCTTTTCTTCGTTGGGTAAAATCTTCCACCCGTTTAAACTTCTGGTGATAGCTAGTAATTGTTCCGTAATGCGCTTATCGAAGTTCATAGGATCGTAATTTTGGTCGGCACCCATCAACCTGAACCGGTCGGTCTCTCCTTTGCAATTCACGATAAACCGGATTCTTATCCAGCCGCTCTGATCATTTTCAATGGATTGGTATTGTTGCTGAAAAACCTTGACGATGGCCCGTTTTTCCCCTTCGTATTGGAGCCCCTGACTAAAATTAAAATATTGTTTTACCCTCAATTCTCCACGGCACAATTCAAATGCCGGATCATCCAGTGCAGCATCGAAGGTGATATCGCCTACCCAGCGCAGGTATTTTGGGTCATCGTTTTCTTTGGTACAACCAGCCATGAGTAAAATAAAAACCAGTGGCAATAATTGAATTAGAATTTTATATCTTAAGTGTTTGAACACAAAACACAAAAAAATGTGGTCGAAGTATTCCTCTTCAAAGGGTAAATTGAAAATATCTGCTTGTCGGAATACAACATTTCCTATCCCTTTTGATTGTATTAAGCTTTTTGCTTCGTCGAGCGAGTCCTGAGAAATATCGATGGAAATAAATTTTGACTTCGGGTTTTTAGGCGCAACGGTTTTGGTTTGCGCTCCGACACCGCATCCGGCTTCCAGTATAAGAGAACCATCTTCCCAAACAGTATCATGATGAATTAATTCTGCGAGTGAATCTGCCTGGTCGTTTAGTCGATTGGCTTCAAT
The DNA here is from genome assembly GCA_964533785.1 of uncultured Saprospiraceae bacterium. Classification (GTDB taxonomy): domain Bacteria; phylum Bacteroidota; class Bacteroidia; order Chitinophagales; family Saprospiraceae; genus JANQRV01. The sequence continues at coordinate 5,590 of CAZHNG010000324.1, read as the reverse complement.
TTTTGAATAGCCATGTACATAATTTTTCATGTATGGCATTTTATGAACAATAAAAATAAATCTGAAGAAACTTAATTTTTCGTTTGAACTCAAACAAAAATTTGTCGTTTTTTAACAAAAACAACCAATCCATATTATGCAATACCAACTATTCGGCAATTCCGGCTTACGCGTTTCTCCTCTTTGTTTAGGTACCATGACCTTCGGCGAAGATTGGGGCTGGGGGGATACCAAACAAGGCAGTAAAGCGCAATTTGATGCCTTTGTGGAAGCCGGTGGCAATTTTATCGACACTGCTAATGTATATACCAATGGTAGTAGCGAAGAAATTCTCAGTGACCTTATCGCCGCTGACCGTGACTATATCGTTTTGGCTACTAAATATACTTTATCAGATACTACTCACAATCCCAATAAATCTGGTAATCACCGCAAGAATCTTATTCAATCTGTTGAAAAGAGCCTTAAAAGGTTAAAAACCGATTACATAGATCTTTTATGGGTGCATGCCTACGACTTTACAACGCCCATCGAAGAAATGATGCGGGCACTGGATGATATGGTGCGCAGTGGAAAGGTGCTGTATATCGGAATGTCTGATGCACCAGCATGGGTCATTGCCCGCGCCAACACAATGGCGGAATTACGAGGCTGGAGTTCCTTTATCGGTAATCAACTGGAATACAACCTTACGGAAAGAACAGCAGAACGAGAATTGTTGCCCATGTCAGAGGCCATGAATATCGGCGTTGTAGCCTGGTCACCATTGGCTGCTGGTATCTTAACGGGGAAATATTTGAAGAACAAAGGCGAAGGAAGCGGAGGCAGAATGGAAGGCAGTACTTCGTTCCGGTTAAATGAACGCAATGATCGCATTGCTCAAAAAGTGGTAGCGATTGCTAAGCAAATAGGCATCTCTCCCGCTCAACTATCCCTGGCATGGATCAGGCAGAAGGGAGTGATTCCTATTATAGGGGCCAGCAAGCTGAATCAATTGAAAGACAACATCGCTTCTTTAAGCGTAACTATTCCTGAGGAACAAATGCAGCAATTGGACGAGGTAAGCCAGATCGAGTTGGGTTTTCCACATGACTTTGTGTTGAGGCCAGGGGCCCAAAAAATGATCTACGGCGACATGGTTGGGCGGATAAAAGGAATTAGGAACCCCAATCTAAAGCGAACCATTCTGTGATTATGCTGTTTTGTTGGCTATGAAAATTGGAATTATTGGTGCAGGTATCGGGGGAATTGCTACAGCGGCCCGTTTAGCTAGTCGAGGGTACGAAGTAGACGTTTACGAGGCCAACCCTTATCCTGGAGGTAAATTATCAGAATTTTGGGAAGGAGATTTCCGCTTTGATGCAGGTCCTTCTTTATTTACAATGCCGCATTATGTCGAAGAGCTATTCCATGCTGCGGGAGAAGACCCTAATGGCTATTTTCAATACCAGCGCGTACCCGTCGTTTGCAATTATTTTTGGGAGGATGGCACCCGGTTAGCCGCTCATGCCGATCCCGATAAATTCGCAAGGGCGATCAACCAGTCGCTTGGTGTGGAAGAGGCTGTAGCACACAAAATTCTGCGCAAAGCAGCCTACAAATACGATACCGTTGGACATATCTTCCTGGAAAGATCCCTACACCGGGCTGATACTTGGCTTACCAAGGAGGTGGCCTACGCTCTTACCCAGGTGCCTTTTCTGGATCTCACGGTTTCTATGAATAAAGCCAACGAAAAGATTACCGATCATCCTAAGTTGGTACAATTACTGAATCGCTTTGCAACCTACAATGGTTCTGATCCCTACCAGGCGCCAGGCTTACTGAATATGATCCCGCATTTTGAACACGGTATCGGGGCATTCTTTCCTGAAGGTGGCATGTTTAATATTACAAAGTCGTTGTGGCAATTAGCGCAAAGAAAAGGGACAAGGTTTCATTTTAGCCAGCCAGTGGAAAAAATAATGGTTGAAAATAAAGCCGTTAAAGGTTTGGTAGTTAAAGGGAAATTAATCCCTTACGATTTGATCGTTAGCAATATGGATGTGTTTTACACCTACAAAAAGTTGCTGCCGGACCAAAAACATCCTAAAAGAAGTCTCAATCAACAAAAGTCGACTTCTGCACTTATTTTTTATTGGGGCATTAACCGGAGGTTTCCGGAGTTGGATTTACATAATATATTTTTTAGTGAAGATTACCGGGAAGAGTTTCGCCATCTGGCAGAAGGGAAGATCTTCGAAGATCCCACGGTTTATGTAAACATCGGCAGTAAATACAGCCCCGAAGATGCTCCGCCCAATACGGAAGGTTGGTTTACGATGATTAACGTGCCCTATAACCAGGGACAAGACTGGAAAACGATGATCAAAGCCGCCCGGTCTAACATTATTGCCAAATTGAACCGTATACTGAAAATAGATCTGGGATCTTTGATCATTTGTGAAAATAGCCTGGACCCCCGTTCGATCGAGCAAAAAACTTCTTCTCATTTAGGGGCACTGTACGGTAGTAGTTCTAATAATCCGTTTGCCGCTTTTATTCGGCATCCTAATTTCAGCCGGAAAATTAAAAACTTATATTTTTGCGGCGGCAGTGTTCACCCCGGAGGAGGTATCCCTTTGAGTTTACTATCTGCAAAAATTGTCGATCAATTAATTCATCCAGCATGATCTTCAGGAAGGCCATAGTGCAGCGTAACAGGAGTAAGCCGCTCCCTATTGGAATAGGGTTATTGATATCTACTTATCTGGCTGGATTGGCAGGTATTGCTGCTGAGATCCACCCCTATTTTATCCGTTTAACGCCGTTTAGTTTGCTGTTGTCACTGGTCATTATTCTTTTGTGTACGCAACTTGTACGAAAAAAGCTGTTGTACTTCGCTATTTTTACCTTCATCTGGGGCTACACCATGGAAGTTGTCGGTGTAAATACCGGTTTTCCTTTTGGCGAATATGCTTACGGTGAGGTGTTTGGTTACAAAGTGTTTGATACTCCATTATTAATCGGCGTAAACTGGTTTTTAGTGGCTTATGGAACGGGAGTATTGTTGAATACATTAGTTCCCAGCGGAGATTGGGCTATTAAGGTGTTTTTCGGAGCTTATTTTATGGTGATTCTCGATATTCTCATTGAGCCTATTGCTATTCAGTACGATTTCTGGAGTTGGGAAAACGGGCATCCTCCCGTAGAAAATTATTTAGGTTGGTTCTTTGTTAGCTTACCTCCGATGGCTTATTATTTCTGGCTATGGCCGAAAGAAAAAGATACGATCGGCCTTACCTTCATCATTATGCAATACGTGTTTTTCATCGGACTGCATATTTTTTAACCGAAATGTTTCTATATTAGGTTTGATTTCCAAAACAAATTTGGTCGTAGAAACATGCAAGAAAAACTGAAAGTACTAGTCGCAGGTTGTGGCAATATGGGGACCTCGCACGCCCGTGCCTATAACGCAATGGATGATTTTGAAATAGTAGGGTTGGTCAGTCGCCGGCCGGAAAGTAGAAACCGCTTGTCAGCAGAACTGGGAGGCCTTCCTACGTTTGGCGATTATACAACAGCCTTGACCGAAGCTCAGCCAGATGTCGTGTCCATCAACACCTACCCGGAAACGCATGCGGAATATGCAATCCAGGCACTGGAGGCGAATGCTCATGTATTTATTGAAAAGCCCCTGGCATTGACCGTTGAGGAAGCCCAACGAGTGGTAGACCTAGCTATGGCTAAAGGCAAAAAGATGGTCGTTGGTTATATTTTGCGTGTGCATCCTGCCTGGACGAAGTTTATCGAATTAGCCCAAACCCTGGGTAAGCCCCTGGTAATGAGGATGAACCTCAATCAGCAAAGTAGCGGCAAAACCTGGGAAACGCATAAGAACCTGATGAGCTCTATGTCGCCCATTGTTGATTGTGGCGTACATTATGTGGATATTATGTGTCTGATGACCGGTGGTGCTAATCCCGTGAAAGTAAGTGCTATTGGGGCCCGCCTGACGGAAGAGGTAGCGGAGAGCATGTACAATTACGGTCAGTTACAGGTTACTTTTGATGATGGCTCCGTTGGTTGGTACGAAGCGGGATGGGGCCCCATGATCAGTGAGACTGCTTTCTTCGTGAAAGACGTGATCGGTCCGAAAGGATGCGTCAGTATTTTGGACGAAGCAGGTGGTGAACGTTTAGACGATTCTGAAGATATTGACAGCCACACTAAAACCGGATGCTTACGGCTTCATCATTCAGCACTGGATGATAATGGGGAATTCCGGAGATCTGACGATCTGTACGATACTTCCAACGAGCCGGATCACGACGCCCTTTGCCGGTTAGAACAAGAGTATTTGCTGCGGGCGATCCGGGAAGACCTGGATTTGTCTCAACACCTTACCGATGCCGTCAATAGCCTACGGATTGTGCTGGCGGCAGATGAGTCTTTTAAAACGGGGGAAACCGTTTATTTAGGTTAGTAAGCTGGAGTAGCTTTTCTGACGGTAAGTTTCCAGAGTATTCGGGCTGCATTGTTAAACCCAATAGATTCGATTGGGAAGAAATAAATGATTGTTCATCATCGTTTCTCTTGCCGAAAATTGGTAGGGGATTCCCCTGCCTTCTTCTTGAAAAAACCACTAAAATGCAGTGGCTCCTCAAAGCCAATGCGGTAACCGACTTCTTTAATACTTAAATCCGTGTGGAGCAAGAGCCTTTTAGCCTCCAGCAATAAGCGGTCCTGGATAATCTCTTTTGCCGATTTGCCGGTTATGTTTTTTACCGTCTGGCTAAGGTGTTTGGGAGTAATATGTATTTCCGAAGCGTAATGACCAACCTTATGCCATTCCATGTATTTGGTTTCCACTAAGTTTTTGAAATCCCTCAAAATGCATACCCCTGCGTTTTCTTCATCCAGTTGCTGGGAATTTAAGTCGGTGGTATTGTTGCAAAAAATGAGAAATAATTGAAGCAACGCCCCTAAAGCTCTGTTTCGGTAGGTAAGTTCTGAAGGCAGACAAGCTTCCATTTCTTTGACAATGCGCAGTAAACGGTCGAAAGTGAGCGGGTCGATTTTTAATGGGGGTGAATCTCCAAACGGTTGGAATAAGTTGATGTTGAAAATGAAGCTTTCCGGAATGTTATTCTCCACCAAAAAAGCCTTCGAAAATGTAAAAACCCAGCCTTTGGGTTTTTGAGTGACTGCAACCTGATGCACTTGCCCGGGGCTTACGAAATGAACTTCCATTTCTTGGAAAGAATAAGTTTGGTAGTCTACTATATGTTTGCCTGTTGCTTTTTCTATAAATAGTACGGTATAATAGTCATGCCGGTGGGGAACATCCGTTTGGCCCCCAGCCTGATCGAATATGGCTCCCATTTCCTGTAAATTGAAATCGGTGCTGGGTTTGCGATGCTCAATGGTTTGGGAAATCATGGTTGCGAATTATTTTTCACAATTGCTTGGAAAATTCCTGAACTGCTTTTCTGTTTCTGGGGGTCAACTCTCTCGTTTTGTAGGGCTCCTCTAGTTTTTCGACATCATCTAAGTAGCCCAGAGCCCCCATACACAACGGTTCTACATCTTCAGGTAGGCCTAATAC
>CAZHNG010000323.1:0-7678 GCA_964533785.1 uncultured Saprospiraceae bacterium | reverse complement strand
ACCCTGGAATATTTAATTCAGAAATCCGGCCAATTTCCAATTGTTAAACTTCCCATCACAGAGGATCTGCAAAGCCTGGAGACCGTTCAGGGTTACATGGATTATAATATCGATAATGTTGCCTTAGCTGGAAACCGGCTGTATATTCCCGTCGATTTTATCGATTTATCAAAGACCAACGATGTCCACCCCATCGGTTATGCCGCTTTGCAAAAACTGCAATTACAACTGCCGGAACCGGCACAAGTAAAACATACCAGAGCAGCCCTATTAAGGCGAGATGGCCTGGTGGTCGATATGGATGGCTTATCACCGGTTCGTTTTTCGAATCTGGAAACGGATATGTATTATGTCGCTGTATTACATCGAAATCACCTCGGTGTGATGACGAATGCTGCGATCACTTTTGAATAGAAAAAAGGCTGAGGGATTTTGCTGTTCGCAAAATCTGAGGCTAAGGTCGTTCAGGACTTCGTCGGAACTTAGGCTTAGGAGGTATAAATATTAGAGAAAAATTAAAAAACTATAACCTTATGAAAAAACATTATGAAGAGGCGAAGGCCGATTTGCTATTCGCAAATCTAAGGCCATCCACGACTTCGTCGGAATTTAGGTTAAGGAAGGAATCAATAGAAAAAAATTCTCCTTTGCAAAATGAGGTAAATACCAATAAAGACCAAGGCATTCATATCAATGCCAAACGCAAGGCCCTCCTCAGCCTAAACCGGCCGAAGGCCCGTGTCCTCAAACCGACGCAGTCGATTGGCCTTAGCCTCCTCAAAAGCGTAAAACACCAATCTTCAGCAACCGCTAATACCAAAAGCAACGCCCTTTCCTCAGCCTGGCTGCGAATAGCAGCCTGCCTCAGCCTCAGCCTTTTTCTCTTCACTAGCCTTTTTGCCCAAGATCACTATTCCAACTTCACCAAAGGCCATCCCATCCCCAATAATACCAGCATCGATATTATTGATATGAAGTGGGCAGATCCAGCCCAAAAAGCCACCATCGAACAAACCAATACAGTTAAAGGCCGCGTGCTCTTTGAAATTGATGAGAAAAGCCTCAGAATGAAGCCTGAAAGTCGTGCTTATGAGGCGCGCCTAACGGTGGAAACCTGGGATTTTAATGCTTTACCTGCCGATCCTCCAACCAGTACCAGTAATGAAAGCCTAATCATTAATTATGATACGACAACGACGGAAGTTACCGAATACCGCAAATTCCTGATCCTGGATAATGTGCATCGCATTCGGGTGACGGTGCAATCGATCGAACCGCAAGGCTTAAGTGATTATCCTCCCTTGCAGGTTTACGCCGAGATCATTGTAGACCGTGAATACAATACTTTCGATTGTACCACCGCTCCTACTTTCTCCAATACCACTTATTCTTCGGTAGAAGATGAAGTGCAGGTGCAATGGAATAATTATCCGGGAGCAGAAGCCTATGAGCTAGAATGGACGTTTTACGATACGCTTAGCGAAGTGGGCCGTCATATCCGAGATTTGAGCACCAAAACTTATGGCAATTTTGATTGGCTCTTTCAAAACAATGCGACTAATATTGTTACCGATCAATTGAATTACAATATTAAAAGCATGTACGCTTCCGGCTATATCTTTTACCGGCTGCGCGCTATTCGCCATAAAGACGGACAGCGGGTTTATACCCATTGGACAACGGAAGGGGCAAGCGGCACTTTGGTCAATCTAGCTGAAAAGCAACAAATCCCCTGGCATCAGCCCGATCTCAATTGGAGCAGCAACCTCATTTTTTCAGAAGGTGGTCGTTTTGTACCTTCCATAAAATATTTTGATGGTTCCTTGCGTGAACGGCAATCCATTGTGGTCTCCAATGCCAATCAAGTGAAGATTATTGGAGAAACTTTTTATGATTACTATGGTAGACCCACGATCAACACTCTTCCGGTTCCCGATGATGTATCCATCCTGAATATGGACTATGTGCCACAATTTAATCAAAATGGATTTGGGCAAAGTTACAATAAGACCGACTTCAACATCACGGATTGCAGTAGTCCTGCTCCCACCATGTCTACAGCTAGTGGTGCTGCGCAATATTATGGGGTATTTGATAATTCCAGACCCAATATTGACCAGTTTCTACCGGACGCTGAAGGTTTTCCTTTTGCCCATACCGAATATATGCCGGATCAAACTGGACGCATCAAAAGACAAGGTGGGGTTGGAGCCACCTTTCAAATGGGCAGTGGTCATGAGACTCAGTATTTCTATGGCAAGCCTACTCAAGTTGAGCTGGATTGACTCTTTGGAAATGAGGTTGGAGAAAGCAGCCATTATTTCAAAAATGCCGTGGTTGATCCTAATGGGCAGGTTTCTGTTTCTTACATTGATGCGCATGGCCGCACCATTGCAACCGCTTTGGCTGGAGAATCTCCGGCAAATCTTGACCAACTCGGTCATTTTGAAACTGCCAGCACCATTCCCTTTGACCTCATTAATAATGTGCGCAATGACCTGGAGCTCACTTCTTCGGCCTCTCTTTTGGTCACCAGTACCGGCAATTTTACTTTTACCTATACCCTCTCCGATCCCGATGGCTATCGGGATTTTCAGCCGGATTGTGTCATGCCTGCTGATTTGTGTTACGACTGTCTATATGACCTTGAAATTCGCCTGAGCGATAATTGTGGTAATCTTTTCAATGGCGGTACACCATTGGTCATTGATGCAACCCAAGTCAGTGCCAATGAGATCTTCAATATCGACTGTCCAGGGGAACCCAGTAGTTTAGATCAAGCTTTTGTAGAAAACCTGCCCATTGGAGAATATCAAATAACCAAAACCCTGCGATTAAGTCAGTCTGCCCTTCAGTTTTATGTGGATCATTATTTGAAGCAGGTAACTTGCTTACCCAGTTTGGAAGATCTAAAGCAGGTATTCATTGATTCGCTGGATTTCTCTGGTTGTGATACCCTAATCATCGATGAAAATATTGGAGAATGCGAGAGCTTGCTGTCGGTTCTCAAAGCCGATGTAACACCAGGAGGACAATATGCATCTTTCACCATCAGTAATGATGTGCTCAGTCCGGGTGATACCGCATCCATCTTCTCCAACCAAAGTGCACGGTATTATCCGACCTTCACGTATTTGGATGATAACAATCAGCCCATTACCGTAAATGTAAATGGGCAAAATAAAACACCGGGTCAACTCAGCCCTGAAGAATTTTATCAATTCTTTCAGCCAGCATGGGCCAATACTTTGGTGACCGCTCATCCTGAATATTGCTTTTATGAGTGGTGTACGCAAAACCAGACCAGTGCTGATTTTAACGACCAATTACGAGCAGTAGAAACCTTACAAGCCGCTATCGATAGTGGCTTAGTGACTGCCCAGGGTGATATTTTAAGTTCTGATCCTTTCTTTATGCCAGGAGCTACTGGTTTTTCCTTGTTGAGTGATATGCAATTTTTGCTCGCTCACATGAATCCATTTACCGTCACCAATGAGAGTGCTTTAAAGTTTGTTGCCACCCAGTCCTATTACAATTGTGGAACCGCAGCCTGTTTTGGCACTGGAACGGATGCCGAAAATGATTATGCTTGGCAAATGCTACGCGGCTTATACCTTAGTTTTAAACATCAACAGGAATCCAAAAAGCGATTGGAGTTTTGTGATCCGGAAATAACCTGCAATAACCCTTTTGCCGCTTTACAAAGTCCGGAGCCCAGGATTGAACTTAGATCAAGCGCAGCAGCAGCCGAAATCCTCTGTTTAAAACGCCGGGTGACCAATACCGTCCTTACCTCCGATGACTTTGATCTGGCAACCGTTGATTCCATCCGCATAGCACAAGATTCCTTAATTGCTCTGGAGTGCGAACAAAATTGCCAAGCTCAGGTCGATATCTGGCTGGAGCAACTAAAGGGCTGCAATATTCCGGATACTGATCCGGTTTGGATTGAAGTGGAACAGCGCTTAGTGGCCGTATGCCAGGCCAGTTGTGATAGTATTCCCAATTACCTTTATGGTGCATCTACCGTACCACTTGACGAAATGGGGAATCCAATTCCGGCAGGCACCTTCCAGGATACTTCATTTATCGAGGCCATTTTTGAAGCTATTGATACGCTTTCTGCCTGCAATATCGACTGCGATCCTTATTCATTGCTCTTTCCACCAAAATATGAATTACCAAATTATAATGGCAGTCGGCCCAGCATTTCACCGGATGATGCCCCCTGTGCTTGTGATCAATTGGCCGATTTAGAATCTTGCTACAATACGGATCCGCAAGGTTACGCTACTTTTCCAGACTTCTTGGCATCTTTATCCGACGTGGATTTTACCCAAACCGATGTCGATACCCTAACCCGGTATTGCACTCAAATCACCTCTCGCTATTGGCCTTACGAAGTCAACCTTCCCCCTTATTTAGAATGTAATGTCTGTAAAGATTGTAGTGAAATACAAGCTATTATCGATGATTTTAATTTGATTTGTATGCCATCAAACCCGGATTATGAGGCATTGAGAACCAATTACCTGAATTATCAAACCGGCTTTAATTTAAATGCATTTGAATATGAGGCATTTTTAGCCAAATGTGGTGGTGCAACCTGTATAGATGCTTTGATCCTCTGTCCCAGTAATACCTTTAAAAAAGTCACCTATGTCAATGATTGTCGTGCTTCTTTAATTGAAACGGCTGAAGCCCAGGCAGAAGAAGCCTATCAAAGTCTGCTCGATAGCCTCAGAAATGAATTTATTTTTAATTATACGGAGACTTGTTTGCCGGATAATGTGGATTCCCTTTATGCTACCGGCACCTTTCAGGAATACCACTATACCTTATATTATTACGATCAGGCAGGTAATCTCGTCAAAACCATTCCTCCCAATGGTGTGAATCCGCTTAGCTCCAGCTTTTGGGATGCGGTAGCCAATCACCGGGCAGATAACAACCTGCCCTTCATCCGCCCCAATCACACCTACGAAACCCGCTACGTTTACAATACCCTCAACCAGGTTACCCGTGAGATCAGCCCCGATACCGATGAAAAACTATTCTGGTATGATCGCGTAGGCCGTCTGGTCGTCAGTCAGGATGGCCGCCAACGCGAACTCGGCGATACTTATAGCTATACTGTTTACGACCGCCTGGGCCGCATCGTCGAAGTGGGTGAAAAAAAGAATACCACCACTGCAATGAGCAACACCATTGCCCGCGATCCCGTCGCTCTCCAAAACTGGATCGATGAAGGAGCGGCCAATACCAAGACGTTCGTCACCAAAACTTTTTATGATTTTACGCAATTAAGTGTGCCGTCTTTTGGCGCGGAAGGCCAAGGTAAATTAAGAACCAGAATCGCCCACGCCACTTACGAAAAAGTCAATGATGACAACAAAAACACCTACGATAATGCCACACACTATGCCTACGATGTGAGTGGCAATGTACGTACACTCGTTCAGGAGATCGGAGCTTTGCGGCCCTACGGCCAATCCTTTAAGCGCATCGACTATGATTACGATTATATCTCCGGTAACGTTAATGCGGTCTATTACCAACGCGACTCCGCCGATCAGTTCACCTACCGCTATCTATACGATGCCGATAACCGCATCTCCGAAGTCTACACCAGCTTTATCAATACCGACGAACCGCTCGAATCCCCTTTCTGGGAAAAAGATGCTGCTTATGAATACTACGATCACGGACCTTTGGCCAGAATGACATTAGGGGAAAATAATGTGCAGGGCATGGACTACGCCTACACGCTGCAGGGCTGGATCAAGGGCATGAACAGCAGTGTTTTGAGGCCGGATAAGGATATGGGCAAGGATGGATTTGGTGGTAGCGATAATGAATTCTTTGGCCGGGATGCGTTTAGTTATACGCTCGGTTATTACGACGGAGATTATAGCCCAATCGGCGGGATGAATGCCGATTTTGAGGTGGATTATGCAGGGTCTAATTTCAATGCGAACTCTAGCAACTTGTTCAATGGAAATATTCGCAATATTGTCAGCCAGAATAAGGCCTTCCCAGATATATTTGGTTATCAGTACCAATATGATCAGTTAAACCGAATCAAGTCGATGAACCTGTCGCAATTAACGGATCCGAATACCTTTGCTTGGATTAATAACGAGACTTCTACAAATAAATATGCTACAACTTATGACTATGATCCGAATGGCAATATTTTGGGATTGACCAGACAGGGCGATAATGGGTTGATGGATGGTTTTACTTATAATTATTTAGGCTTGAATAATAGGCTGGGGCATGTGGATGATGCGGTAAATGCAGGAATCTATCCGAATGATTTGGATGATCAGGCAGCAGGTAATTACAGCTATGATGGGTCGGGGAATATGACTCAAGATATGCAAAAAGGTATGACACTAAATTGGACGGGATTTGGCAAAGTCAACCAGGTTACTTTACCAGGAAGCAGCATTCTATTCGATTACGATGCGAACCAAAATCGAATCCAGAAGGACAGTACGATTTACGTCAGAGATGCACAAGGTAGTATTATGGCCATTTATGAAACAAGCGTAAATGACTCTCTACGCTGGAAAGAACAACACTTATATGGTTCTGCCCGACTGGGGATACTGCAACCAGGGTTGCAGTGGAGGAATACCGAAATTCCTGATTCACCTGCTTTTTTGACTTCTACCTCACTTATTGAAGGTCAAAAAGCTTATGAGTTAAGCAATCACCTTGGTAATGTTTTTACCACCATTAGCGATCGCAAATCTGGAAGAGATATCAATAGTAATAATGAAGCTGATTATTTCGAATCGGTAGTTTTAAGTGGAACCGATTATTTCCCATTTGGCTTAGAAATGCCTGGCCGTGAAGTGAACCTTGCTCAACAAAGGTTCCAGTTCAATAACCAGGAATATGACCCGGAGTGGGAGAATATTCATTTTACATTTAGAGAATATGATAAGCATACAGTGCGGATGAGATCGGTTGATCCTTTATATGGAGAGTACCCTTATTATTCTCCTTATCAAATTGCGGGGAATACGCCTATTTGGGCGAAGGAATTGGAGGGGTTGGAGCCATGGACGACAAATAGTGGGAGTACAGTTTATGGCCCTTATTCCCACGAGTATGCGGATGCTACGGGCCTAACTCCTGGAGGAAGCACTCCAAATCCATCTGGCTTAATTGATTTTGAGAATTCGAGGGTGGTAGACCCAACGGGGAGAGATGTTATTTCTCGGCCTGGTAGAACCACTGGAGTTTTAAAAGGGCAAGTCGTGACGGTCGAAGCCGAAGGTATAGTTTGGGACGATCGAGAAGAAGTATTGGTGATCCAGAAGGATTAGCTGCCCCTACCCCTTTTAATGGTCCTGGGCGAAGGTCAATTAATGCCTTTATATGGGCGTTGTTATGACCTTCATTCGCCAGTAGCAAAATTTTATGCGAACGACAATTTGTTGACCGGTTGTGTGTTTGCGGCCTATATCTTGCAATACCTCCTTTTGTAAGAAGATCATTGGTATAGGTGCAGCCGGGGGACGACTCAAGATTGCACTATTGTAAGCTTCTTTGCTGGGGCAAAATAAAATCTGTAATTAGCTCAATATTTTAAATTTTTATTACCTTAACATTTGGACTTTTGACGCTAGACACTAGACGCTAGATTTTAGACAACAAACCGCTG
>CAZHNG010000322.1:0-7707 GCA_964533785.1 uncultured Saprospiraceae bacterium | reverse complement strand
GACGCTGGACGCTGGACGCTGGACGCTGGACGCTGGACGCTGGACGCTGGACGCTGGACGCTAGATGAGGAGAATTGGGATGTTTGGAGTTTGTATTTTTGGGTGCACATTGCTCAATACTCACTTTCAAACCGTCTAACTTCTAGCGTCCAAAGTCTAGCGTCTCAAAATTGGTTGAAACCGCCGCTCCAGAACCTTTAACACCTAAAGTATCATGAAGTCAGTACTAATTATTGCAGCGGTTTTGTTATTAACAGTATGTTTACATGCCCAGGATTACCGCGAAGTCATTGCGATGGAGCATGCCGAAATTACGGTTACCGGATTTGAAGGGCCGAATAAAAGGATTGAAGTCCATGTTCATAATATCGAAGATTTGACAGCGGTTCGCCGGAAGCTGGAGAAAGTTTCTATTTCCAATTGGTTTTATCTTGAAAATGTGCAGGTCTATTTCCTCAATATGACAGTTGAAGGGGGGATGGTGAAGGAGAAATTTGAGGAAGTGGTACGTAAGTTTAGGGCGATTGTATAAAAGGCGAGGCCGGATACTGACGCTGCGGTCAGTATCGCATCGGGAGACAGATCTACCTGCGTCGATAGGAGCGGAAAAATTGTCCATGGGGTTCTATGCATTCTTATATATTATGATTCGGTGATTTTTGCGGTTACGGGGTAAATATGCCCAGTTGTTCATTGAAACGCCACACTTTTCAATTGTACCTTATTAAGTGTTCATTGTCTTATAGTTTAGCGATGGTTACAATAATCCTTAATGAACACTATGAAGCCAGTATTAACTTTAATCCCATGCACTATTCTATTATTTACCTCCTCTCTAATTGGGGCCAATCCGCAGGCGGTTTGTAAGGATGCGACCATTGCGGTGGATGCGCAAGGGCAAGCCGTTTTGCAGCCCTCTGATGTAGATGCAGGGAGTACGGTACCCGTCGATCATATTTTGAAAGTGAGCCCTAATACTTTTGATTGTAGTAGCGTAGGGACGCCACAAATGGTACGCCTTTTCGTGGAGGACCAATTTGGGGTGGAGCAAAGTTTTTGTACGGCTATGGTTACGGTGGAGGACAATACACCACCCGTCCTGAATTGCCAGAGTACGTTCACGGCACAGTTGGATGTAAATGGGTTGGCCGTTGCCACGCCATTTTTTCTGGTCAATTTTCCGGTTACAGATAATTGCGGAGCAGTGTCAAACCCGGTAACGGGCACCACCTTTTTTGATTGTGACGATGCGGGACAACAACGAACGGTGGTTTTTTCAGTGGATGATAATGCGGGGAATACCGGTACCTGTAATGTTGTGGTCAATATCATTGATGTAATTCCTCCAACGGTACAGTGTAAAGATATAACGGTTACGGTCGGTCAAAGCGGAACGGTTACGGTTGATCCGGCTGATGTGGAAGATGTTGTCAGTACAGATAATTGTGGCATTGGCTCAAAGTCATTGGTGCCAAATGCATTCACCTGCAATGATGCCGGAATTAATGTCGCCACTCTGACGGTCACTGATGCCAACGGTAATGCCAGTACCTGCCAGACCAACTTGAATGTCGTTTGTAATACTTTACCCATCACCCTGGAAAAAGTAGAAGCCTTTGCTCGTGGTGAGCACGTGGTAATCGAATGGACTACCGCCAGTGAGGTGGACAATGATTATTTTACGGTAGAACACAGTGCTGATGCTATTGATTTTTCACCGATAAAAACCGTTGATGGAAAGGGAAATACTACCCAACTTCAGCAATACCGTTTTGAACATGATTATCCGTATCCCGGAACTAATTATTACCGCATCCGACAGACCGATTTTGATGGGCGCTTTTCTTTTAGTCCTGTTCTACAAGTCAATGTAGGGGGCGAAGAAGGCAACCTGCTATTGTATCCCAATCCAATTACCGATCAACTGAATATTCGTGTGCCAGCATCTTTGGAAAGCAATTACCACCTAACTGTTTTTAACCAATTCGGTCAAGCTGTTTATGAAGGTAAACTTTCTCCATTAATTTCCACTCAGGAATGGCCGTCAGGAATGTATTGGTTAAAAATCAGTGATGGCCGGCAATCCTGGAAGCAGGCTATTTTGAAGCAGTAGAACAAAATCCACCCCTCACTTGTGAGATATGTCACTTTTACTGACTCTTCCTATGCTTACATTTCATAAGTATTAGAAAACTAAAACACAAATGCTTATGAGAAATAGGTTAGGATTTACCGGAAGAAATCAGTTGTTAATTATGGCCTTTTTGGGGGTAGTAGCTTTTATTTGGAGTTGTAATCCCCAAGCAACCGGTTTTGTATTGCCTGATGGAGATATTGAAGCGGGAAAAGCAGCCTTCGTAGAATTGGCCTGTAATGAATGTCATAGTATCAATGAAATTGACTGGACAGGGACTGCAGAAGGGGTAGAAGTAAAATTGGGTGGTGAAGTTTCCAGTCTAAAGACATACGGCCAGTTGGTCACTTCTATCATTAACCCTTCCCATAAAATTGCAAGGCCCTATTTGATGGAAAAAGTAGCGGTGGAAGGCCAGTCTAATATGACCATTTATAATGAGGTGATGACGGTGCAGCAGTTGGTGGATATTGTAGCTTTTTTACAGTCAGAGTATGAGTTGCAATTGCCGGTGGATCATTATCATTATCCGGCTTGGTGATTTGGATTTTTCGAGGCTTCGTCTCTCAAAATTGTTGATCCACGGAGGACATGGAGTGCATTGAGGTTGTTTTGTTGTTATGAGCTTCCTTGCGGAAGTGATGATATGGGTTGAGTAGGTTGAGATTTAGTTTGCTTCGCAAACATCTGAGCGTAATCAATTTACATTGAGCGGTACGATCGTAAAAGATTTATTGTAAGATTGGTCTGAGGTAATCCAGGAAGTTTTTTGATTCTTGCGCCCTCAATGGCTATGAAGTTTGACTTTCTTTTACTCAGCTTATTGAAATTTATGTACATTCCGGACTGCAACAAAACTGTTTTACCATGCGAATGAATGCTATCAAAATAGGGGCAGTCGTTTTTTCTTTATGCTTATTGAGTTGTAACAACAAAATGAGATCATTGGTATTACCACTGGGGAATGTGGAGAAAGGAAAATCGGCATTCCGTAAACTGGAATGTAACCGGTGTCATAGCGTTGGAAATATAGAATGGAAAGAAACGCCTGGGTTGGCGGAGATCAAACTAGGCGGCAAAGTCAGTCAGATTAAAACCTACGAAGAATTGGTGACTTCGGTTATCAACCCTTCGCATCGCATCTCTGCTTTGCATTTGCCGGATAAAGTAATGGAGAATGGTAAATCAAAAATGACCATTTACAATGATGTGATGACGGTACAACAATTAGTGGATCTGGTTACTTTCTTGCAGCTGGAATACGATGTGGAGACGCCGGATTATCAGTATAATTTTCCGGTGTGGTGATGGATGGAACGCTGATAACGCGGATTGGAAGGATTTTCGCGGATCTTTTTTCTGGAATTATCGGTAGAGTTAAGGTACTTATAATGGATTTTGTCGCTTTCTTGCAAATGGGATGCCAGGTAGATACGCAGAATTATCAATATAATATTGCTGTGTGGTGATGGATGGAACGCTGATAACGCGGATTGGAAGGATTTTCGCGGATCTTTTTTCTAATACTTTCAGTAAGATTTAGATTCTTATTTTTGTGGACAATTGAATTGAAACAAAAATGGAAGACCAATGACTGGAATTAGACTGCATTATCTGTCGTTATTATTATTAGGGTTGATAGTTGGCTGTCAGCCTAGTGAAAAAGAGGCAGAAACTACTGAAGAAGAAGACTTAGAACTCGCTTTCAGGCCAAATATATTGTGGATTGTTGCGGAAGACTTATCACCGGTACTGCCGCCTTTCGGAGATTCTACCATTCAAACCCCCAATTTAAGCCGTTTGGCAGCAGAAGGGGTGCGTTACACCAATTTTTATTCTCCTTCGGGGGTTTGCGCGCCGAGTCGTGCTGCTATTGCCTTAGGCATGTATCCTACCCATATTGCCGCCAATCACATGCGTACCGGTCCCTGGTTTGATTTTGATGTGCCTCAGGAGCGTCTGGATAACCCCGGAAAATTCTGGCCGGAAGGCATCCCGACTTATGAAGCTATGCCACCAGCCGAAGCACACATGCATAGCCATTATTTGCGCCGCGCCGGATATTATTGTACCAATAACCGGAAGGAAGATTATCAATTCAGAAGGGAATTAACCGCCTGGGACGAAAGTAGCAATGATGCTCATTGGAGAAACAGAAAATCAGGGCAGCCTTTCTTTGCTATCTTTAATATCGGGGTCACCCATGAATCGCAAATATGGAGGAAAGCAGAGGACTCGCTTTGGGTGGACCCGAATTTAGAAGTACCGGTCCCACCTTATTTACCTGACAATGCGGTAGGACAAAAAGATGTGAGACGCATGTACTCCAATATCCGGGAAATGGATTTCCGCGTTGGGCAAATTTTAGAAGAGCTGGAAGCGGATGGACTATTGGACAGCACGATTATCTTTTGGTATTCGGATCACGGCGGACCTTTACCCCGGCAAAAAAGATTGTTGTATGATTCGGGGATGAAAGTTCCCATGATCATTCGGTTTCCAAACCAATGGAAGGCCAATACAGTCGATAGCCAACTTGTTAGTTTTATTGATCTAAAGCCAACGATCTTATCTCTGGCGGATATCGAACCTCCGGTCTATTTGGACGGACAAGCCTGGTTAGGTGAATACACCGCTGAACAACCCAGGGATTACGTGCACGGTGCTGCTGACCGTTTCGATGAACGGTACGATTGTATCAGGGCGGTCCGTGATCATAGGTTTAAATATTTACGCAATTACAATATGGATCAACCCTATTATCTTCCTGTTGCCTACCGGGAGCAGATGCCCATCATGCAGGAATTACTGCGCATGCGCGATGCCGGGGAGCTCAATGAGGCACAAGCACAGTGGTTCAGGCAAACCAAAGTGCGGGAAGAGCTATTCGATACCTACAAGGATCCGCATGAATTACATAATCTTGCTGATGACCCTGCGTACGCTGAAAAATTAGCGGAATTAAGCGCTGAAGCCGACCGTTGGCTGGAAGAGATCGATGATGTAGGCTTGATTCCTGAAAAGGAGCTTATTGAAAGGATATGGCCTGGCGGTGAGCAGCCAGAAACAGAACAACCTATCTTTAGTTTATCCGATGGAAAGCTAGTAATTGATTGCAAAACTGAAGGAGCAGCCATTGGTTACCAATGGGTCAAAGAAGGAGAAATGCCAACTAAACGTTGGGAGATTTACCAACAACCGATTGAAGTAGAGCAAGGAATGAAATTCGTAGCCATGGCTCACCGGATCGGTTATGTGCCGAGCGAGATAGTAGAGGCGGAAAATGTAGTAGAAACATTACAGTGAAATAATGAAGAAGAAATATTCACTCTCACATCTAAACAATGCTTATGTATTCCATATTTCACAATCTTTTCATAACTGCCACACCACCGCAAGTATTCGAAGCGATTACTATTCCCGAGCATTTAAATAATTGGTGGACCAAAAAATCCTCTGGAACACCAACAGTTGGCGAGCAATACAACTTTTATTTCACTCCTGATTACAATTGGTACGGTGTAGTAAATCTTTGTGAACCCAATAAGCGTTTCTACATCAAAATGACTCAAGCGGATGAGGATTGGAGCCCCACTTCGTTTGGATTTGATCTGGTCGCACAAAAAAATGGTATACAGTTGCGTTTTCAACATACTGATTGGCCAGCCTGTAATGACCATTTTCGCCGATCTTCATTCTGTTGGGCAATATTGTTAAATGGTTTGAAGAATTACGTGGAGAAAGGGGAAATTATGCCGTTTGAAGAAAGGGAATAACCCTCATAATGGAATGATTTTGCAGTTGAAAGATCAAAATTTTTTTTATGGAATTATTGGATCGTTAGTTCAGTTTATGTAGGTGATGAGTAAGTGGAGTTTTGAAATATATAATAAAAGTGTTTGGTGATCTATAAAATTCAACAAATTTTTCCGCGTGATTATACTGAAGTAGTGGAGGTATGGGAGGCCTCTGTGCGTGCTACTCATGATTTCATCACCGAAGAAGATATCCATGCGGTTAAAAACAGATGTTTTTCAATTATCATTTCTCTGCTTTTGCAACCATCCTGACCACTTTCGCCAAACCACTATGATATGGCCCTTCATCAAGGGTGACCTCCAGTTCTTCCAGGAGTAAAATATTCAGGTGGGAAAATTCTGCCGCCAACTCCTTTGTATCAAAAAGCATTTCCACTTTTTTCGGCCCTCCCGAATTGTATTTTTTCTGATATTCAATTTGTTCCTTAGCAAAACCTTCCAAAATCAAAGTTCCGCCCGGCCGCAAAAATTCAGCGATCGGCGATTGGTAAAGCGGAGGAAAATGAGCAAAGATCGAAGCTACTGTATCAAAGGCAGATTTTTCAAATGGCATTTCCTGCAAGGTACCAAGACTGTAATGAATACTCACCTCATTTTCTTTGGCTAGTATCAACGCTTTCTCTCTACCCTTATCACTAATGTCAAAAGCCGTTACTTCCCAACCTAGTTTAGCCGCAAATACGGCATTGCGTCCTTCTCCTTCCGCAGGAAATAGTATTTTTCCTGGATTGAGCTTTTTTAACTCTGCGGCCAGGAATTCGTTGGGCAATTTACCATAAACATATTCTTTTTCCTGAAAGCGGCTATTCCAAAAATCTTTAGGATAGATCATATTTAATGCAGTTATTTTGATAATTATATATACAATTTCATTTGTAAAATACAAGTGGTATTTTGATAATCAAACAACCGCATAACCATTAACAAATAACCAATAGTTTACCTAGAGATCGATTGAAAAACTTCTTTTGTTTGAAAATGACAGAGTAGTAAAGCAGAATTAATCGTCTTCGTCTTTTTTCGTGACATTTTTTAAGGCCTCCTTTGCATTTTCAAACTGTTCCTGATAAAATTTGCCAAAGTTTTGGGGATTCATATCATTTAGCGTACCGCCTTCTTCAAAATGAGATTTGAATACCATGCCGGTAGCGTAAGTGCTGGCACGGGCAAAGAACGCCAGTGAAATCCCCCCAAGTACCCAACCAATTCCCGGAATGGCCTTAGCTATTGAATTAACTGCATAACCTGGTATACGGCCCAACGCAGAACTGATCAAAGCGGTGACGATTGACTTGCCTTTCTGTTCACTGTAGTTGACCTGGTATACTTTACACAACTGGCGAACCATATCCAGTTGTACAGCTGTAATGGCTGCAATATCTAAGATTGGAATGGCTAAAAAACCGGGTACCGCTGAAAACCAACTGTGGTTTTGAATGATTTTTTCTGCTTCGATAGATGGAGTGCTATTCATGATAGATGAATTTTAAAGTTTAAAAATAGGATCTCATGGATAATTATTATCATAAATTGGATGAAATGCGGACTTTTAGAGATTAATCCATTTGCAATTTAGTAGTTGGGAGCCCTCTTGTCTCTATCCAATGAAATTCAGGCGGTTTTTTGATAACCGAATAACCACCTAACCAAAAGTGTATTACCTCGTAGATCAATTCATAAACCTACTTTGCTTTAAGATGTTGGACTTTTGACGCTAGACGCTAGACGCTAGACGCTAGACGCTAGACGCTAGAC
>CAZHNG010000321.1:0-7726 GCA_964533785.1 uncultured Saprospiraceae bacterium | reverse complement strand
GCGTCTAGCGTCTAGCGTCTAGCGTCTAGCGTCTAGCGTCTAGCGTCTAGCGTCAAAAGTCCAATTGCTATCTACAGAACAAAAATATTCGGTAGCCACGAAAGCACCAAAACACTAAACCCACGAAAAAATTTTGCTGGAAATTAGTAAATAATCTTAAGTGGATCACTACTCGAACTTCAATCCTTCCAGAAGTTCGATGTAAGTGGCTATTCCTTTTTTAATTTCGGACAATAAAATAAATTCATCAGCGGTATGGGACCGGGCGGATTTTCCACATCCAATTTTGAGGGTGGGAAAATCATTGATCAATGCCTGATCAGATAAAGTGGGCGACCCGAAATAGGATAACCCCTGCGCCAGTCCACTCTTAACGATCGGGTGATCCAGGTCGATGCGAGAAGAATTTAAGCGGTAAGACCGGGCGATCATAGTGGAGGTGGTATTGGCCTGGAGGATCTCGAACACCTCCTGATTTGAATACTGCTCATTCGTACGCACATCAATAACAAAATGGCAATGATCCGGAACGACATTGTGTTGCGTACCGGCCTTGATCTGAGTGACCGTCATTTTGGTCTTGCCCAGCAATGATGACTGTTTTGGAAATTCATAACTTTTTATCCATTCAATATCCCGGAGAGCCATATAGATGGAATTAATGCCTTCTTCTCTGGCAGCATGGCCTGCTTTTCCTTTTGCGTAGGCATCGACCACCATTAGTCCTTTTTCGGCAACCGCCATCCGCATTTGTGTCGGTTCGCCGATAATGCCGAGTTCAACAGGTGTCAATACCGGCAGAATACTCGCAATTCCGTTTTTTCCGGATATTTCTTCTTCGCCCGTAGCTGCTAAGATTAAATTGAAGGGAAGGTCGGGCTTGTCGTAGAAATATAGAAAAGTGGCGATCAATGCTACTAAAGAAGCCCCGGCATCGTTGCTGCCCAGTCCAAAGAGCTTATCTTCTTCGATCAACGGATTAAAGGGGTCTTTAGTCCACCCGGCAACTGGCCTTACAGTATCATGATGAGAATTGAGCAGGATAGCGGGCTTACTATCTCTCCAGTGCCCGGACCTTACCCATACATTATTGTGTTGTCTTTCAGTGGGAATGGAGCGAATTTCGAAGAAAGCCTGAATAATTTCTGCGGTATTATTTTCTTCTTTTGAAAAGGAAGGGGTGGAGATCAGTTTTTTTAATAATAAAATGGCCTCTGCTGAAAGTGTTGATAATTGTTGTGGTGTCATAAAGGGTCAGTTTTTGTATTGAAAGACTGATAAACATAGTGTTTGGATAAGGATGTTACTGATAATGGACTTGTCTAATATCGTATAGAGCCCGGGGATCCACGAAATTTTGTGGGATATCGAATTATTTTTTGTTTTAAATTATTTTTTTATAAAATTTTATTTTAAATTTACACTCTGGTGCTTCGGGAACTATAGTGCCGGACACAGAAAGAAAATATTAACCTGACATTTTCCGGTCAGAGACCGATTGATATTGTATCGAAGTCTGGAGACTTCGACAATCACAATCAATATTTAATGTCCAAGCCTAAAATTCCCGAAGCACTAGTCAAGATTGTGCACAATAGTATTGAAAGACGCAAAGCTTTAACGGGCTTTTTGGGTACACACTGGTTGGCGTGTAGGTAGGGCGGGCTTTATTATAAATAATAGTATACCCACCCACTTAAGTAAAGTAAACCCGCCGCTGCCGAGCGCATCTTCGGCCAGGGTTGTCCTTTTTGTGTCTACAACCCTTGCCCCTGATTCCGTACATACCGCTTATCATAAATTGCGATGTAAGTAAGAGAGCAGATGTCAAACTATATGGGGTTGGATATGGTTGATTTGTGTGTGGACTATCAGTAAAATAATTCTGTTCAAACAACCATAAAGTGGTTTTTTTCGAAAGATACATCGCAACCTGGATCAATTAAAGCACCAGCCGCGTCCCCTTAACCGGATATTCCGGCTTCAATGCCTCCACCCCACAGATCCATACCTCGTGCACCCCCGATTCCAATGCCCGAAAAGCGTTGTCGATCTTTGGGATCATACCCGAATGGATCACCTCACTAGCCGTAAAATCACGGTAACGCTGTTTATCCAGTCGCTCAATAACCGAATAGTCGTCGGCGGCATCCATCAACACCCCGTTTTTCTCAAAACAATACCACAACTTGATGTCATAATGTTGGGCAAGACCAACCGCAAGAGCAGAAGCTATCGTATCCGCATTCGTATTTAACAGCTGACCTTGCTGATTATGCGTAATCGCACAAAAAACCGGCGTAAAATCAGATTCCAAGAGCCTCGCAATAACCGTTGCGTTCACTTGATCAATATCTCCCGCAAAACCATAATCAATATCTTTCACTACTCTTTTTTGCGCTTTGATCGCATTCAGGTCAGCTCCCGACAAACCCAGCGCCATACAGCCCATTGACTGCAATTGCGCGACGATATTTTTATTGAGCAACCCAGCGTATACCATGGTGACAACCTCCAGTGTCTTTTCGTCGGTAATACGGCGACCGGCAACCATTCTGGGTTCGATATTCATCTGCTTCAACAAGGTACTGGCTTTTCTACCGCCTCCGTGTACCAGAACTTTGGGGCCTTTCAACTTCGAGAAATCCCTTAAAAAGTTAGCAAGTTGGTCAGGATCATTAATTACGTTACCCCCAATTTTAATGAGATTTAATTGACTAGCCATGCTGCTCCAATATTTTTTTTAGTACCGCTTGCGCAGCGAAAGTTCTATTATTCGCTTGTTCGATAACTAATGAAACCGGACTGTCCAATACCTCATCCGCAACCACTACGTTCCTTCTGACCGGCAGGCAATGCATAAACTTAGCATTGTTGGAATGCTTCATCTTTTCTTTAGTGATCATCCATTCCCGATCCCTGTTCAGTACCTGGCCATAGGAGGAATAGGAAGACCAGTTTTTAGTATAAATAAAATCCGCACCTTCAAAAGCTTTTTGTTGGTCGTATTCTATTGGCACAGTTCCCGCAAATTCAGTTGACAATTCATAGCCTTCCGGGTGCGTCACTGTAATATCCATTTTCGCGGCTACCATCCATTCCAAAAAAGAGTTGGCAACGGCCTGCGGCAATGCTTTGGGGTGAGGAGCCCAGGACAGCACGACTTTGGGACGACTGGTTGTTTGATGCTCCTTGATGGTCATCAGATCCGTCAATGATTGCAAAGGATGACGAGTCGCTGACTCCAGGCTAACAATGGGTACTGTGGCGTATTTCATGAATTGCGATAAAACGTGTTCCTGGTAATCACTTTCCCGATCCCGGAGAGTAGGGAAGGTGCGAATAGCCAAAATATCACAATACTGACTGATCACAGCCGCTCCTTCTCTAATGTGTTCCGCTGAGTTGCCGTCCATGATCACCCCATCCTCGAACGCTAACTTCCAGCCATGGTTATTCATATCCATCACAATGGCGGACATCCCTAAATTAAAAGCTGCTTTTTGGGTACTGAGCCTCGTGCGCAAACTGGGATTAAAAAACAACAAGGCTATGGTTTTTTGCTCACCTAAATGCTTAAACTTGGTCGGTGCAGCTTTGCAATGTAAGGCCTCTTTAACCAGTTCATCAATACTTTCGACGTCTGCTACTTTGGTAAAATTTCTCATTAATCGCCAGGTACTTTTTGAAAAATTTGAATAAATGATCGATCTCCTATTTAAAATGCAATTCCTTTTAAAGCTAAACCAGTTTGCTCTGGCAACCCAAACACCAGGTTCATATTTTGTACTGCCTGCCCGGATGCCCCTTTCACTAAATTGTCTATCATACTGACGATAAGTAACTGATTGTCAAATTTTGCCAGGTAAAGAATACATTTATTGGTATTCACCACTTGTTTGAGGTGAGGATTATGTTCGGATAAAATGACAAATGGATCTTCTGAGTAAAACTCTGCGTAGAGGCTCATCGCCAAGTCTAGCGTTATATTAGTTTCTATATAGGCCGTTGCGAATATTCCCCGGGTAAAATTGCCTCGCATGGGAATAAAATGCAAAGATCTTTTAAACGCAGGCTGTAATTGTAGTAAACTTTGCTGAATTTCTTCTAAGTGCTGATGATTAAATGCCTTATATATCGAAACATTATTATTTCGCCAGCTGAAATGGCTTGTAGAAGTGGGTTTTTGCCCGGCACCGGTAGAGCCGGTGATCGCATTGATGTGCACATCGTCCTGCAAATAGCCCTCCTGAGCAAGTGGTAATAATGCCAGTTGAATAGCGGTAGCAAAACAACCTGGGTTGGCAATCCGGTCAGACTGCCGGATGGCGGCTTTGTTTAATTCCGGCAATCCGTAAACAAAGGGATTATCTGCACTTTTGATGCGAAAATCCCGGCTCAGGTCAATGATCGTTATAGCTTCCGGCACCTCGTTTTCGGAAAGAAAAGTTTTTGAATTTCCGTGTCCCATACAGAGAAACAACACATCGACGTCAAAATGATGCGAATCGGTAAAAACCAGTTCAGTTTCCCCAACTAAATCTCCATGCACCCAACTTACCGGGTTACCGGCATTGCTGATACTTTTGACGAATTCAATTGTGGCTTTAGGGTGGTTTAATAAGATCCGGATCATCTCACCGGCGGTATACCCAGCACCACCAATGATCCCTACTTTAATTTTACCACTTATATTTTGGTCCATCTTGTCTGTTGTTCACTTGTTGATAAATACGCATTTGATTGCCCAATAATTTTATGAAGCCTTTGGCATCATCAGCCGTCCAGCCTTTGTTCATTTCGCCGTAGTCACCAAACTCAGGATTTTTCAGATCGAATTCAGATTTGATGCCCTTCAGTTCAAAACGGTAAGGGTGTAATTTGACATAGACATTCCCGGTAACATTGCGTTGGGTATCTTCGAGAAAGAGTTCAATATTTCGCATGACCGGTTCCAGGTACTGGCCCTCGTGGAGAAGCATACCGTACCAGTTCGCCAGTTGTTCTTTCCAGTACTGCTGCCACTTGCTCAACACGTGTTTTTCCAATAAATGGTGAGCTTTGATGATCAGCAAAGGGGCTCCTGCTTCGAAGCCTACCCTGCCTTTAATGCCGATAATGGTATCCCCTACGTGAATATCACGTCCGATAGCAAAAGGCCCCACTACTTTTTGCAACGCCTGGATCGCATTGATAGGATGATGGAACAATTGTTTGTTGAATCCCCACAGTTCTCCTTTCTGGAAATGAAGCGTGAGGTCCTCCGGCTCCGTTTTCTCCAATGGGGTAGGATAAGCACTTTCGGGCAACGCCTGGTCGGAAGTAAGCGTCTCTGCACCACCCACGCTCGTTCCCCACACACCTTTGTTAATAGAATATTGGGCTTTTTGCCAGCTGAGATTGATCCCGTGTTCTTGCAAATAGGCAATTTCTTCCTGCCTGGAGAGTTGTAGATCCCGGATCGGGGTGATCACTTCGAGGTCCTGCCCCAGAATCTGGATCATCAAATCAAATCGCACCTGATCATTCCCGGCGCCGGTGCTGCCGTGGGCAACGTATTTCGCGCCTATTTCATTGGCGTAATTAACGATGGACATCGCTTGGACGATCCGTTCTGCACTTACCGATAATGGATAAGTATTATTCCTTAATACATTGCCGTAAATAAGGTATTTGATGCATTTCTGATAATAGAGCACCAAAGCATCGATCAATTTGTAGGAACGGGCCCCCAATTGATGAGCTCTTTCTTTAACCGCCATTAACTCATCGCTTGAAAATCCTCCGGTATCAACTAAAACGGCGTGCACTTCAAGCCCTTTTTCTTCGGTTAGGTATTTGATGCAAAAAGAAGTATCCAATCCTCCACTGTAGGCTAAAACGACTTTATTGTTCATGACAGATATTTTATTTAGTAACAGGATGTTCGATGATCATATTCGAAAGATCGTGTTGCATGGCTTCATTTTTAGAAGGGGCCAGCATGCCGGTACACAAACACATGGTACGGTTCGTTCTTTGCAAGATATCGTAGTTAGGACAACTCGAACACCCCTGCCAAAATACTTCGTCTTTGGTAAGTTCTGAAAAAGTGACCGGTTTATACCCCAACTCAGAATTGATCTTGAGCACAGCCAGGCTCGTCGTGATACCAAAAATTTTGGCGTCGGGATATTTATCTCTCGACAAATCAAAAACGGCTTTTTTAATTTTTTTCGCCAGCCCTTGTTTTCGAAAATCCGGAGCGACGATCAGCCCGGAATTAGCGACGTATTTGCCGTGCTCCCAATCTTCGATGTACGAAAAGCCTGCCACTTCGTCTCCGCAGAGGGCAATAACAGCCTTGCCCTGTCTCAATTTCTCGGCGATGTACTCTGGTTTTCGTTTGGCGATTCCCGTTCCCCGCTGCCTGGCAGCTTCTGCTATTAAATCGCAAATAATGCCTGCAAATCGAACGTGCGATTCGTTGGCAACTTCCAGCACTATATTTTTTTCTTTTTCCATTTTAATTGAATCCAATAAATGAAATAAAAATGAACTTGATTTTAATTGGTAAAGATCGGCTTGAAATTAAGAAAAGGGGCTTGACCCCGTGGTCGGAGATAAAATATTATACACGCCTACGGCGTCGTACGGAGAAATGGTTGAAAGGATAATATGTTTGTATAGCGTTGTACATAGAATAACGAAAGTATTGGGTTTTTGTAAAATGTACAACTTTTTGGGTTTATTATTTAAAAAATAAAAAAGGCCATAGACGCATCGTCTATGACCTTTGATTTATATTGCGCCTCAACAAGGACTTGAACCTTGGACCTACGGATTAACAGTCCGCCGCTCTAACCAACTGAGCTATTGAGGCATTTATTTCAATTCTTTCGTTCGTGTAGATCCTATCCGAACTCTGGACCTACGGATTAATCCCGCGGCAAGCGCGGGACCGCTCTAATCCCGCAAACCTGCGGGAAGCTATTGAGGCATTTATTTGAATAATTCTTGCTTCTCTTTAAAAGCGACTGCAAATTTATAATTTCCCGAAGAAATGTGCAATATTTGCAGCAAAAAAATTACGCATGAGTTTATTAGTAATTGGAACAGTAGCATTCGATGATATTGAAACACCTTACGGAAGAGCAGAAAAAGTAGTGGGCGGAGCCGCAACCTACATAGCTCTGGCAGCTTCCTATTTTACTGATCAAATTCAAATTGTTTCGGTAATAGGTGATGATTTTCCTCAGAATACGTTGAATGATTTGACCAATAGAGGAATAGACTTGACGGGATTGCAAGTAAAAGAAGGAGAAAAGTCCTTTTTCTGGGCCGGAAAATATCACGAAGACCTCAACAGCAGAGACACCCTGGACACTCAGTTAAATGTGCTCGCTGATTTCGATCCGGTTCTACCTGAACAATACCAGGATAGCCGGTACCTTATGCTGGGAAATTTAACTCCCGCCGTACAAATACAGGTGATTGAACAAATGAAACAAAGGCCGGAACTTATAGGCCTGGATACCATGAACTTCTGGATCGATTCGGCTATGGAAGACCTAAAACGGGTTTTAGGTATGATTGACGTACTCGTCATTAATGATGAAGAAGCCCGGCAACTCAGTTCCGAATATTCTTTAGTTAAAGCGGCCAGAGCTATCCATGATATGGGCCCTCGCTATATTGTCATCAAAAAAGGCGAGCACGGAGCGCTGTTGTTCTACAATGAGGATGA
>CAZHNG010000320.1:0-7741 GCA_964533785.1 uncultured Saprospiraceae bacterium | reverse complement strand
CTACCTACCAGCGAAGAGAATTTCGAATCGCGCCGGCGTATTGATAGTTTACTGAACTATCAACCGGTAGAACTTGGCCTGAATGCAGTGACCACCTTACAGGATACCGTAAATTTGAGAGATATCAATCAAACCAGGGTAAGAAATTACAACTTACTGTTGAAAGGGGTCAATCGCAACCCTACCCATCCCGATTATACGCCGGAAGAAGGGGACCTGGCCATTAGCGCTATCATCGATATCTCGGGTAAAAGCATTGACTCCGTTTTCACCGTAGAACCGATGCTGGTATTACGCGGGCAATTGTTGTATGCCTACCCTGCTCAAATCAATGAGCTCGACACTAAAATCAAACTGGACGAAAAAGTGTTTGAACGCATCTACGCGCAGGAAGATGAATTGGATTACCAAGCCTTTGAATTAAAGCAAGGGGATAAATTTGAATTCAACGGTCACCAAATAGAATTTACGGGCTTCAATAAAAACCCCGAATCGCTTTCATACAGGAAACAGGAAGGAGATATTGCGGTTAGTGCGATCTTACAGATCACTACTCCATCGGGAGATCATTACCTGGCAGAGCCTGTCTATTTCATTCGCAATAACCGCCCGTTGAATTCTAAGGATGAGGTGGAAGGTCTGGGACTGCATTTCCGTTTTATCAACATAGATCCGGCGAGTGAATCAATACAACTGTGGGTTGCGGAATCCGCAATCAAAGGTCTAAACGTTCCTATACAATTGGCCACCAATTCTTATCGTTCAGATTGGATTGTTCTACAGGCCATTGAATTCCCTGGTATTAACTTATTCTGGGGTGGTTCTTTATTGATGTTGTTAGGTATGGCGTTGGGTATGGCTAATCGGATGAGAATGAAGTAAGAAACACACAAGACCCTTGATCGTATGTGCGTCAACCTAGAAAAAGATTTATGCCCTTTTATGTTCATGGAAGTGAAAACTAATGCTTGTATAAACAAATCAACAAAGACCCCAAGTTTTTACTCACCGCAAAGGCCACGAAGAAACGCTAAGAAAAAGAACTTCGCGTTCTTAGTGGTGATTGAAATTGCCCCATGTTTAGAGGTCAATACGTCTAGCATCTAGCGTAAATTACAAGACCTCCGAGGTTTCGAAAACCTCGGAGGTCTAAATTATTATACATTGAGCTGTCCAGGAAAAATTAAACACCTTAACAACTAAACATTATAAATAATCAATCTCTTTTACCGAACTACCGTAACTTTCTCCGTCCGGATTCCTTTCTCCGTACTCAACCGCAACAAATAACTACCGGCAGGATATTCGCTCACGTCGAAGGAAAAATTCCCCTCTTGTAGGTTATTAAATTCTTTAGATTGCAGAACACGTCCCTGTACATCAGCCAGAATTAACATCCCATTGGAAACCTCTTCTAATACTACTTCGGCATTAAAGAAATCATTGACCGGATTGGGTAGAATAACCATTGAATTTTCCGGTAAGATTTGATCTTTTGCCGACACGATATCGTCTCTCAAAGCAATTTCCATACGCATAACGGGCATAGAACGGTCGTCATTCTGAAAGCCAAAATACCAGCGGTCACTCTTATTGACGAATTGAATACCACGACCGGTGAATGGAATATCGCGATCAAAAACGTGGAATACCGTATTGGCACTACCTTCGTATTCTACCGTCAGGAAGTAACGAGCGCCTGATTCGAGATTCACACCAGCGGTAAAGTCTCTGGTATCGAATAATTCTACTTCTGAAATATCAAAAACATCATAATCTGCAGGATATTCGTAATCTGCAAAACCGACCAATTCCAGGGTACTAGATTCCGGTTCGAAATCAAAGTTGGCAAAGCTGTCCTCCACATCGTCAGTTACCTTATATAGCAAAACGGAAACGTCTTCACCAGCTAAATCAATATTACCTTGTCCGTCATCGCGGTAACTGGAAAAAAAGGCTTTGGTTGCTTTAAAGTTCTCGCCGGAATTCGGACTAGTGAAGAAAATATTCCCGATCTCATAATCCCCACCGCCAGCCGGTTGGAGTAAGGCCCTGCCGAAACGCCCACGATCACCGTCGTCATTGGCGTAGAGGTTTTCCGTTACCTGAAATTCCGCAACGTTAAAATCGTCCAGCACATTGTAATCCGCGGTCGTATCCATGGCATAGACTTCGTACAAGATCACGTATTCATCTGGTGTCAATAGATCGCCTGGAGCGAAAGTATTCTCGATACTCATGGTAGAATCCTGGTAAAAAGCCGGCAACACATCAATCATAATACTATCCTCATGGATAATGAAGCCCCTGGTATCATTGATAATGGAAGCCTTAAAAACTACGTTCGTCCGGTCTACTTTACCGTTATTAGACACCTCTCCTTGCAGCAAAAAAGTATCCGTTGCAATTTGACTGGCAGGCTGGGCAAAACTAAAAGGTGTATAAAAAATACTTTCGATGGAAAGATTGTAATCTGGCGTTTCAATTAATTGTACATCATCGATAACCCAGAATGAAAGATCACCGCTCCAGGTGAACCTGACTTTTACATCAGACTGATTACCGGCTACTTCAGATATATCCAGTACAACAACATCGTCAATAAAGGTATTGGCTACCAATACCAGATCCTGGTTAATTGGAAGATCCACCCAGGTATTGCCTCCATCATTACTCACTTCTACGAAAGTAGATACCTCCAAAGCCCAAACCCAGGCAAATTGATTAAACCGCAAGGTGACGTTCGCAAAACCAGAACAATCAATAGAAGGAGAGGTCAAAGTGGCAGATTGTCCACCGGGAAAAGGGCCTTCGCCAAAACCAGTTCCACCGGTTTCGTAAACATCAGAGTTATAAACAGCAGCTCCATTTTCGGGAGTCAAAGAGGCAATGGGCCCAATGCCTTCAGTTCGAAATCCGGGAACGGTCATTCCGTCGATCATCGCACTGTCGGGAGCAGCATCTGGCCGGTATTGCCAAACTGCACCTACGGGATTGCCCTCACCAACTTCCCAATCAGCAAGACCATTTCCGAAATCTTCATTGTATATCACCGTGATCTCTTGATCCGTCGTATCTTGTGCAGATCCAGGCACCACAAGGAGGATAAGGCCGAAAAAGAAAAGTATCGATCTCTTCATTTAATGGTATTTGTTTATTTTTTTGAGAATATAAAAATCAAAGATAGAAAGTTTAAAAACAGACCAAAATGGTTGTAAGGATAAAAATTTGTCCGGTGTGTTACGAGTTAACGAGTTAGACGGGTTAACGCGTTCGAACTCGTTAACCCGTACTAACTCGTTACGGTTTAGAAACCTTGCTATCCAATTGGATCACATCCACCGCTTTTTCTTTCACCATTTTGTTAAACGCGGGCAAATCCTCATTGCGTATTTGCTCAAACGCAGATAATTGTACATCAATTTCAGCTTCCAATTCCGCTTTCACCGCTTTTGCCTGCTCAGTTGGCGGATAATTACCACGCCCGGTTATAGAATTCAGGTGAGCAAGTTTATTGGTCAACTTGATCGGAAAATTCAACGGATCCTGCCTGCTCTGGTTTTGTGTTTGGTACAACTCTTTTTCAATAGCTGTAACCTTCCGTTTGATCATTTTAGCCATATCATTGATATCTTCCATATCTTCCTGATCCTTGATCATTGCCGTGAAGGTATTCAACTGATCACGCATCTTGCGGATATCGATGATCGCCTGGTGAGCTTCAGAAACTTTATCGTACACACTTTTACAGAATTCAAACTGGGCAACAAAGTCCGCTTGCGTAGATTCCGAACGCGGATCCTTCAAGATTTCAAAGTCTTGCTCCATCGTTTTGCCGTTCATCGACATTTTTACCTTGTATTTTCCAGGAGGTACGATCGGCCCGCGCAAAGATCCTGACCATAGGATCATCCCTTTAAAGTCTTTGGCATCTGGATACCGCATATCCCAAACGAAAACATTGCCTTTTTCCTCGACTTCCAGCTGGTCTTGCTTCTCTTTTGCAATCGTGGAAAACTCCCGTATCATCTCATTGTTTTCATGATGGAAAGACAAGGCAATCGTATCCTCGTTAGAAGGTTTTTTATTTACATAAAAATGAACCATCACACCGCCGGGATGATTGGTACCTGCCGTTTTTAAATTCTTCTGCTGTCCGCCTCCCATCCGGTAACTTTCCATGGGCTGAAATAGATAAACGTCACTATCAGCAACTTCGTCACTTAATTGATGCAAGGGTGTTAGATCATCGATGATCCAGAAACTACGGCCCTGGGTGGCTGCGATCAGGTTATCATTTTTAATAGCTAAATCGGTAATAGGCACGATGGGTAAATTCATCTGGAAAGGAGCCCAACTAACACCATCATCAAAGGAAATGTACATGCCCGTCTCCGTGCCGGCATAAAGCAGACCTTTGCGTTTGGGATCAGCACGTACAACTCTAGTAAAATGATCCGACTCAATACCATCGGTGATCAGAGTCCAGGACTTACCGTAATCTTTGGTCTTATATAAATATGGTTTATAATCCCCCAACTTATAACGCGTCCCCGCTACATAAGCACCACCGGGCACGAATGGATCTGGCTCAACGCTATTGATCATCATCCATTCGGGCATATTTTTCGGTGTTACGTTGGTCCAGTTATCACCACCATCGCGGCTTACGTGGATAAGTCCGTCGTCAGAACCAGCCCAAAGAAGGCCTTCTTCGTAAGGAGATTCACAGGCCGCAAAAATCGTACAATAGTATTCCACCCCAGTGTTGTCTTTGGTAATCGGCCCGCCGGAAGATTTGAGCTTGGTAGAATCATTGCGAGTTAGATCCGGACTGATGATCTCCCAGGAGCGGCCGCCATCCGTACTTAAGTGAACGCGGTTTGAGGTGGTATATAACTTTTTACTATCATGAGGAGAAAAGAAGATCGGGAAGTTCCATTGAAAGCGGTATTTCATCCCTTCTGCTCCGTAGCCCATAGGGTTATCCGGCCATACGTTAATTACCTGAGATTGATTGGTACGATGATTCTGTCTGGTCAGAAAACCACCATAACTACCGCCGTAGACGATGTCATTATCCTTAGGGTCAATAGCCAGGTGAGCACTTTCTCCACCAGCGGTAGGTTCCCAATCTCTCTCTCCGATAGAATAACCGTCGGTACGGTGAGCAACGCGGATGGTGGAATTATCCTGTTGAGCCCCGTAAATACGGTAGGGAAAATGGTTATCTGTAGTTACCCTGTAAAACTGTGCAGTAGGTTGATTGTAATAAGTAGACCAATTTTCACCACCGTCGAAGCTTACCTGTGCACCGCCGTCATCAGCAATGGCCATGCGCTGATTATCTTCCGGTGCAATCCAAAGGTCGTGATGGTCACCGTGCGGTGCAACGTAAGGTTTAAAGGTTGCCCCACCGTCCGTTGATTTGTGATAACGTACATTGACAACGTATACAATATTCTCATCTTCAGTATCGGCATAAATTCTGGAATAATACCAGGCGCGTTGCCGTAAAGCCCGGCTGGAATTTACTTTTCTCCAGGTCTCCCCTGCATCGTCGGAACGGAATACACCGCCATCTTCATTTTCGATGATCGCCCAAACCCTTTCTGAGTTTACCGGCGAAACGGTTACTCCGGAAATCCCCCAAACGCCTTCGGGCAATCCTTTATTTGAAGAAATATCGGTCCAATTCTCACCCCCATCAACACTTTTCCACAAAGCAGAACCTTCTCCACCACTTTCCAGGCTATAGGGCGTTCTGCGAATACGCCAGGTAGAGGCATACATGATACGGTGGTTATTAGGATCAAATGTCAGATCTACCGCACCGGCATCGGCATTCGCAAAAAGCACCTTCCTCCAGGTTTTTCCGCCATCTTCACTTTTATAGACTCCTCTTTCGTCACTGGATTTATATAAATCGCCCATTACTGCGGCGTATACGATATCCGGATTCGTCGGATGGATCCTGATCCGTGGAATGTGACGGGAATTTTCTAAACCGATAGACGTCCAGGTCTTTCCGGCATCTACGGATTTCCACATGCCGTAACCATAAGATACATTTCCCCGCACAGTAACCTCTCCGCCTCCTACGTAAATGACATTCGGATCACTTTCTGCAACCGCTACGGCTCCGATCGAACCGCCAAAATAACCATCGGAAATGTTTTCCCAGGTCTGACCGCCGTCTTCCGTTTTCCAAACGC
The DNA here is from genome assembly GCA_964533785.1 of uncultured Saprospiraceae bacterium. Classification (GTDB taxonomy): domain Bacteria; phylum Bacteroidota; class Bacteroidia; order Chitinophagales; family Saprospiraceae; genus JANQRV01. The sequence continues at coordinate 1,526 of CAZHNG010000320.1, read as the reverse complement.
CACCTCCGGTTGCGCCCATATAATACAAATTAGGTTTGCCGGGCACCCCGGTCACGGCCGCCGAACGACCACCCCGAAAAGGGCCGATCGGCCTCCACTCTATCGAAGAATACAGAGATTCGTCGTAACTAACTTTCTGTGCTTGTCCCGTTGGAATATAAAATAAGGTTGCAAGGATCGCAACCAGCATAAAGGATAACCTTCTCGAATTCATACTAATATTTTTTTATCAAACTAATACCATATTAAATTGACGATGAATATAGGTGAATTCAAGAACTGAACAAAACGGAAATAGGGAGATTTACTTCTTTCAACTTAGTTTCAGCTTTCTGACCGCCGTTTTAGTCCCCTGTTTAATTTCCAGGAAGTAATCTCCGGAGCCATTAGTAGCAATGTCAATTTCATCCCAAAACTTTCCTGAGAAAGTTGTCATTTCATAATCGTAAACTAATCTTCCCGATTGGTTAAATATCCTGACAATAACAGGAGCGCATCGATTCAGGCGGAAAGATAGCGGAAAAATGCCTTCTGTATCCGGTTCATTAATTCGAAGATCCGTAACTGTTAAATTACTTGTTAAGGAAAGGGCCAGTCCACAATTGCGATTAATCGATTGAATTTGGCCTAATGAAGGTTGACTAATGCTAACATCGCTAACGATCCCGGATGATCTGGACCGGTCTTCATCAACAATAACGGTAACTTTGTTTCTAAACAATTTAGTATCACAGTAGGATTTGATCGGGCCTTGACGGGAAAATATTTTTCCGTTTCGGATAAAGTCCACTTCAATTACATCTCCTATTTCCAAAGTATGAATAGCGATACTGGCATCTTCCCAATCTAAAATAATATTGTCGTTGATGTGGGTAAGGATATCGTCATCCTCCAATCCCATGGCCTCGGCCGTAGAATTACGGACGATGCTTACCCTGATGCCTTTCAGAACGGGAGCGGAATGGTTTTGCTGGATCCCGAAAAAAGGTTCCCGGCATTCATCCATACTATTCAGCTCAACGGGTTGTGGTTTGATAAAAGTCACCTGGATCTGCCGGCTTTCGCCTTGCCTGATCAAATGAATGATCGCCCGGTCGCCGATATAGTAGTTACTAAGGATGTGGCTGAGCCGCTGCAATTCATTTACCCGGTATTCATCGATGCCAAAAATATAGTCAAAAGGTTTAATACCTCCCATAGCGGCGGCAGTGCCGGGAATAACCCTTTTCACATAACTGCCGTAAGGATTAGCGAACCCTAAAGCTGCTGCTTTCTTTTTGGTAATATAAGTGGACTCAATACCCAAAAAGGCCTTGAAATAGGCATGAGTATTACTCTGCATGGGTGTTACAATAGTCAAAAGAACTATCAATAACAGAAACTTTTTTTTCGAGTCGTTCAGCATTTTTTACCAGCGTTTTGTTCGTTAGACTTCATATGTACTGATCTCTCTTTTTTCGATTATTATCTATTCTAGCGTCTAGCGTCTAGCGTCTAGCGTCTAGCGTCTAGCGTCTAGCGTCTAG
>CAZHNG010000319.1:4628-7763 GCA_964533785.1 uncultured Saprospiraceae bacterium | reverse complement strand
TCTCAGGCCTGAAAACAGATGTTCAAAACCTAGAAAATATAAAGCTTTAGTCCAGCGAGCTTTATATCAAATAATAAAATTGATTATAATGGAAATAAAACAAATCCTGTGTATACAGATTAGCGGTGGCACAGCAGGCGGGCGCGTTCTATCAGATGGAACAGATTTGCGCCGATTATTTGTTATTTTGTCCATCCAGTTTTATTCATTAGCTCAACTTCAATGTCATTCACAGATACAACAGCACAAGCATTAGCCATAAAGGCATCGTTCCCGATTTTCAAGGTTCATCCGGAGTTAGTCTATCTGGATAATGCCGCTACGACTCAAAAACCACAATCGGTAATAGAGGGTATTACAAGATTTTACCGTGAGGAAAATGCAAATATCCATCGTGGAATTTACGACCTAGCCGCTCAAACCTCTGAAAAATACGAAGCCGTGCGGGAAAAAGTGCGGGCTTTGCTCAATGGCAGGGACCGCAGAGAAATCGTTTATACCAGTGGCACCACTGCGGGCATTAACTTAGTGGCTCAATCCTTTCTGGCACCAAAGCTCGAGGCTGGTGATGAAGTATTGATCACCGAAATGGAACACCACGCCAACCTCATTCCCTGGCAGGTACTCTGCCGGCAAAAAGGTGCACAATTGCGTATTATTCCAACCAATGAAAAAGGGGAGATAAAACTCGACAATTTTGAGCATATGCTTTCCGCAAGAACAAAAATGGTGGCGGTCGTGCACATCTCTAATACGCTAGGTACGATCAATCCTATTGCCGATATGATCAACCTGGCCCATAAAAGAGAAATCCCGGTGCTCATCGATGGGGCACAAAGTACCGCCCACTACCCTATCGACTTACAGGCTTTGGATGCCGATTTTTTCGTTTTTTCCGGGCATAAAATTTTTGGCCCTACCGGCATTGGAGTACTATACGGCAAAATGGAACACTTAAAATTGATGTCTCCCTATCAGTTCGGGGGCGATATGATCAAAAAAGTTTCCTTCACGGAAACGACCTTTGCCGATCCGCCCCAACGTTTCGAGGCAGGTACGACCAATATCGCCGGGGTAATCGGCCTCGGGTATGCCATCGATTTTCTCAATACACTGGATCGGCTCTGGGTAAAAGCCCATTTGGATCATCTCAAAAATGAAGCAACCCGTGAATTAAGCCAAATTGAAGGCTTGCAAATATTTGGGCAAGCGAAAAACAAAAGCGCCATTGTATCCTTTATCCTAAATAAGATACACCCCCACGACATCGCCACGTTTCTGGGACAGGAAAATATCGCGATCCGTGCCGGACACCATTGCACGCAACCTTTAATGGATAGTAAAGGATTACACGGGACGGCCAGAGCCTCCTTTTCGGTTTACAATACCTTATCTGATATTGAACAATTAGTGGCAGGAATAAAAACGGTCAAAAATTTTTTTGGATAATATTGGGAAATTTAAAGCGCTTCAATTTCCTCTATGGTTAAGCCCGTAGATTCAGCTATGATCGCAAAATCGACTCCTTTTTGTTTTAGAAGAGTTGCTGTTTCTCTCGCTGTTTCTCTCGCTGTTTCTCTCGCTGTTTCTCTTGCCGTTTTTTCTACTGCTTCCTCTATAGCTTCTCTTCTCTCTCTTTCCAAACGCTCTATAATTGCAGCGTTCTTCGCTTTGGTAATCTCATAAAACATCCGTTGATCTGGTGTCATTTTAACTTTATCCAACTTCTCCAGCGCCCGCTGCATCCACTCCTCTTCCATGAACGGTGGTAATTGTTTAGCGTCCTTTATTTTTTCCAAATACTTCATGATATATGCTAGTTTATCTAAATCCGTTTCTATTTCTCTTGGCCCTTTATCAAATTTACTAATTTCCAGGATAATATAAGTGATCTGATCATCCAATAATTCTTGCCCTTGATTTTGTAACGTACCGTAATGGTAAAATAGTTCCGAGTCCGTGTAAACACTCCGCCCAAGGATGCCAATGCAGTAAATTCGAGGGAGATCATCATATTTGTACCGGCCTTTCCCCACTAAAGTGTTCAGACGCTGGAAAGCATAAAACTTAGCCCGGTGAATAAAATGTTTATGATAAGCCAGCTGCATCTCGACGATAAATGAATTCCCATGTTCATCCCTACAAAAAAGATCATACAAGCCACCTCTGGATTCTACGGTCATTCCAACAAATTCATTTTGGAAGAACTGTATTTCCTTAATTTCGTTTTCACTTTGAATCAGCGCTTGTATTGCTTTTCTTAGAAAGAGTGTGTCGGATTCATCGGCAAATACCGATTTAAAGCCGTAATCCGAAAGTAATGATATAAATCTGTTTTCCTGCTTCATGAAACAAATATAACCAAACTTGTTTTAAGTTAAAAATTAAAAAACAAAATGAACAAAAAAATCAAACAACTCTACCAATCCGTCATCCTGGCCCACAATAATCAACCCCACAGTTTTGAAAAAAACGAAACCGCCCAACACCAACTGGAGGCCTACAATACCATTTGCGGCGATCAATTCACCCTCTATTTTGATATTGAAGAAAACACCGTCAAAAATGTAAGCTTTCACGGTTTTGGCTGTGCTATTTCCAAAGCTTCGGCTTCAGTGTTAGTTAAAAAAATGGAAGGCCAATCTATTGATAATATAAAAGCTCTGTGTCAGCGCTTTTTTACCATGATCGAAAAAGGAAAGGAACCGGAAGATGAAGAATTACAGGCTTTCGCTGCAGCAAAGGATTTTCCCGGCAGAACGCAGTGTGCTACGCTGAGCTGGAAAGAGATTTGCAAATTTTTTGGTGAATAAATCTATGAATGATACCATTACAGGGTGACTTGGAATTGTAATTCGCAACCGCCAAATTTATTGGGCAGGTTGAAGCCAAGTAAGTTTTTGAATTAATTTATCAGGTAAAACACTTTTGGTTATTAAAAGCCGCCTGAATTTCATTGAATAGCGACAAGAAGGCTTAGTCATCTATAACCGCATAACCAAATAGATAGTGACAAATATATTTCGTCATCCACGCCCCCTCTTGTGGTGACAAAAACTTTTCGTCATCCACCACCCTTTTTGTGGTGACAAAAACTTTTCGTCATCCACCACCCTTTTTGTGGTGACAAAAACT
>CAZHNG010000319.1:0-4528 GCA_964533785.1 uncultured Saprospiraceae bacterium | reverse complement strand
TTTCGTCATCCACAACGAAGTCCGTCACAAGTTGAAAATCAGTCGATATAGAATTTTCTCTAATATAACAAAATAATACTAGGCTTTGCGAAAATACGCTACGTGAGTTCTAACTTAGGGCTGTACAGATAAAAGTTAATAATTTTGGATACAGATTTGCACAAGCTTTTTGTGAACCTATTATAAACCACCTCCAAAACTAAAAACATGACTTTCAGAACCATCAGCAAATCCGACCCCCAATTTGAAACCAATGGTCTTTCTTATCTAACCGTCAAAAGTCCGGCGCTGCAAAGAAGGGCGGATGTGTCCGTTTACGTACCCCTCCAAGCCAAAGGGCTAAACAACGTCCCTGCCATCATCCTACTCCACGGCGTCTACGGCAGCCACTGGGCCTGGACGATGAAGGGCGGTGCGCATTTGACCTTGAACCGCATGATCGTATCCGGAGAACTTTCTCCTTTTATCCTGGTCATGCCATCGGATGGATTATGGGGTGATGGCAGCGGCTACCTTCCTCATCCGCAACAAAACTATGAAGCCTGGATAGGTGCGGAAGTACCTGCTTTGGTAAGGCAGGAAGTATCAGAAATCGGTGAAGCTTCAGATTTTTACATCGCCGGTTTATCGATGGGGGGATTCGGCGCTTTTTGGGTCGGTATCCAGTATGCCGATGCTTTCCAGGGTATCAGCGGCCATTCCTCTATTACCACTGTTCAGGAAATCTCCTTATTTGTCGAGGAAGACTGGTCATTTTGGGATGCGGAAAAGAAAGTCAATAGTATTGCGGAACTTATACTGGCAGATCCGGAAAAGGTGCCGCCCTTCCGTTTTGATTGCGGCCTGGGGGATGAGTTGTTGGCGTCGAATCAGGTATTACATCAGAAATTGCTTGCAGCTAATATTTCGCATGAATACCAGGAATATCCCGGCGGGCATGAGTGGCCGTATTGGCAGGAGCATGTGCGGGAATCTTTTTTGTTTTTTGATTCACTTAGAATATCCTGACCTATTTAATTACTAAACCCCTCCGGTCTTAACCGCCGCCATTCATACTTCAGCTTTTTGGTACCCGTAGCAGGAGGAAGACTGTCCCAATAAGGGCCGGTCGTTTGAATGGTTTTTAACCGGTCGACAATTTGCTTACGGTATTGATCTCCATTTTCCATTGCATCAAGGTCAATATTGTTGTTCTGGCCGATATCTCTTTTCAAATTGTAGAGCTCAAACTCTTCCAGATCCATATTTTTAATATAATCCATATCCGGTTGTGTAGTGGGGTGCGTATGCCTGGTCGAATCAAGATCTCTGCCCAATACGGCGTAATCACCGATGCGCATGGCTATTTCCGGTGAAGTACGGTAGAAAAACCAACTGAGGGGCTGATCTCTTTGGAGAGGTTGACCATCAATGAGCGGCAAGAGACTAGTTCCATCCAGCGTATTTGCGCGGGGGTGACCGGTATCGAGTAAGGCACAGATGGTAGGCATGATATCCACTAAGCCTACGGGTTCGGTGACCACCTGCCCGGGGGCAATTTGGTCTTTCCAGTGCATAATACCCGGCACCCGGATGCCGCCTTCGTAGACAAAGCTTTTCCCTCCTAATAAAGGTTCATTGGAGCCGTTGCGGTAAGAACCATTGTCAGAAGCAAAAATGATGAGCGTGTTCTCGTCCAGCGAACGGGATTTGATGGCCTTGAGCAAATGCCCAATGGCGCGGTCCATATTTTCAACATTGGCAAAATACTCCGCATCAGCAGTTGGATATTCAGCATAGTTAGCAATCAAGTCGGGTGGTGAAGCAATTTTCTTGTGCGGTTCATGGAAGGCCAGATAGAGCAAAAATGGTGCCTCTTGACTTTCAATACTATCCAGCCAGGTGACCGCTTCTTCCACAACGATATCGCAGGAATACCCTTTTAATTCACCCACGGGTTTTCCATTTCTGACAAAATTGACCGGGTTGAGGTGCGAAGGCCTGGCATTATTGGCCGTTCCCAGTGAATAGTCGAATCCCTGTTCATCTGGTTGCGGTTGATTCAACGCTGGATTTTGCGGCAGGCAACTAACGTGCCATTTCCCGAAGTGCCCCGTATGGTATCCCCGCTGTTTGGCTATTTCGGCGATCGTAATCTCACTACCCGGCAGATGCATGGGATGGTTTTCCGGAAGATAATTGTACATGCCCACTACTGAGGGAGAACGGCCGGTCAATAAGCCTACCCGGGAGGGTGAGCAATTGGGGGCGGCGGCATAGAAGTCCGTAAATCGTATGCCTTCGGTCGCCAGTTGGTCCAGGTTGGGGGTACGGGCAATGCCTCCATAACAACCCAGATCACCGTAGCCCAGGTCATCCGCCAAAAGAATAATGATATTGGGGGCATTTGGCGATTGATCTTCACTGCCAATCGAGGTGCAGCTATAAAAAAGAGTGAGCAAAAAGAATGTCAGAGACTTGAATGGCTTCATAGTTTTGGTTGTTGAAATTTATTAGACTTGTTCGGTGGGTCATGAACGAGCGAAAGGGAGCCAAATTTTATGCTGAACGAGGCAAAAAACGTAGGCGATGCCTAAGCATCGGGGAGGCTTTTTAACAAAGTGCAGTATAAAATTTGCCTCTTGTAGCCGTTTGATGATCCCACCGAACAAGTCTATTACGTTGCTTATTCTGTAACAAAATTATTAATTTTGAGCAAAACAAGTTTGAGCAAATAATATTATGAAATTAAAACAAAACATCAACCGACGCAAATTCATCGGGGCGGCTACTTCCGCTGCTGCCTTCACCATCGTTCCTCGCCGTGTACTGGGGAAAGGGTACGTTCCTCCTTCCGATAGGATCAATGTGGCCAATATTGGTTGTGGTACGCAAGGCCTTAGGGAGATGCCGGGTATGTTGGAGAATGAAAACATACAAGTCGTAGCCGTTTGCGATGTCAACAAATATTCAACCGATTACCTGGATTGGTCCTCTAACGGTATCCTCAATGGCATTCGCCGGACATTAGGGGATCAAAACTGGGGGAAATTCATCAAGGGGATACCCGGTGGTAGAGATATTGCACAGAAATATGTGGAAGATTATTATACCAAAAAAGGTGGTGGCAATACTTACAATGGCTGTGCTTCTTACGAGGATTTTCGGGAGTTATTGGAAAAAGAAACGGATATTGATGCTATCAAGATCATGACACCCGATCACCTGCACGCTACGATTGGCATTGCGGCTATGAAAAAGGGTAAGCATGTCATTACCCATAAACCCATTGCCAATCGGCTGGCGGAAGGCCGGTTGGCCATCGAATCGGTGCTTAAATACCAGGTGAAGACCCACCTTTTGGCCTGGTCGGATAAACCGGAATACCGATTGATACTAAAGTGGATCAACGATGGGGTGATCGGCAACCTCAAAGAAATTCACAATTGGAGTTTTCGGCCGGTGTGGCCCCAGTATATGTCGGCCCCTAAGGAGGGAAAACCTATTCCTGAAGGCTTCAACTGGGAATTGTGGCTCGGACCCGAAAGATCTCGTCCCTACCATTCCAATTATACGCATAATGTTTTCCGAGGCTGGTACGATTTCGGTGGTGGCAGTATTGCGGATATGGGGCATTATAGCTTGTTTCCTTTGTTCCGCACATTGGGTATTAACACAGCACCATTGACGGCTAAAGCATACGGCACCGTCTACCGAACGACGGTCAATAATGTTTGTCGTCCGGTCAATAATGATGCGGCCTTTCCGTATTCCTGCACGTACAAATTTCAATTTCCTGCACAAGAGACTTTACCTGCTTTCGACCTGTATTGGTACGACGGCGGTATGAAACCCTTTGCTCCGGAAGAACTGGAAGCGGATGGCAGGGATATTCCATCGGAAGGATTGTTGTTTGTTGGAGATCAAGGTAAAATAATGGCCGGTTTCCAGGGCGCCGACCCCGAAATTTTACCCCAATCAAAGATGGAGGCTTACCAGGGGAAGAAGACCCATCCCAAAAATGAACGGGAAAGACGTTCGGATACCTGGGTGAGGGCCATACAGACAGGGGAAGAATCGCCGGGTAGCTTTTTGTACGCGGGACCGATTACGGATACGATAAACCTGGGAGCAGTAGCTTTACGGGCGGGTAAAAAGGTCGCCTTTGACAGTGAAAATATGCGGATCACGAATGATGAAGGGGCTAATCGATACCTTGCTCGGGATTATCGGGCGGGGTGGGAGTTGACGGGATAGAACGCGCCCGCCTGCTGCCTGCCGACCCTGCCTTAGCCGTCCACGTAGGGCCCGTTTGGGCAGGTTAAGGAAAAACTTGTTTATTTTGAACCCCGCCTACTGTGCCAGTAATGGCGGGCAGGCATGGAGAACATGTAGTGCATGGAGATATTGTGTTTTCCAAAAGGATTTAGTTTGCTCCGCCACGTAGGGCCCGTAGGGCATGGGCCTGGGCAAACGTTTGAGAGCATGGAGCCTAAAAAGAAAAAATTGAAATTTTTTCTTTTTAAACTCTATGTTCTCCATATCTCTA
>CAZHNG010000318.1:0-7772 GCA_964533785.1 uncultured Saprospiraceae bacterium | reverse complement strand
GCAATGTCTGCAAGAGCTTTCTCTTTTTTGCTTAGGTCTTGGGTAAAAGCAAACAACAGGCTTTATTTAACCAAGTATTAAATTAAATCCCTAATATGGAGAAATGAATTATGTGATTTTGATTTCCTACAACATTTCTCCAACCCGCTACCTTTTTTATCCGTTTGTTTCATCAAAGATACTGCCCATTACCATTACAGCCACCCACAGATCAGCTATCCCCTTCAATATCCCCGCACCTGCGAGACCATATTCATGAGTGGTGCTCCCTCTTTCATCCTTTGATAATTGCCAACGATCTGATCCACCGCCGTCTGAACATTCGTAAGCGCAGCAACGTGAGGCGTGACCGAAATTTTCGGGTGATCCCAAAAAGGATGACCTTCAGGTAATGGCTCCGCTTCAAAAACATCCAGCAGGCAACCCGACAATTGATCGACAGCCAAAGCTTGCAACAGATCTTGTTCTACCAGGTGGGTACCCCGCCCGACGTTAATGAGGTAGGCGCCTTTATCCATCCAACTAAAGGTCTGGTGGTTTAAAATACCCGCAGTTTGGGGAGTTAATGGCAGTAGGTTGATAAGGATATCGGTTTTTTTGAAAAAAGCAGGTAACCCTACCTGTCCAACGAAGGACTGCACCCCGGGAATGTTTTTCGACGAATTCGACCAGCCCCGCACCTGGAAACCCACAGCCGCTAGCTGCTTTGCTACAAAACCACCAATAGCACCCAAGCCCATTACGGCAATAATGGAATCGGAGATGATCTTGTAGGGATGCTGCTTCCAGGATCTTGCTTTTTGCTGTTGCTGATATAAAGGCAGGTTTTTCAAATGGCTCAGGCAGGCAGCCAATAAGAATTCGTACATATCCTGTGCGAGCTGCGGGTCCAGGATACGGGTGATTTGAACGCCCGGAGGAATATCCTGGTTTTGGGTGAACAAATGATCAACGCCCGCCCCGAGGGATTGAATGACTTTCAGGTTGGGGAATTGCCTGAATATACCTTCCGGTGGCTTCCAGCAAAGGATAAATGCTACCGTTTCAAAAGATTGAACATTAGGATATATTTCTACCAATGTATCCGGCAATGCCTTTTGAATGGCTTCCGCCCAGGGAAGGGGATCTTTATTTTGGCAAACGATTAAAATGCTCAAGATCTATTCAAATATATCAGAAGATAAATAGCGATCACCCCGGTCGCAAATGATGCAAACTAAAACCCCTTCATCGATCGTCTCCACCAGTTTTTTGGCCGCGGTGATGCAACCACCGCTACTCATACCGGAGAAGATCGCTTCCTCTTTCGCCAGTCTTTTCATCATCGTCTTGGCCTCGTCCTGCGAAACATCAATGATCTGATCGACCCGTTCGGCTTCAAAGATCTTGGGCAGAAACTCCGGTGACCACCGACGAATGCCTGGGATGCGCGATCCGTCGGTTGGTTGTACGCCTACGATCTGAACATCAGGATTTTGTTCTTTCAAAAACCGGGAAACACCCATAATGGTGCCAGTCGTACCCATAGACGAAACAAAATGGGTGATCTTTTGGAAGGTATCGCGCCAAATCTCGGGACCGGTCGTGCGGTAGTGCATACCCCAGTTGTCGTGGTTGGCAAATTGATTGAGCATTAAATAACCCTCCTTTTGAGCCAATTCCTCCGCATATTCTCTCGAAAACTCAATGGTCTTATCTCCTGGTGTAAGGATGACCTCTGCTCCGAAGGCCCGCATCGTCTGTACTCTTTCCTTGGTTGCGCTTTCCGGCATGACCAGGGTGATGCCTATATTATAAACACTGGCGATCATGGCCAGCGCAATGCCCGTATTGCCGCTCGTCGCTTCTACCAGGCGGGTGTTGGCGTCTATTTCGCCTCGGTCCAGTGCCCCCTTTATCATACCCAGCGCTGCCCGGTCTTTCACGCTACCGCCGGGGTTGTGGCCTTCGAGTTTGCCAAAGACCTTAATTCCTGGTTTATTAATCACATTTGTGATCTCTACCAATGGTGTATTGCCGACTAGATCGATGATGGATGCCATATAAATTGATATTGATTGGGTTTAAGTTTCAGCTAAAAGAGTAGCTGGCATTTCTTGTTTCTTAATTTTCATTGCTCGGTTCCCTCCCTGCTAAAATCACTTTTCCCTCCCGTCTTCTTCATCAGCATGGTTTCCTTGATCACGATATCGTGGGAAAAGGCTTTACACATATCATAAATGGTAAGGGCAGCAACCGTTGCTCCCGTAAGGGCTTCCATTTCCACACCGGTTTTGGCGGTAATGGTCGCCGTGCAGTCCACTACGATCTCCCGGTGCTCATTCACTTCGATTGATACCTGGCAATTGTCCAAGCCCAGTGGATGGCACAGTGGTATCAGCTCGCTCGTTTTCTTAGAAGCCATGACACCGGCAATGATGGCGGTTTGGAATACCGGCCCTTTCTTGGTCTGGATCTCCCCTTGCTCTAACAAATTTAAAATTTCTTCGCCAACCACGACGATACTTCTCGCTTTCGCCGTCCTTTTAGTAACCTTTTTCCCTCCGACGTCCACCATGGAGGGGTTGCCTTCACTGTCTAAGTGCGTAAATTTTTTTTGCATCATTTCATATTTAAAGGTTCTTCCCCTAATCAGCAACCCCTTCACACAACAATGTAATACAGAATCTATTCCCAGTCAAAGCCTGCGCCAGTCTGCGTCCCATAAACAAAACATTGACTTAAAATCACAAACCTCTATAGCCATACACAGGGTAAACTTCCTCCGCCTCGTAAAGATCTTTCCCCATTGGCAATTCAATAAAAGCATCGGCGTCGACCAGGTTGGCCAGATCACCGGAACCCTGTCCTTCATTCGGTAAGGCCAAAAGCCTACCTTCATTGGTATAGCTTAATTGTACCTGTGCAAAATACGTCAAATCCGGTTTAAAATGAATGGGGCTTCCCAGTCGGGCAAAAATGGTGGATAGTGGCCTTAGGCCCAGGCTTTTCTTCAGCCAGGGCAAAAAATAACGGTTGGTGCACATGAAAGAAGAGACTGGATTCCCCGGTAAGGCAAAAACGGTAGTACCATTCTCATGGCGACCAAACCAAAAGGGTTTGCCCGGTCGTTGCTTTACCCGGTGGAATAATTTTTCTACGTTCAGATCCTGTAAAGCCTCGGGAACGTAATCAAATTTGCCTTTGGAAACGCCGCCACTCAGGATGATGGCATCATAGTTGCTCAAGCTTTCTTCCAGTCCGGCAATCGTTTTTTCTTTATCGTCCGGAAGGTGCAACAGATCGGCATTGATCTTCCAGGATTGCAAAGCAGCTTTGATGGTGTGCACGTTGGACGACCTGATCTGGTGCGGTAACGGTGTGACATGAACCGGCACCAATTCATCCCCCGTCGAAATAATAACCACTCGGGGTAATTGTGTCACCACTAAATGCGTTTTGCCAACCGTCGCCGCTAATCCAACCTCGGCGGGGGAAATCACTTTGGGCGGAGCGACAATTTCAGCCCCCGCTGGCCGATCATTACTTCGATGATGTACGTTTTGTTGGAATTTAAGAGCATCAACGGTGATGGTGGCGTGGCTATCTGTTATTTCCAGGTCTTCGTAGCGGATTACGGTATCCGTACCTTCCGGCAAAATAGCTCCGGTCATTACTTCCATACACGCATTTGGCTCATTTAAGCTATTTTGTGGGCTACCGGCAGCTTGCATACCTGTGATCTTAAAACGACGCTTTCCTTGTGCAAATTCGTCGTAGCGGATGGCAATACCGTCCATCGTTACCCGGTTGAATGGCGGAAAGTCGCGGTCCGCCATCAAGCTTTCTTTCAATAGGCGGCCTTTGGCTTCTGCCAGTGAAATGGATTCCGTTCCAAAATCTCTTGTATGCTCTAAAATAATTTGAGTTGCCTGTTCTACTGTGACCATATTGTTCCTGCCAATTTAAATGCCATTAAACGTCAGACATTAGTTTTCGAGTCCCTTATTTTCATATCCATATTTATTCATCCACCGATCGTTGACATCGACTCCGTCACCGGCAAATTAAACTGCCGTCGTTTTTCGGCCTCGTACCCATCGCGCGCGCGATCGCCGATCGCTTCCAGGAAGGCCGTTTGTAGTTGTTCGTCGGTAGCTCCGGCCCTGATTATATCCCGGATATTGAATACTCCGTCATCGTATAAACAAGTTTTCAGCATCCCTTGCGGAGTAATCCGTAAACGATTACAGGTGCCGCAAAAGGTACGGCTGTAGGCGGCAATGATACCGATCGTACCACGGTGTCCCGGGATTTGATAGTTGTAACTGGTAGAATTGGGTGGATCGGGAAGCTTATAAAGGTCTGGAAACTCAGCTTTTAATGATGATAGTATTTTTTTGTGGTTCCAGACCAAAACCGGGTAGTGGCTTCCTTCCCCGTTGAACGGCATTTCTTCAATGAACCGGACGCTTATCGGGTACTCCTTGGTCAATAAGGCCATCGGGATGATATCCTCCGTATTTTTCCCCTCCATAACCACGGCATTGATCTTCGTTTTTATGCCGTAGTCCAGTAGCTGTTGAAAGGTATCCATTACTTTATCCAGCTCATCTCTTCTTGTAATTTGGAAAAACCGTTCTTTGTCGAGGGTATCGAGACTGAGGTTGACCGTACCGATCCCCAGTTCTTTCAAGGCCGGTACCAGTCGGGAAGTTAAGGTACCGTTGGTAGTGATATTGAGCGTTTCAATACCCGGTATTTTTTTTACGGTCTGTAAAAATTCCATCATTCCTTTACGTAGAAAAGGTTCTCCTCCCGTTATCCTTACTTTATTGATGCCCAGTTTGGCCAACAAAGTCAGTACTCTGGACATTTCTTCGTAAGTAAGCAATTCTTTACGCGGCACGTATTTTATACCTTCTTCGGGCATACAATAGAAGCACCTTAAATTACAACGGTCGGTGACCGCCAGGCGAACGTAATTGATCAATCTTCCGTGATTATCGTATACTTGCATGCTGAGTCATTCTTTTGAAAATCTGTTAGATATCAGATGCCAGAAGTAAGAGTCCACGTTACGTACAATACCAGGTCGTTTTTTAGGAAAAGTGATTATGAGCTGAAAGTAATAAATCGGGAACTTTTCAATCCTCAACAGATCACATCAACATACACAAATCCCTAATCTCTACCCTCTTGCACTCTAGTGTCTAATGTCTAGTATCTAGCGTCTAATATCCAGCATCTTACATCATTTAACAAATTAAAACAAAAAAAGGATAAGAAAGAACCCTTTAAATCGTCTGCCAAAGTGTCATCAAGCAGGAGCTGGCAAAAAAATTGTGAAGAATGATTGTTGTAGATTATAAAGGTAAGAACCATGGAGAATCAAGAACGAAAGAATCAAGATAATCAGGATAAAAAAAAGGATATGGAGGAAAAAACAGACTCAATGCTTTCGGCAGAAGAAAAGGCTGCTCGAGGGGAAGAAAAAATAGATCAACAAAATGAGGAGAATCCGGTAAACGATGCCGCCGCTGATGAGGAAGCATCTGAACCATCTCCGGAAGAAATCATTAATAATTTGCGTAAGGAAAATAACGAATTAAAAGAAAAATACCTGCGGCTGTTTGCCGAATTTGATAATTTCAAAAAAAGAACGGTCAAGGAGCGGATAGAATTGATGAAGACGGCCGCTAGAGACACAATGACAGCTCTTTTACCGGTTTTAGACGATTTTGACAGGGCCAAGAAAAATGCGGTGGAAAATGATACGGTGAAATTATTTAACGAAGGTATTGGATTAGTGCACCAGAAGTTGATTAACGTTTTGAGTCAAAAAGGGTTACAAGCGATGGAGACGGATGGTGAAGTCTTTGACCCCGAGCTTCACGAAGCCTTTGCCGAAATACCGGCAGCTTCCGAAGATATGAAAGGCAAAATTGTCGATACCATCGAAAAAGGGTATTTACTCAAGGATAGAATCATTCGCCATGCGAAAGTTGTGGTGGGTAAATAGTGCTGGTAATTACAAATAGAAATCAATGGCAAAAAGAGATTATTACGAGGTTTTGGGGGTTGCGCGCGATGCTACGCAGGATTCGATAAAGAAGGCTTACCGGAAGTTAGCGATCAAATATCACCCGGATAAAAACCCTGATGATAAAGAAGCGGAAGAAAAATTTAAAGAAGCAGCCGAAGCTTACGAAGTGCTGAGCGATAACAACAAACGGGCCCGCTACGACCGTTACGGTCATGCCGGTGTTTCCGGTAATGCTTCCGGCGGATTTAGCGGCGGTATGACGATGGAGGATATTTTTCAGCAATTTGGCGATATTTTCGGTGATGTCGGCGGCAGTCCCTTTGAGTCATTCTTCACGGGTGGCAGAGGCCGTACTCAAGCTCGCGGTCAGAGGGGTACTAACCTTCGGATAAAAGTGACCCTTACACTGGAAGAAATAGCGGGAGAGGTTATTAAAAAAATAAAAGTCAAAAAACAAATAACCTGCGATCGCTGCGGTGGTTCCGGCGCCAAGGATAGCAATTCGGTTTCTACTTGTTCGACTTGCCGGGGCTCTGGTTACGTCCGTCAGGTGAAGAATACCTTCCTCGGCCAGATGCAAACTACGATCACCTGTCCTACCTGTAGTGGAAGCGGCCAGCAGGTTACGGCCAACTGCCCGAAGTGTAAGGGGGATGGCCGGGTATATGCAGATGAGACCATTGAACTGAAAATTCCGGCCGGTGTGGAAGCCGGTATGCAATTATCTCTTCGCGGCAAAGGTAACGCTGGTCTAAAAGGTGGTCCTGCCGGAGATCTTTTGATCAATATTGAAGAAAAACCGCATGACTTCCTCAAAAGGGACGGCATGAACGTTATCTTTGAGCTCTACCTTAACTTTGCGGACGCCGCACTGGGAACCTCGGTTGAAATTCCGACCATTGACGGTAAAGCAAGAATAAAAATACCCGCCGGCACACAATCGGGTAAAATATTCCGTTTGAAAGGAAAAGGATTACCTTCTGTCCAAAGTTACGATACTGGCGATCAATTGATCCACGTCAATGTTTGGACGCCGAAGAAGCTCAATGACGAAGAAAAAGCCTTGATGGAAAAGCTGAAAACTATGCCTAATTTCCAACCTAATCCTGGGAAATCAGAAAAAGGCTTCTTTGAGCGTTTTAAAGATTACTTCGGTAAAGGGGAATAGTTTTCCGACAACCTAAATTATGACGAAAAAATTTGTGCTTTCAGGAATTTCTGGCAAAATATTCACGAATGGGTCACCTGCTTGGGTGATCTTTTCAATTATGGGTATTTTGGTACTCTCCTCTTGCGGTCCTGACTATATTTTTAATGAAACCTACACGATCCGGGATCAAAGCTGGACGTATGATGACACCGTAAATTTTACGCTTGACGTTCAAGATACTACTGCTATTTACAATTTATCCCTCGAAGTCAGGCACTCGGTCGATTATCCCTATCAGAATCTCTATACTAAGTTTCACACAATTTTTCCCGGAGGTCAAAAGAGGGAAGAGGTCGTTTCCTTAGAATTAGCAGATAAGGGCGCCATTTGGCTGGGCGATTGTAATCAGACTACCTGCCTGCTTTCCATACCGGTTCAACAAGGTGCTTACTTCAACCAGGCGGGACAACACCAGTTTTTGATTGAACAGTTCATGCGGCAGGATAGCTTGGAGGGGATCATCAGTTTTGGGTTTACAGTGGTGGATACGGGGAATAGACGGGGAACAATGGGCAATGAGCAATGAACTGAACAATG
>CAZHNG010000317.1:0-7805 GCA_964533785.1 uncultured Saprospiraceae bacterium | reverse complement strand
GCCCGCCTGGCTTTCAACGCCGGGGTGGACATGGATATGATGGGCAGCTTGTACCGGCTGAACCTCAGATACCTCGTAGAAGAGGGCGAGGTGGATAGTCTTGCTGTTGCCCAGTCATGCCGGCTCATCTTAGAAGCCAAATACCGGTTGGGGCTCTTCGAAGATCCCTATCGTTACGTCGACTCTGCTTATCAGCAACAGACGATCTATAAGGAATCCTACCTGGCAGCGGCGCGGGAGTTAGCCGCTCATTCTTGTGTGCTACTGAAAAATAAAAATCAAGTTTTGCCTTTGAACCGGAATCAAAAGATCGCAGTGGTTGGCCCTTTGGTTAAAGACGAAGCAAGCATTATTGGTAACTGGGCTGCTGCTGGTGATCGCACCGGAAGAGCGGTCAGCATTTATGAAGGTTTAACAGAAATGATCGGCGAAGAGCAAATTTCCTATGCTGCCGGCTGTGAAATCGATTCTGAGGATAAAAGCGGTTTTGCTGCCGCCATTGAAGCCGGAAAAACTGCCGATGTGATCCTTATGGTAATGGGCGAGCATTATGAGATGAGTGGAGAAGCAGCTTCAAAGACTGATATCGGACTTCCCGGGGTACAAACTGAATTGATCGAGGCCATGCGGGCAGCCTATCCCAATAAGTCCATTGTATTGATATTGATGAACGGCCGGCCTTTAACTTTATCAAAAGAACATCAGGTAGCTGATGCCATATTGGAGGCCTGGCAGCCCGGAACGATGGGAGGGCTGGGCGTTGCCGATGTACTATTTGGTGAACATAATCCCTCCGGAAAATTGCCGGTGACTTTTCCCCGCGTTTTAGGACAAGTACCCATTCATTACAATGTGAAGAACACCGGCCGGCCCATCAATCCAGAAAACCCTACGGTAGATTACCTATCCTTTTACCTTGACGCCCCTAACGATCCTTTGTATCCATTCGGGTATGGGTTGAGCTATACAACTTTTGAATATTCAAGGCCCAGGCTCAGTAGCCGTACCATGTCTGCCACCGGAGAGATCGAAGTTTCCGTAGCGGTCAGAAATACCGGCAACTACGATGGCTTTGAAGTAGTCCAATTATACATCCACGATAAAGTGGCCTCCATTACGCGTCCGATCCGGCAGCTGAAGAAGTTTCAAAAGGTAATGATCCCGAAAGGGACTTCAAAGACGGTTACCTTTACCTTATCGGCTGAAGATCTGAAGTTTTACGGGCCGGAGATGGAACTGATCGTGGAGCCGGGGGAGGTTGATGTGTATGTGGGAGGGAGTTCGGCGACTAAGAATAAGGCTAGTTTTGTGGTGGAGTAGGTGGTTAGGTCGAGGACTTTTTGGCAAAAGAACAAAAGTGTATGGTTGGGTATGAAGGGGGAGCGGGTTCTAAGGCCTATGCGTATTGCCGGATAAACTTGAGGTCATAGGTATTTACTCACCGCAAAAACCACGAAGAAACGCTAAGAAAAAAGAATTTCGCTCACGTTCTCTTTGTGGTGATAAAAATTATCTCAAGTTTGGGGTTAGTACATCTAGCGTCTGACTGTACTGTCGGGTAAACTTGGGGTCAAATGTATTTACTCACCGCAAAGACATTTAACCGGCTCCGCCATCTTAATGTATCTCTTGACATCTACATAGGGAGACAATAAACTTTCTTTTTGTAAGTGGTTGGATCGAATTGGTTGTAAGAAATAAAAGCATAGATATTATTTCTTTCAATTCTTGAAAATTGATGGGCTGGTAAATGCATTGTTCAAATAAAGGTATCAACTACGGTTTTTGAAATGGTGTTTTTTAAAACCAGTTTCTTGAACTAATTTTCTTCTCGAATCCGGTAATTTATAGGTGATTAGAATGGTTTCCTTAATTGGCGGTTAAAGCAAAATCAAAGAGTTAAATATTTTTTTAGGTCTTTCATCACCTCAAATAATTTGCTTTAAAATTGGTGCCCCGAAAGCATAATCAATAATTTTAACAAAAAAATCTTGATTTAATTCAATTAAAAATTTATATTTGTTCAGAGCATCGTTAAAATCAATAATGTACTACTCTCCTTAAATTAAACACAAACCCCATTTACAAGTTCTCGTATTCATTTTCTTGTCAACATGTTATGTTGGCTTGAGCGTATATATTCTTTAGCTATCAATCAGTTCACCTTAATAAACAAATTTGCAATGAATCTGGCAACAAATCACTTTATGTTTCAAAGTAAGGCTATTTTTCTCTCCAAAGTAATACAAAATAGACCTCCCCGTCACTAAAATCATTCCGTGAGATGCGTAATTTTCCTTTCTATCGACAACTGGACTCGATGGACTGCGGTCCTACCTGCCTGCGTATGATTGCTAAATATTACGGTGAAAACTATTCTTTGCAGTATTTGCGAGAGAAAAGTTATATTGATCGTGAAGGAGTAAATATAAAAGGGATCAGTGAAGCAGCCGAGAGCATTGGTCTGAGGACAATGGCAGTAAAAATACCCTTTGAAGAAAATAATGGCACTCCTTCCTTTCAGCAAGCCCCATTACCTGCAATTGCCCATTGGAATCAAAAGCATTTTGTTGTTGTTTATAAAGTGGACCGAAAATTTGTCCATATCGCAGATCCTGCTCAGGGGAAATTCAAACTTCCAATACCGATTTTTAAGAAAGCTTGGCAAAATGATAATAAAAAAGGTATTGCTTTATTACTTGAGCCCCAACCAGAATTTTATGAACGTGATCAAACCCGACAGAAAGGAAAAAAAGGTTTAGGCTATTTGATAAAATATTTGCGGCCGCATCAAAGATTATTAGGTCAATTGGTTTTGAGCTTTATACTTATGGCAGTTTTTCAATTAATCTTGCCGTTTGTAACTCAAGCTATTGTTGATACCGGTATACAGAACCAAAATATACACTTTATGCGAATCAAGGGTTGAAAGTAGTCCTTGAAGATTATTGAAATAAAAAAGATGCAGAGCAGAGTTCTATATTTGGAATATGGACTATTACAAACTAATAGCACTCTACTACTACATCTATGAGTGCTATAATACGGAACTCTGTTGGCATTGCCAACGATTTAGCAACAATTCCAAGCCCGACTTTACGGACGAAGAACTATTGACCATCTATATTTTCTGTATTGTCGAAGAGGAGAAATTCAAGATTAAATCCATCTATAACTTTACTCACAAGTATTTGCATAGCTGGTTTCCTAAATTACCCTCTTATCAAGCTTTTTGCAATAGACTCAATCGTCTGGCAAGCGCCTTACCTGTTTTAGCCGCCTGTTTTTTACGGGATGTCGATCATCGAGGCGTACGGTTAGACATCAGCTTGCTAGATTCGATGCCTATTATTACTTGTTCCGGCAAAAGAGCCGGTAAAGTAGCGCAGCAGTTAACCGATAAAGGCTACTGCTCAACTAAGAAACTTCACTATTTCGGTGCAAAATTGCATAGTATCGCTTTCCACAGACCGGGAAAGTTGCCGATACCAGAGTTTCTTAGTTTATCCAAAGCTTCTGAGCATGACCTTAATGCTGTAAGAGAAATTCTTCCACAGCTCGAAAACAGAGCCTTAATTGGTGATAAAGCTTATTCCAAAGAGGATTTCAATGAGGTCTTACAAAAAGAAGCTGGCAGCTATATTTATACGCCTGTCAAATTGGTCAAAGGCGAAACGCAAGCTACTCGGCAGTTTAAACATGCTGCTGATAAGCTATTTTCAACAGAAGTGTCTCGAATTCGCCAGCCAATTGAATCTTTATTCAATTGGATTATTGAAAAAACAGATATTCAAAGAGCATCCAAAGTCAGGTCTCGACAAGGACTCATTGTCCATGTCTTTGGCAAAATCGCTGCCGCGATCTCTTTTTGGCTATTTTAACTCTTGATTCACATACTTTATATATTTAATGCTCGTTGCTCAACTGTCCTTGTTTTTGGGGCAAACAATTGTCCGTTTTTTACAAGGCTGGATTTCACTACATGTAAGCGTACGCATTAACATAAACCTCATTGCTGATTTTCTATTAAAATTAATGCGGTTACCTCTAGGGTTTTTCGACACCAAAATGGTAGGAGATTTACTGCAACGAATTGAAGATCATAATAGGATTGAAACATTTTTAACCAATTCGATTTTAACTATTATTCTATCAGTGTTGAATTTGATAGTATTTGGAATCATTTTATTTATATATTCTATTGCTATATTTATAATTTTTCTAATTAGCTCGATATTTTATCTTCTTTGGATTTTCATTTTCTTGAAGAAACGTCGAGAAATAGATTATCAAGCATTTCAACAAATGTCAGACAATCAAAATAGTTTGATAGAAATTATACAAGGAATGACGGAGATAAAATTACAAGGTAGCCAACTTAAGCGTAGATGGGGGTGGGCAAATATTCAGGCAAAGCTTTTTAAGGTGAACATGAAATCATTAGCAATTGCACAGTATCAAGACGGAGGAGCTTTATCAATTAATGAGCTGAAAAATATTCTTATCACTTTTATTGCCGCTAAAGCTGTCGTTGACGGCCAGATGACTTTAGGAATGATGATGGCGGTAACCTACATAGTGGGGCAATTGAATACGCCCCTTCAGCAACTTGTGGCCTTTATAAGGACGGCCCAAGATGCAAAAATTAGTTTGGAGCGTTTGGGAGAAATTCATAACCAGGAGAATGAGGAAGAAGAAGATGCATCTAAAACTAAACAGATTCCAAACGGAGATATTCATATTAAGGATTTATCTTTTAAATATAATCGACTTGGTAATGCTGTTCTTAAAGACATAAATCTAATCATACCAAGAGGAAAGATAACTGCTATCGTTGGTACTAGTGGAAGTGGGAAGACTACCTTAATTAAACTCCTGTTGAAATTTTACAAGATCAATGACGGTCAAATCAGAATTGGCAATACGTCATTAGATCTCATACACACTCAAACCTGGCGAGATCAATGTGGGGTGGTAATGCAAGATGGATATATATTTTCAGATAGTATTGCCAATAATTTAGCGGAAAGTGATAATAGTGTAGATCAGAGTAAGCTTAATAGAGCCGTACAAACCGCTAATATTGAGGGCTTCATAGATAACCTTCCACTTGGGTATCATACCACAATTGGAATAAAAGGTAATGGAATAAGTCAGGGGCAGAAACAAAGATTGCTTATTGCTCGTGCCGTGTATAAAAACCCTGAATTTATTTTTTTAGATGAAGCAACCAATGCGTTAGACGCTAATAATGAGAAAGTTATTATGGAAAACCTAAATGATTTTTTCAAAGGCCGAACAGTGGTAGTGGTTGCACATCGGTTAAGTACCGTTAAAAACGCTCATCAAATTGTCGTATTAGAAGCAGGAAGAATAGTCGAAATCGGAACTCACCAGGAATTAGCAAATAAAAAGACGGCTTATTACACTCTGGTAAAAAATCAGTTGGAATTAGGGAATTGAGTATTTTACAGTATGATAGATAATCTTTTAAGCTGAGATTTGAAAAAGGATTTGTCAGATAACTAATTATTTCAAATACTTAAATTATTGATATGCCAATAACCGAAAATCAAGTTCAACTAACTCGTGATCCACTATTTATGGATCAAATAATTATTAACCCTCCTGGCTGGTTATTGAGATCGGGGATGACTGTCTTTACTTTTGTTATTTTTGCTTGTCTGATTTTAAGTTGGATTATTAAATACCCAGATAAAGTTACTGCTCCACTTATCCTGACAAGTGAGAATCCACCTATCAGTGTTGTTAGTAAAGTGGCGGCACAAATAGATACCATATTGGTAAAGGATGAGAAAGTGGTCACCCAAGGTGACTTACTTTTAATTATGAGGTCAACGGCGGATTGGCAAGCTATAAAGGAATTGTCGGAATGGTTGACTCAACTTTCGTCTTTAAAGTATAGTACTGATTTTATCGATATTGGATATTCGCAAAATTGGGAAATTGGAGAATTACAAAATTCATATTCGGGTCTAGTTCAAAAGATAACGGAATTCCAGTACTTTCTTGCTCAAAATTTAACTAAAGAAAAAGTAGAGGCAATCCAATCAGAAATAATTCAGATTGATGAATTAAATCAATCATTGGCGAACCAAGAAAGGATTTATGATAATGAATTACAATTGGTAGAAAAGGACTATGAACGAACTCTACTACTTAATCAAACTAAATCAGCAAGTGACAAAGAACTTGAAACCGCTATATCTCAATTGTTGGAAAAGAAGAGGGTGAGAGAAGGTCTACGCTCCGGGATTATTCAGAATAAGATTCGACAAAAGCAATTGCAAACACAGGAATTAGAATTGTTAGAAAACGAGCAAAAGGACTTCAATATTCGCCTTATTGCTATCAAAAAGGATATTGCAAAGCTTCAAGAAGAAATACAATCCTGGAGCGAAAAATACGTAATCCAGGCTCCCATAACTGGTATGTTGAGCTTTTCAGAAGGTTTAACTATCAAAAAGTACTATAATAATGCCCAATTGCTAGGGAGTATTCTGCCACAGGACAGTAAAGGCAGAATTATTTGTCGGGCCTACCTTTCGCCTTTTGGAGTAGGTAAAGTAGAAGTAGAAAACCGAGCCTTCATTAGTCTTGAGGCATACCCTGATAAGGAGTTTGGTACAATTCCCGCTCAAATTGATAGAATTATACCATTGCCTGCCAAGAGCAATAATGGAGAGACTTACTATACCATGGAGTGTTATCTACCTAACGTCCTTTTGACTACATACGGAAATATCATCCCTTTCCAACAACAATTAAACGGAACCATTACAATTATAACTAAAGATAAGAGGTTGATAGAGAGGTTTTTCGAAAATGTTCTTAGCGTCTTTAAAACTGATTAAATTATGATGAGAAATCTGATTGAAAAATTACTTAAACTGGAGCAGATACATACGCTTATCAGGTTAAAAGCAACAGGCAGGCCAGAAAAATTAGGTAATAAACTTGGAGTATCTACAAGATCCGCTGAAAGGCTAATTCAAACACTACGCGATCAAGGATTTCCTATTGAATATGATCACAATCGTGAAACATATTATTATCAAAGTGATGTTAAGTTCTCCTTTCAGTTATTTATCGATGGAGAGCAAAAAATCTGGATAAAAGGAGGAAAAAATCCCCAGCCGCCAATTTTTGGCAGTGCATTTACCAATATTTGTAGTGACACTTGTATAGGGGATGCCGAAAACCTTAATATTAAAAAGAGTAGGCTCAATTTTTTCAATTATGAAAAAGGTGATTTTTTCTCAGTTTGAGAAGTTCCTAATTAAGGAATCGATTCAAAAAAGTACTTACGGTGGCGCATGCACTTGGGTGGCTACTCAAAAGCCTAATGGTGAGTATGACAATGAGCCAGAGCCTGATGCAGGCCCATGTAAGTAATTAAAATCAAAGTCAATGTGGCCAATTATTAATTGACAAGACTTTATTATAAAAGAACGTCAATCTTATGCGGCTACATTGGCTTGGAACTTGCTTGGGGGCCAGTACTGGGTTCTTAGGGCTTTTGATTTAGGCTAAAGTTACTAAATCAACTTTTAGGCTTGAATAAGTTATTAAGCTTTGATCTGATTAATGATTATTTTTTATGTAATGATATTTATTTTATCTAGATCTACGGATAGGAGTACGGATATGGTTGTTCAATATTTAATTGATCAAAATATTTCCTTCTTTAGAGTAAATGAATATAATGCTCTTAACCAAATCTATTTAGATATAGGGTGTTCAGTCTGCCTATGTTTCGACACCAGCGTTTTTTAACTCTTTGT
>CAZHNG010000316.1:0-7816 GCA_964533785.1 uncultured Saprospiraceae bacterium | reverse complement strand
AGCTGCAGGATTATAACAAGCCCGTGGATCGGTACTGAGAAAGCAGGCGCGGGTGACATCGTGCGTACGGGCATCTACCAGTTTTTCCAATTGGTACTGCTTGGCCAGTTGGCGGAGAAAAGCCTTGTAGAACAGTTTATACAAACCAGGATCATAACAAGGTGTTTCCAGGCCGAATAGCAATTTCAGTCCATCGCCGCCGGGAGAAGTAAAGCCGAGCATCACCCTTTCATCGCTACATAACTGCTGCCGGACGGTCGCCAAATCTTTTCCGGCTTCGGCAAAATGATCGAGGTCGACCACAAAATAGCGGGTCGACGCAAAATGATCGGTCCGCCGGTAAGGTGGATGGAAGCGGGCACAGACGAAATAGGGCAACTCCTTTTTGCGCTGCTGATATTGCCGTTCGTCCATGGTGCGGATCATGCGCAGGCGTTTGATCTGCTGTTGCAGTGCTTCCGCCGGATGAGTAATCAGTTGATGTAATGTATCGATCTTGATCTTCTGCAATGGATCGTTGATGGAAGTGATACGCGTACCGGTCATCATGTTCGGTTCAAGGTTTGAAGGTTTTGAAAAATTTAGCCAGTTGGTGGGCATAGCGTTGCAGGTGTACGCTACGCGATCGCTCGACACCTTTGAGGTTGATCACTTCGGCCAGATAATCATTGACGGCCTGGATGAGGATGCGCTTGCCGAGCCCTTCGAGCCAGTAGCCGCCGTGGCGTTGACTGAAGCAGTCATCAGCAAAAGCTTCCTGCCGGCACAGATGGATGACGACATAATCCACCCAAACCCGGTACCGCTCGATGACGTCGTAGACAAGCACCGGCCGGTTGTAATCATCGCGGTGAAAGATACCGGCGTAGGGATCTATCCCGGCTTTGATCAAAGCACCTTCGATCTTGCCGTAGAGCATGCCGTAGCCGTAGTTGAGCAAAGCGTTGAACGGATCGGCCGCTGGCCGCTGGCTGCGTCGGTCGAACTGGTAAGCTTCCGGCAGAAAGGCATTGACGGCCTCGAAATAGCGGCGCGTAGCGGCACCTTCCCAGCCGCGCAGGGAGGGCGCCACATCGGCCACCACTTCGCCCTGTATTTTGCCGATCTTGCGTTTGTGGTCTTCCAATGCATTAACCGCCCGTTGTACTATACGGGCAGCCCGGTCACCCGTCGGCGGCAAAGAGAGTAAGAGCGCGATCTGGCTGTCCATCTTATACTGGATCAGCGTTTTGACCCATGCTACGGCTTTGGCGGAATAGGCAAATTCCACCTGGTTCTTACGAATTGTAGCAATGGAGCCGTACTGAACGCTCCATACTCTACCTTTGGGCGTGCCGGTCGCATCGATAAACAACAGATCGATCTCGTGCTCAATAGCCAGCAATACGGCATCGGAGCTTACTTTGGCCCCCCGGCTAACGGAAATGGATTTTACTTGCTGCGGCACGATAAAGTCCTTACCTTCCGGGGTATACACGACGAAGCGGTGCTGCTTGCGGTGCAGAGCGGTGCCATAAGAGTTTAAGATGAGGTGCATGGTATGGTGGTGTTTAGGATGTCAAAGAACTTGGGAGAGAGGGGATTATTGAATTGATCCTGTCAAAAGGATTTTCATTAAAGTCAAGTAATTCATCTAGTATATTAAATGTTTCTTCTATGGATGTCTCATTTTTTGACAATACCTCCTTTATTCGTTCTAATGATACTGGTTGAAAGTCATGTGCACCAATACTTTTGTTTCTTAGTTGCGACAAAAGTTGTAACTTTTCAAGTTTCTCTGCTTCATCACGTTTAAAATATCGATGGAAAGCCAAATAGGTTGGAATACCGGGAATAGTGTAGTCTAAACTTTTACCATTTCTAAGAGTTTGAGAAGAAAGAAATGTTTTTAATTCAGTGTTCTCTGCCTTGGAAAGGTAGTTTTTTATATCCTCTCCAAACTTATTGTGATCAAACTCAAAGTCAATGTGTTTAAGCATTTCTATTTTGGGATATTCCTCAACTATCCGAAAAAGTCTTAACAAAAAATCAACGTAAGCTTTTTGTTTGAATTTAATCCGTGCATTTGCATACACCTCACGAAGTTGTGATAATTGGTTCTGAGTAATAGCTTGGGTTTCTTTCACTAACTGTTTACCAATCGAGCGATTTTTGGTATTCAGTTTTTTTACAATGTTTATGGCTTTCTTGAAGTCAAAATAAAGCCGATATAGGGCGTAACTAGCCAGGGTACGTTGTTCATCATTGGTGGTAGTTTCAATGATTGAGGCGTAATTAT
This sequence comes from uncultured Saprospiraceae bacterium, assembly GCA_964533785.1. Classification (GTDB taxonomy): domain Bacteria; phylum Bacteroidota; class Bacteroidia; order Chitinophagales; family Saprospiraceae; genus JANQRV01. The sequence continues at coordinate 5,538 of CAZHNG010000316.1, read as the reverse complement.
AAGACTCAATGTATTTTTTAATGCTCTTTTTTCTTGCGTTTTCGAGGAATTGCATCGTGAAGTTTAATGGATAGCACTCCTGGTCGTCTTCATCAACTCTCAGAATTATTAGCTTATCCCCAAATAAATCAATGCACCGAAGCATTAAGGCTGTATTTATGGATGGGATTCCTCCTTGATTAAGTAAGTAGATACGATCATAATCCAAGACTTTGTAAAAGTTTTTACTATTCTTAGAATCGTTAAAAAAGTCTACCATGCTATCGAGGCTGGCAACTTGTTTTTTAGCTTTTAGTATATGTGTAGCATTTTCGCCCAATTTACCTTTATAATTGTTACTGAGAATGCTTTTTAAAAGTTCTGCGAAATAAGAGGTATCATTTTCCAAAAAAAACGCTGATACATCTTCATTAATTTGATCGGTAGCCACCAAAATTACCTGATCGATGGCATCATCCTCTTCTATACAATATTCTATTGCAGGTTTAGAAATTGGGTACTGGATTACATGGGAGAGCTGCTTTCGCTTTTTGAATAGATATTCTCCTCCTGTCCTTGGACTTATTGCCATTTTTCCAGGGACAGCAATACTATTCCATTCTTCCTCGGAGCAAATCTTTAAAAAATCGGATTTATCAATATTTATATCTCTAGTACCAAGTGTTAGTATTATTGCTGTTTTCATTATGACGTATGATTAATGTCAATACTGTATAGGTTAGTTCTAAAAAATTCTATTACCTTTCTTCTCCAAGATTATTTCATGAAAGTTAATTGAACATATCCAAGAGGCTGGCCACCGGAAACAATTTTCCGGGTTTTTGGCATTTCAAAATCGGAATACCTCTTACCCCTAACGGCATCACTAAGTCGAGTACGTAAATTTTTATCTAGACGATCTTCAGTCCAATCACCAGTCATATTTCTGTATCCAGTGCCAAATCCAAGTCTCAAAACGCAAGAATTTTCATCGGCTTGGAGAATGGCTTTTTCAATTGCAATGAGGTTGTCCACAAACCCTTCCACTTCTCTTGGGAAATCCAGCTTTTCGTAGAGTCTTATTTCTTCATCGATCAGTCGCGCAGAGTGTTTATTAACTTCCTCAAATAGGTCTTTTAACGTAATTTCGTAGGCTTTGGCAGTTTGAAAGACTGGTTCCTTGCTTCTGGCTTTTTTTGCTGCGGCTTTTTGTAGGTTTCGATTAATTTTGATTTTCCCATAGGCCAATATTCCTGCTGGGATCAATTCTGTAAGTTGCTTAACTCTATGTTTGATAAATAGGTTTTCACTTTGGTCTTCGTTTAAAGTTTCTACAAAATTTGCCTCGGTAAGAACGTTGAAATGAAAATCGGAAACTTGTAAAATTCTTAACCAGTCTTTGTTGGGATCACTTCCAAATATATTTTGAACAAGCTTTTTGTCTGAAAAAAATTTTCTGTTCCTATTTGTGCGGTATATTTTTTCTTCCTGTAATTTTTCTTCAGATTCTACCATCTTGTTACCAAACAAGGCAGTCCTGAAAGCCCCTTTAATAGATGAACCTGGAAAATAGGGGTATCCCATTCCGTTATGTATTTGCTCTCTTAAAGGACTATTCGTTCCTATTCTTCTCCTCCCATTATACTTGATGAAACGTTTAGCAACTTGTTTGGGCTTCAGATCCGGTGACCGACGCAACAAATAATCGACAAAAGATTGCTCACGCTTTTCGATATAATCGAGCCAAGTAGGGATTTCTTCCTCACCAACGATTTCAAGTATTTTTCGATCATCTATAATGACTAACTCTTTATGCTCGGGAAAATAGAGATACTCTGCATTAGGAGTTATTTGATTACCGCTTCCGATATGTACTGGAGAAAGTGTTTTTAGTTGTATTTGCATATTCAAGAAGTCAATTTTGCAGAAACAAAAAATGGACGCCCATCCCGATAGATTGAGTGTTTTAGAGGCTCGTAATCGGGTTTCAAGTCTACGATCTTACCCTTTAAATCGGTCTTTGGAAAAACACTTCCTACATCGAACATATAAACCGACTTTTTCCGGATAGTAATATTGTCAATTTGCTCAGGGCTAGCGATGTATCCTCCTCGCTTAATCAATTGGTAACTACTCCGATCAAGAAGGTTATTATTCAATTCTGTTCTTTCTGGGCAAAAAAGGGATAGGTTGATGAGTTCGGTAGAATCGCCATTTGGCACATCCAAAACCAATGACGATTGTCCTTTTAATACTTCAAAGTTGCCATTCCCTACAGAACGATCCGTTCCAATACCATTATCTCCTAATAGATGAAGCGCTTGATCAAACATTCCTTGTATATGTTCACTGTCAAAATCAACAAAAAAATACAGCCCAGCTTCATCCCCGAAAAATAGTCTTTCCGTATAGAAGGTAGTCGTCTCATCTTGATGATCGGGTTCAATCGTAACTCTTTGAGCTATTCCACTTTTCAGTATTGTATCGCCATTATTAATAAGTTCCGTATCTGTCACGTATTCTCCATCAAAAATATGTGCTGTCTTAATGTGACGATTACCACCATTTATAAGGTCCTCAAAGTACGTTCTGCCCAGGTACTTAATCTTTTTTAGAATTTTCCCTTGTCGCTCTTTTTCAATATCTTCTATTTCTTGGATTCTACACATTGGCTTAGGAAAAAAATATTCCGTCTTATAGTAGGGAAATGCAGAACTTACCCTGCAACCATCAAATAACGCCTTAGCTTCTATCAATTCATAACCAAGTTGCAGACTGGCCACAAAAATTGCTGACTTGATGGTGTCAGACTGTAAAACTTTGTTACTCTGATCGTAGAAATTGGCCCCATTAGAGAGATGCAGTGGACTCAGAAACTTCAATTTCCGTATTTGATATTCTTGGTGCATTTAATAGCTCTTTAGGAATAGAATAATTGGATAGTAAATTTTGTGAATTGACTTCCATCTTTTCACTTTGGTAAAAGTCACTATCCCTTTCAGTAATCGATTCAATAATAAATTGGACTTGACCACTTCCTCGTGAACCACTACCTCCTAAATAATCATCCTGGACCAGCATAAGCCCTTTTATGGTGTGGTTGAACAGTTCTTGTTCTTTATCGTCGTGGTCAAAAATATTTACTACGATGTCCAGTAAAAATTCGGCTCCTGCCGGCACTCTTTCGAAGGTTCTAGGCATTGCCGCAGAAGTAATTCTATCAATTATCACTTCTGTTTTAGCTTCAGTAAAAGGAAGATCTGTCTTGTCTCCAAAGCTTTCGCCATTTAACAATTTACCATCTCTTACAATAATCCTTGAAGGTCTTTGCTTGGAAGTTTCTTTATGAGTGGATCCGTACAAAAGGGCTGTGATATGCTCAGGATTATCGCTTGGTCCGTTTTTTACATTACTCATATCAACATCTTTAACATAACCGTAGCAAAGCTCGGTCAAGGCGCGCATTTTTCCCTTTAGAGAACTTCCAGGAATATAAGGTTCATTATTAATTGGATTGCGAATCACCATTTTGTCAGGGCCTCCAATCCCAAGTGCTGTTCCTGCACCTCCTATCATTAAACCTGTTTTAGCTATGACTTTGCCGCGTATAAAAATTTTCTTTTTTAGTTTCATGACTTTATTGTTTGCTAATTAATTTTTGCCTCTGCTGCCTTATGAAAGGCTAAAACTGCTTCCACTAAATCGCAGAAATTTTTAAATCTTCTTTCATATTCCTCTTCTTCTAACCTAACTTGATCAATCATCTGAAAAATGTGGTTCTTAAATAGACTCGCACCGCCTCCAGATCCTTTATTATCTTTTTTCGACCTAGCCGCTGCGTATGCCATTTTGGGTTTCAATAGCAGAAAACTGGTTTTGTTTTTTGTTATCCCACTAAGCTGTATGCGCTTTAACTCGCCATAAAAATTTCTAAATTGGGAAGAAGAAAACCTTTCTTCCTTTAACCTTAACCCGAGCGACTCTGCGTATTCTATTGTTTGATCAGTGATTGAGTCGCTTATCCAGCCTGACTCAAATTCAGGCACTTTAGTTTTTGGCCTGTCATCCTTATAATGTTTATTGGTTCTTTTATTCATCGATTAATTTGTTTTGGTTTCTAATTCTGCCCATCTGGCAGCAACAGAAAGTAGTTCTAAAAAATTATCGTATTTCATCCCATCTTCTTTCCATTCTCCACTGAAAACCGCAATTTTTAATTGACGGTAAAAACTGCTTGCGTCTGAATTATTCATGGACTTTGCAGCTCTACTAAAATCATAAGCTAACATCCATTTCCAAGATGGGTTAAGCTTTTTATTGGATTGAAGTTTGGCAATTTCAGAGTAATTGATAAGTTTGTTAAGTAAGCCGCGAGGTAACTGGTCATTTTTAATGAAACCAGTCAATTCTTCTTTTATTTGTTGTACAACTACAAATTCATCATCCCAACTTAAGGGAGTATCGAAGAGGCAAAATGCATTTTTTGTCGAGTCCCCTTTTCTGTAAGATTTGGCTTTTTTCTCAGCTTCTTCTGCAAGATCTGCTGCCTTTGCTATCGGAAATTTTCCGGGAACTAGGACTATCCCTCCTGAGATGGTAAGTTCTGGATTTTGGCACACGAAAGCCTTAAATGCCTTCCTGACCTTAATAGCGAAGTCAATTAAGGTACTCCATTGTCCTGTCACAAATAAATCATCACCTCCGGAATAAATGATAAATGTTTTGGTTTTGAAATCTTCTGAACTATTCCAAATGAAATTCAAATAGCCTTTGAAGAAGTATTCTAAATTTCGACTTAGCGTGCTGTACCTTGAAAATGTCCTGTATGATTCATCAAAACCACGGATGAATATCGCCCCGAGATTATCTATATCCATTCTTAGAATCCCAAGTTTGTTAGCACCGGGCCCAGCAGCTGCCATTTTATCAAAAGTTAAGGGCTCACCCTGGCCGTCCTTTGGATAGTCATTGCCTCCGTAATATTCAAAATTGAATATATTGTTGTTTCCTTTTAGGTTGAGGGGTTTATTACTATTCTCTTCAGAAAGACCTGGAATATAGTTGATTATACAATTGTCAGCCGAATGTAGTTCTTGCGTTTCAATATCCTGGGATGATTGTTCATCCAAAAAATAGTTGAAATAACCAAGTTCACACAACTCCATCGCGAGCGCTTTCTTCTCCCATCGATTAACTCTTTGATTAGATATGATCCAATTATTGAAAGATCTTAACCTACGCCCTAACTCAATTTGTTGGTAAGTATTACATTTTACTTCTGATCCATTTTTCAAATACTTGATTTTTTGAGAAACCAATTGTCCATTTCCGTCTTGCTCCGCATAAGAAAACTCTTCTCCGGTAATTGCATCTCTACCTTGAGTTCCTCCGATTTCAATCGGTTCAAAAAAGAATTCATAATTATTTTGAATGATAGATTTGAACCTTTGCCTTTTTTCGAGAGCTATTTTTGCTGAAAGATTCGACCATGCTTCGTTAATCCTTTTATAACTTAAGTTTCGCACATGGCGAAGCGCCTGAAAAAGAGGAAAAAATACA
>CAZHNG010000315.1:0-7846 GCA_964533785.1 uncultured Saprospiraceae bacterium | reverse complement strand
ACAAAGAGTTAAAAAACGCTGGTGTCGAAACATAGGCAGACTGAACACCCTACCTTATAACCTTCCAACCACTTAAAGCTTAAACAGAATCGCCCCAAGTTTAAAAGCCAATACATCTAGTGCCTAAATTAGGTAATTCCGGAGTTCAAACCCGTACAACTTGCAACCCGTCTAAATCGTTCACCGCAAATGCTCCCACAACTCAATTCCAAGCCTGTAGCTGTACTCCCAAGCCAGCAGACCAAAGCTCTGAAATGCAAAAAACCCTTCAACGATACTACCAATGATGGTACCGGATAATATCAAATGAAGCAGTAGAATAAACAAATAAGACGGTAGCAGGCCATACATCCTTAAATCCGTTTGAAAACCTCTGGTCTGGTCAATAAAAGTGTGAATATGAAACATATAAGTAAACCCGATTAAACCCAGCATGTAGGCATTTTGCTGGGCGTCTAAAATGATGGCAGTGATCACACCGATCAACGTAAAAAGAGGTACGCAATACGGTGATAGGATCATCAGCATATTAGCACGACCTTGTATGGATACGTATCCCCCTGCATTAGCGGTAGCTTTGAACCCGTGAATTTTTGACAAGGTTAGAAAACTGAAAATGGCGTGCGTCAATTCATGGGAAAAAACCTGAAACCATTTCAAATTATGCCTGAAATGGCCACTCTTGATACCTATAAGCGCGATGTAAATACCCAAGCCCCCTAAAAATGGAAAATATACCTCCGCCTGACTAATGGCCAACCACATCTTTTGTTGCCAGGCAAACCAGACACCCGGTAAGGCTAATAAGCAAAGTACGGCGTAGATTATTCTCATAGTCGGAGATTTGCAGTGGATAACTTTTCAACAATTGAAGGGAAGATATAATTCCTTTGGAGGAAGGGTTTTTCCATAAATAAGCTCTATGTCCTGCATGTCCTCTATGGTTCAAAACCTCCATGGCCTCCGTGTTCTCCGTGGTTCCAAATCAATCTTGAGAGACGAAGTCTCGACCCCCCACTTAATCCTCCATAAATCAAAAAATTAGACTCTTCCATCAATAACCTCTATGTCCTGCATGTCCTCTATGTTTCCAAACCTCCATGGCCTCCGTGTTCTCCATGGTTCCAAATCAATCTTGAGAGACGAAGTCTCGACCCCCCCACTTAATCCTCCATAAATCAAAAAATTAGACTCTTCCATCAATAACCTCTATGTCCTGCATGTCCTCTATGTTTCCAAACCTCCATGGCCTCCGTGTTCTCCATGGTTCCAAATCAATCTTGAGAGACGAAGTCTCGAAAAATCCCCCTCACTCAAGAACCACCTTTTCCGCCACCAACAACCGGCGACCGGCATAAACCTGCAAAATACCGACCTGAAGATTAGAATAGGGATTGGAAAAATTGAAATTGACTCGGCCACCCAAGTGACCTGGAAATTTTTCCGTACTCAGCACTTGACCGGTAATAGAAGATAAGACGACCATAATGTCGCTTCTTTCGGATAAATCAATTTGTATTTCAAAATCATTGGATTCCAGCAGAGGCAATACTTTTATTTCATTATAGTAAGGTAGGTGCTCCGCTCCCGTGGCGACGGAAGGAACAGACATCTCACAATCAGGTGCTGATTGTATCGGCATGTTGGATTCCCAAAATAATTGCCGCAGGTTCCAGAATTCGGCGGGTAAATCGTGGCTGTTTTCAATACCGTGTAGCATGTATTTTTCCCCTTTAATCCGGTTATACGCAGCAAAAACGGTTGCCGGAGGACATACATCGTCGGTGTAGCCAATACTATGAAAAGAAATCCCTTTAAAATTATCTACGAAATTAACGGCATCGTAGTAGGCGACCTCCTCAGCAAGCTGAACCGGATCTCCTCCTTTCAGATCCGCATTCACGATCCAATAGGGAAATCCACTGGAGCGATTATCAAGTATTCCGGTATGGTCACAAAATGTAGCTTGTGCTTGAGCCAGAAATTTAATCCTATCGTCCAGACCTGACAGCATCAGGGCAAGGCCGCCACCCTGGCTGACTCCCGTAATACCTAAATGTTCACCATCGAATTCCGGAAGCGTAAAAATATAATCGATCATTCTGATACCACCCAGAATGGCAGCGCGATAATAGTTGGTATGACGGTCGAAATAATGATTTTCCGGTTGATAAGCGATCGCCTTGGGGACTTCTTGCTCGCAATCATAATTATGGATGCTCATAGTCACGGCAATCACACCGTCGTCGGCCATATACGTTAAAGGCCCGATGGGAGCTCTGCCGTATGAAGGTATTGAAAAAACGGCCGAAAATGGTCCTTCACAATTGGGAATACTAACCCAGCCATAGACTTTCTTACCATCAATATTATTCAAAACTATTTTGTAGGTCGTCTGCCTTTCCGAACTTTTATCCATTCTTTTGGTGATCTTGGGTTCAAAGGGTACGGTATTGAGCTGTGCTAATTGCCGTGACCAAAACTGCTCAAAATCAGCTGGCTTTTCCGTCGTGGCCCTGATCTCACAAGGACTGATCCCTACCCCCGCTGTCGCGCGATTTTCGTTTTGCTCTACCTGCAACAATAGAAAACCAGGTTTATCAAAACTAGCAGTAATTGTGGCCACGGTGTTTGCGGTCAATTCCAGTTCGCCTTCAATGATCGGAAGGGTATGCTTGTCTTCGCTTATGGTATATTTAACTTTTCCATTTCTGTTAGAACGCACCAAAAAATTGACAGTTTCCCCGGTCTGGTAAGTCGTCTTGGTGGCACTGGCGGAAAGTTCGTATGGTTCTAATGCTAAAGGAGTTCTATTTTCACAGTCTTCGCCGGGAGTGGTAAGCGCTTCGTTTTCAGTATTGTAAAAAGGAGTTCGTTGCTGGTCTATGGGTTCTTTATTCCATTGATGCATCCACCATAATATCGGAAAAACGGTCGTCAAGCAGAGTAGTCTGTAATTCATTAGGATATGATTGATACGAGAAAACTTGTTTTGGTCAAATACGAAGGGAATGCTTGGAAATGTCTTAAGGTGGCGCAAAAATAGAAAGTTTTTGTTAGAATATTATAGAAACCTGAGCGATCCCGAATTTTGCATAACTCTTATTCATTATTGATTTTCAATACCTTAATACGAGTTCCTGTTGCGAGTTGCACGCTCAACAATGTACAATTCGCAACTTTTTGATAATCAGCAACAAAAGAATGAAATATTCATTTTTTCTCCTTTACCAAAAAATAAGGGACAACTTATGTATAAATTTAAAATTCCTTATAAGTAAGTGGATGGACAATTATAAGTTATGCTTATTGCACACTCTCCTGACGTTTACAGTCAGGACGATAAATGTCCTCATCGCAAGCATCAAGACCCTCACAATCAATCACACACAGTCTAGCATCTAGCATCTTATATCTGGCTTCTCACTTAGTCGAGCAAAATTATTTTATGTTATGTTCACACTCAAACCCATGCAGTCTGGTATCTGGCATCTGAAATCTGCTCTCTCACTTACTACCCACCCTTCAAACCACCATCCCCGCAATGGTAGCCGTCAAAAAAGCAGCAATGGTACCGCCCACCAATGCTCTGATCCCCAGTTCGGTTAATGTTTTACGCTGGTTTGGAGCCAGCGCACCAATCCCACCGATCTGAATGCCAATTGAAGCAAAATTGGCAAAGCCGCATAGGGCATAGGTGGCTATGATAATGGATTTTTGATTTGAAAGAACGCCTTGTTCGATCACTCCGCCCAGGCTTAGATAAGCAATGAATTCGTTTAAAACGGTTTTTTCGCCCAGCAATTGGCCAATGATCAGGATGTCCTCGTAGGGTACGCCCAACACCCAAGCGATCGGAGCGCATAAAACGCCGAGGATAAGTTGCAGAGAAAGGCCGTCAAAGGTAGTATTGTTACTGATCCATTCGTTGATGGCGGTCCAGTCTCCTATTTTTAGCAGCAGGGCATTGGCAAAGTAGATCAAAGCCGTATAAGCCAGCAACATCGCCCCCACATTAACGGCTAATTTCATCCCGTCGGTCGTACCTTTGGTGATGGCATCGAGTAAATTCGATCCTGCCTCCAAAGAGGGAACCGCCAGATCCTTGGTAAGCGCACTGGGGTTGGTTTCTGGCAACAACATTTTGGCCGCTACGATCGCCGCCGGCGCAGAAATAATGGAGGCCGTCAATAAATGGACACCAAAATCCACTCCCATGCCGGCAGTTACTCCGCCAAGAATACCTAAATACGCCGCAAAAACACTGCCCGCAATAGTTGCAAAACCGCCCGTCATCACACACATCATTTCTGATCGCGTCATTTTTTCCAGGTACGGTTTAATCACCAAAGGCGCTTCCGTTTGTCCAACGAAAATATTCGCTGCCGCTGCCAAACTTTCCACCCCTGAGATCCGAATCGTTTTATTCATCAGCCACGCAAAAGCGTATACGATCTTTTGCAGTATGCCCCAATAATATAACACCGAAGACAAGGCAGAAAAGAAAATAAGAATAGGCAAAACGGAAAAAGCAAATCCATAAGGCGATCCTTTAGCTAATTCACCAAATAAAAATTCCGCTGCCTTTTCCGCACTATTGATAATGATCAAAAAAAGATCAACTACTTCACTAAAGACGACCCGTACCGGCTTTACCTTTAACAACAATAAAGCCAACCCAATTTGTAAGATCATCCCGCTGATCACCAGTCGCCAGTTGATCGATTTTCGGTCAGTACTTGCCAGATAGCAAACGAACAATAAAATACCTATACCCAATAGTCCTCTCGTAATATCCATTATTGTATGATCAATGATTCTTGCGTAAAAGTATTAAAATACAAGCAAGCAAATAGCCCACTTCGGTCAAAATGAACAGGAAGATTTTGTAATTTTCGGAAATTTGTATTCACACAGCCTTTACACGGATTATTGCTTACCCATTTAAGTTAGTGTCTTTAATATTAGCAGGTAAAATTGTAATATACTGCTAGCCAGACTGGCATCTAGCTAAATCCTGACATTCGTCGTCAGAATCTGGTATCTGGTATCTGGTATCTTAAAATCTAATATAATGACGTACCTCATAGGAATCGGCGGAGGAAGTGGTTCCGGAAAAACCAGTTTTATTAATGCCTTACGGAACAGGTTTCCCGCACAACAGGTTTGCATTATTTCGCAGGATAATTATTACCATCCTATCGAAAAACAAGTGATCGATGAAAAAGGCATTCACAATTTTGACCTTCCGCATTCCATTGATCACCAAACCTTTCTTCAGGACCTGGAGCGATTGAAAAACGGACAGTCTATTACCATTGAAGAATATACCTTCAATAATGAAGACGCCACCCCTCAAAAAATTACTATATATCCAGCTCCTATTATCGTTACGGAAGGTATTTTTTTGTATTACGAAAAAGCGGTACGTACTATTCTTGACCTGAAAATTTTCATAGACGCCAAGGATACCCTTAAGATCATACGACGGATTAAAAGAGATCAGATTGAGCGGAATTATCCCCTTGACGATGTTCTATATCGCTACGAAAAGCACGTCACTCCAGCCTATGAACAGTTTCTCGCTCCCTTAATCCACGAAATGGATATGATCATTCTCAACAATCATTCGTTCGTTTCTTCTTTGGAAGTATTGTCGGGTTTTATTCGGGATTCTTTAAATAAAATGCCACCTGCCGGATAACAGCTTCTATTGTGCTGAGGCACTAGCGTCTAGCTGTACTGAGATTCGAACTTGGACCGCAGAATTGGACAGAATCCGGGGGAGGGGTTTATTGGGTTTATGAAGTTTATGGAGTTTATGGAGTTTATATAAACACATCAACCTTATAAACCCTATAAACCCTATAAACTAAACAAAGTACAAGAAAAATATCCAGTACCCCTAGCGTCCAGCGTATCACCTCTAGCGTCAAACATCAAAAAATCTCCCCGTTAAATTTCGATGCAGGGAACTATTCCAGACAATTATATTGTTTAGCTGGATGTTAATACTAAGTTATTTCTGTATTAAATTTCAGCGGATTACATTGATCGAGATGTTTTATTTTTCTATTTTGCACACAAACTAAAACTATTATCATGAATTGGCGTAAGCTAAACGGCCAAAAGATCGAGCTTCCGATCAAGGAAGCCGTAGAAAAGGCTATTGTACGTGAAAAAGCCGCAGGCCACAGATTAAAGATCTGTATTGGTTCTGACTCTCAGGTCAGGGGTAGCGTAGTTGAATTCGCCACCGTAATTGTTTTCTTACGCGAAAAGAAAGGTGGGTTCATGTTTATCAATAACAGCCGTACTTACAAAGAAATGAGCCTGCGCGAACGTATGATCTCCGAAGTTGCCAAGTCAATTGAAATTGCCTACGCGCTCTGCGACCTGCTTGATCAGCACGATGTCGAACTAGAAGTCCACGCAGATATTAATACCGATCCACATTTCCAGTCTAATGTCGCCTTGAAAGAAGCAATGGGCTACATCCTGGGAATGGGCTTTGTTTTCAAGGCCAAACCGGATGCTTTTGCAAGCTCATCCTGCGCGGACAAAGTAGTGTAAATTATCCAGCTTATTGATACTTATATCAATGAAGTCTTTGATTGTAATGCATCAAAGACTTCTCTTTTTTAGGATCTCTCTGTAAATTACGTGGCCAAGCTCAATTAGAAATAATATTTGCATTTTACTCATTTTCAGGGAAGCCCTTTTTATTTGGCTACAGAAGATTTTCTTTGCACGGTCATTCGTTTTTCAGCTTCTTCGATCATGAACCTGGAAGTTTCTTCAATAGGTTGAGCAACGGCCCTTTCCAGAAAAACCCTGGTCGGATAATCCCGGTGGATCATGAAGTAAGAAGCTCCCACGTACGCCCCATCGTAATATCCCGCCTCATAACTTTGTTTGACTCTAGCGTAAGAAAGCATAATCGTAGTTAACAATGCAACTAACCAGCAAAAGTTAAGGATAAGGTGCTTTTTCAGCATGGATAATCGGTTTTAGTATTATTCAATCAAGGGGCGATTGGGGAGTGATTTTCACTACCCCAAGATACGAAATTTACCGATATTCCGAGGTGACACCTAGGTGACACCTAGGTGTCACCTCGAAGCGTTCCTCAACTCTAAATTCTCAACAACAAATTTTCCGACCTTTTCTCCCTGCTCAACACCATAATCGATCGCCGGCCGGTAGTGAATACCACCGTAGAGCCGGCTAATAGCAGCCTCTTCGGAAGCATGGATAAAAGAGTCAAATTGTCTGGCCGGCAAGCCATACTCTTCCTCCGTAGTATCGTTAAAGCTGAAATCATCACCGAAGAGGGAAGTCAAAGCAATGGCCGCTGCCCGCGAAATCACACTATGACCACTGGTGTACTCCGGAAATGGTGGCGTTTGTAGCACCGGTAGCCAATCTTCATCAACATGCCGGTTGATCACCGTTTCCGGACGCACCAAATTACTTCGGTACTTTTCATCCCAACAACTGATGAAGGCATCAGCAAGAGCTATAGAAGTGAGCGTATAGGCCTCTACCGTTTTCATAAAATCAGCATTCGCTTTACGGGTAGTAATTTGAGTAATTCCGATCCAGTGCCCCCCCGGCGTAATTTTTTTGGTTGCAAACATCACATGGCCCTGGTGGTGAGAAACATAAGGATTACAGTCCCAAAACTTAGCAATTTCTATACGTTCTTCTTTATCCTCTGCAGCAAGTGCTTCGTACACTTCCATCAGTTCTTTGTAGAACTGGCTGTTCTCATCCATATCGTACGGGGTGGGTGGTGGCGGAGTAAACTGGGTTGCCGAATCAAGCACGAAAGTACGGATCTCCC
>CAZHNG010000314.1:0-7919 GCA_964533785.1 uncultured Saprospiraceae bacterium | reverse complement strand
AGTTAAATATTACTTGATGCCAATGGCAGAAATTGCGGGATTAACGAAGTACAGTATAAAATTTGCCCCTTGTAGCCGTTTGATGATCCCGCTGAACAAGTCTAATCGTAACCACTGAATTTAACCAGTAAATTACGATTATGTAGGCTAACTTTTTTCTCTATCAATACATTGCTTGCGCATTCGTTCGCAACTGATTAATCGCCTTTTCAGCCAGATCGAAAAACGTATAAACCGTAGCGGATTGCTCAATCAGCGGACGATCAACTTCAATCATCCGGGCGGCTGACGCTACTGAGGCAACAGCTTCTTTCGTTTCAGTGAACCGCTCATCGGTTTGTGCTGATTCTAAGATCCTGGAAATCAAAATAAATGCATTTCGGGCAATTTCTGCGTGAACTTGTGATTCAGGTTCTTTCTTCAGCCGGTCTCCTCTGAGGCGAACTTTCTTCAATTGCTTTAGATCACTTTTATTTATCGCAATTTCTTCCGCTTCATGAAGTGCAACCATCGCAGTCGCCAATTTATTCAGGCCATCGTGGGTGTATTGATGGTCAACAGAAACCTCGGCATCAGAAATTTTTAACCATTCCGCGTAATCATTTACAGCATCTTCAGCATATCGGGCTTCCATGCTGTCGGCGGGCTGGTTATAAGCCTTGCGCTTTGTTTTGGCAATGATCTTCGTATCATTTTGCTCATAAGCGGTCGGTGATTGTTCTTCCTTCGTTCTCATTTTGTTACCGGACACCGTTTCGCCGGAGAGCTTTTCAAATTTCTTTAAAATAGGTGCGACTTCAGCAAACCAGGGTTCAACCATCTTATATTGCACCTCATCTTCCAGAAAAAAGAATTCCAATGCTTTTTGGTAAGGTATTTTGTCCTCAAAACGATCAAAGTAATTTTTCTTCAATCGCATTTCAGCAATTTCCGTTTCCCAGTAAGCTTTAATAAAATCAATAGTCTTTTTCTTCTGATTTTTAGACTGGTTGAATTTTTTAACTTCTTGTGAATAATTTTCCAAAAGGGTCAGTTTCTGCTGGGCAATCCTAACCTTTTGGTCCATGTATTCATCCAGTAGGGGATCGAAAGAAACGATCTGATCTTTATTTAAATTCAGGTTGTTTAAAACAAAATTTCGAAAATCCATTTGCAGACGTTCTCGCACGAATCGGTCGTATTCTTTTTCGGTAGCCAATTCATGCTGTCCGAAGGTCATACCTGTAGTCACCACATAAATTGCTAATAATAGCATCAATCTTCTCATAATCAACTCTTTTTATTTGTAAATATTTGGCAATAATACGATTGCGGGATATAATTGTTCGGTTTTCCCCGCGCGTCAATTTTTCGTAAGAATTACCGAACATTCGGCTGGCCAATACTTTATATAGAAAATGAAACAAATTGCATTATTAATTAAAATAAAATAGAATTAAGCAGATTATGAGAAACTTATTTTTCAATTACATTTTTGTCCTTGCATTGGGATTAGTAGCATTCGCTGCTTGTGAAACCAATACTAATGCAGATGAAAGTGAACAAGACCAGCAGGAAATGATGGAAGCTTTCCAAGAGGAAAAACAAGCTTTAGAAAATGATTTACAAGCATTAAATGAGGATATTGAAAATCGTTTGAGTGCCTTGGAAGCAGAACTGGACGTTGCTTCCGCAGAAGCGAAAAAAGAATTGCAAGTACAAATTAATAATTTGGAAAAAGCTCAAACCGAGATATCCGAAAAAATGAGTAAGCTTGGTGAGGAGATTAAATCCGATTGGAAAAACATTAAAACCGAAACTAAAGAATGGATGAAAGGTGTTAAAGAAAATATTAACTCCTGATTATTCGGTTCCTATTGTTTCAATATGGCTCAGATGGTACTTCACTGTCTGAGCCATTTTTTATTAATTAAATTTCACTTTCCACTATTTGTCTTCTTTGTTCTGCTCTTGCTCGTACTCTTGGAGTTCTTTGAGGTCGGTTTTTTCCCAGAATTTTACACCAGTAATCACCGCTGCCCGGGAGACAATATGGGCTGCCAGCGGAGAAATCAAGAAAATAAAGAGAAGGATAGCAAAGATCTCAATGAACACGATTGTGTCATTGTAATGAATGCCTACGCCCAATAATATGAGTAAAACGCCCAAAACTAATGCTTTGGTGCTCGCAGAATTGCGGATGTAGAAATCGGGAAATCGAATCATGCCAATAGAGGCTATCAACATAAAGCCGGAGCCGGCAAGGATAAAAATCGTACTGATAATATCTTTAATCATGTTCTTCGTATTTGTGGCGTTTTTGCACCAGGTAGTAGGCGAACGTCATCGTACCCACGAAAGCTATCAGTGACATGATTAACGCTACATTTAGATACGCTTTTTCTTCCGAAAGGACGGAGTAGATCGCTAAAACGGCCAACAGGTTTGCCGAGAAAACATCCAAGGCAATAACCCGGTCGGGCAGACTCGGTCCTTTAATAAACCGAATCAGCGTCAGTAAAGTGCTGATGCTAATGATAATAATGGATATATATGCGGCAATTGTAAAAAGATTCATGCTTGTGATTGGCTTCTGGTGATATTAAGTATTTTTTTCTCGAATCCACCTTTAATTTTCTTTTTTATTTTTTCGGTATCCCCCAATTTCACGTACACCTCATGTACATAAAGGGTTTTTCTATCCGCTGAAACGTCAATGCTCAACGTACCGGGAGTCAGGGTAATAAAGTTTGCCAGCAGGGTAATTTCCAGGTCTGTTTTTACATCTAAGGGAATCGCTATTACCGCTGGTAGCATGTGGTCTTGCGGGGTCAACACTTCGTAGGCTACACGCAGAGAGGCGGAGACCAGTTCTTTCAGATAAAACAGGATTAAGATCCCGATTTGCCGTGACTTGTAGAATTCCTTTTCGTTGTAAAAGAACATAAGTAGCCATAAGATGGTGTTCCAACCCGCAAAGAGTAGAATCGTAATGAAACCAGTAGTGGGGATGTCCGGATAAATCGACTGGGTAAACCAGGTCATTAATACGGCTATCAAAATATTGAGTAGTATAACCATTTCATTTAATTTTTATTATTTAATTGGACTTTTGACGTTAGACTCTAGAAGTTAGACCAAAAATTCTAACTAATTGACAATCAACGGAAATTTTATTTATTCTGAAAAATTGATATCCATTGAATATCAGCGTTTTGTTGTCTAAAATCTAGCGTCTAGCGTCAAAAGTCTAGTTATTTAAGACAGCATGAATATAAACCTGTGGATCCAATAATTGCTCGGCCGTTCTTTTTGACAAAGAGATCAGTGCCTCTGGGTAAAGACTAAGGAAAAGGGTACACAGCGCCAAAAAAGTTGACGAAAGGATCAGCAGGTAGTGTGATCGAAATAATGTCTTGCTATCGTATTTGTGTTCGCTCTTTGCATCATTTGGTGCGGAGGACCAAAATACAGCTAGCCAGATTTTACTCATAGAAAACAAGGTTAAAAACCCTACTAACAAGGAAACGGCCACAATGGTGTAGTTGTTTGTCGCAAGGCCCGCTTTAGCCAGAATGAACTTTCCCCAGAAACCGGAAAGGGGGGGAAGGCCTGCCAGCGAAAAAGCAGAAATAACAAATAAAACCGTGACGTAAGGATACCGGTCGTAGACTCCGCCCAGTTTGCTGAGCAAGTAATGGCCGTGCGTTACTTTGATGATGCCGCTGATCAGAAACAGATTCGTTTTGACAAGGATATGGTGGACAATGTAGTAGATCGCTCCTGCTATCGCTAATGGCGTGTATAATGCCAGCCCCATGATCATGTACCCGATTTGGCTGACAATGTGAAAGGAAAGGATCTTCTTAAAATCGCGTTGAGCAAGAGCGCCCAGTACACCAAAAAACATGGTGAGCCCTGCCAGTATGAGCATCAACGAATGGGTAAAGGGCAAATCATAGGTGAAGAGCAAAGTGAAAAAGCGTATGAGGATGTAGACCCCAACCTTAGTCAGCAATCCAGCCATTAACCCCACCACCGATATCGGGGGGGTAGGATAAGAAGCCGGAAGCCAGGAAAAGAAAGGGAAAACCGCCGATTTGATGCCGAATCCTACCAGAAAAAAAATGGCAGCCACAGTGACCAACTCTTGATTGGGATGGCGGTCGATAGCCACGGACAGGTCGGCCATATTAAGTGTTCCGGTTAATTTATATAAGATCGCAATGCCCGTGAGCAAGAAGCCGGAAGAGATAAAACTAAGGATGACGTACTTGACCGCACCTTCGAGTTGTCCTTTCCGGTTACCTAAAACGATCAGTACAAAAGAAGCCACCAACATGACCTCAAACCAAACATAAAGATTGAAAATGTCACCCGTCAGAAAAGAGCCGCAAACTCCAAACATCATGACGAGCAAAATAGGATAGAATCCATTCCGCTTTCGCTCCGCCGATATATCTTGCAGCGAATACAGGATAATGGCGAAAGCTACGACGGCTGAAACCAGTACCATACTTGAGGCAAAAAGATCGGCCACTAAGGTGATACCGTACGGTGCCGGCCAATTGCCTATCTGTACTACTTGTATGCCGCTTTTGTACACGGTCATGAATAGCTTGATAGCCGATAGCAGGTATAAGGTAATGGAGCTTACCGCGATAACGGCCTGCACTTTGGCATACTTCCAAAAAAGGATACAGAAGATAAATGCAGTAAGGAGAACCCACAATGGGAGAAGTATAAATGGAGTCATAGTTTCGCTCAGGTTATTATATGCTATCGGTTGTGTTTAGTTCGTCCAGGTCTTCGGTACCCACTTCCTCGTAAACTTTTTTCAACAGGATGATCACAAATAATTGTACCCCGATACTGATGACGATCGCCGTTAACGTCAGTGCCTGAGGCAACGGGTCGGCTAAGCCTTCAACGGATGCTTCGGCTGAAGCAATGAGCGGAGGAGCATCTTTTGTGGTATCCCCCACTGTAAACAGGAAAAATATTGTGGCGTACCCAAAGAGGATAACTCCAATAATCAGTTTAAAAAAGCTTTTTTGTAACATTAGAAAAAGACTGGCCGAAAATAAGATGCCGATAATTAATGCTATGATAAGATTCATTCGAAATTATTCTTCTGTTAGTAAAAAGGTGATCTCCAGCACGACTCCAAAAACAACAAGCAGCACTCCGAAATCGAAGAAAATAGGGGTGCCGATCTTTCCTATCAGGGGTAATTTTTCGTCTACCCAGGCGGGAGTCAGGTAAGGCTTTCCGCTGGCTACGGAGAACATTCCACTGATCAGGGCCAGCAACAAACCTAAGCCGGCCAACAGGTGTGGCCTGATTTTGTATACGCGGATGGTCCTGCGATAGCCAAAGACCATAGCGTGGAGCATGAACGGAATGGAGGCGATCAGGCCGGCGATAAATCCGCCACCCGGATTATTGTGCCCCCTGAAAAACATGTAAAGGGCAAAACTGATAAAAAGCGGTGTCAGCGCCCTCAGTATAGTCGCTAAAATCAATGTTCTCATAACTCAGATTTATTCGGTTGAAATCGTAATAGGGCAATAATGCCAATCATAGTGACCGTAAGAACGGTAATTTCACCTAAGGTGTCGAAGGCGCGAAAATCGACTAGGATGACATTGACTGCATTTTGGCCTTTCCCCTCGCTGATGCTCTTTTCAAGAAAATAGCTTTGCAGAGTGGAATCTTTCTCTTGATCAAGCATGATCAGGGAGACGACAGCCATTAAAAGACCGAATAGAATGGCTACGGGCAAATACTTTATGCGGACAACGGTTTTTTCGAGTGTGTACGGTGGAAGCCGGTGTATGATCAGGATCAGCAGGATCAAAGTAAGCGTTTCTGCCAAAAATTGGGTAATGGCAACATCAGGAGCGCTGAAGAGGGTGTAGGCTAAGGCAATGCTGTACCCGATTATGCCAAAGGTTGCCGTCACGATCAACCTTGACCTGATCTTAAACAGGAAGACGACGGCCACCAATATAAACGCGAAAATGGCCAGTTCGTAAATCTGCAGCCCATTCAATAAATCCCCTGGTAATAAGGAAGGCAGGAGCTTCCCATTTACTAAAGCGAAAACCAAAATGATGGAAAACGTCAAAACGACCATGGTGATATAATTTCTTAGAAACCCGTTTTGCAGCACCTCTGTGCTGCCCCTGGCCAGGGATTCTATTTTACGTACCACGGCGTCGTACAAGTAGTCCGCCTCTAGCCAGCGTGGCTTGCGGAACTGTCGAAGACGCTTTCGGATTAAAAACAGGCCAAAACCGGCCAGTAGGGTGGCTACACTCAGTAAAAACACCGCATTAACCCCGTGCCACAATTTTAATTTCATAAACGGCTCGGCATCGTGCATATTGGCTGCTGACCATTGCAACATCGGTTCAACCGATATTCCCGGAATAATCCCCGTAACCAGGCTGATGGCTGCTAACAATAGGGGCGGGAAGGTCATCAGGAAACTTGCTTCCCGGATTGGCTTATGCTGCAGCGGTCCTTTCTTAATGAGAGCATGGTAGACTATATCTATTCCCACTGCCGTGAAAAAAGCACCGGCCAAAAAAAGCAGGATCAGGTATGTGATGGCCAATTCATTTTCGGAATGATAGAGCGCATCGTACAACAATTCCTTCCCAATAAAACCGAGTAAAGGCAGAACTCCCGCCATAGAAGCCGCAGAAAGAATGACAGCGGCGGAAGTAGCCGGCATTTTTCGTAGCAGGTCAGACAATTGGGAAATATGCCTGCTGCCGGTTTGATGGTCGATATTGCCGGCCGTGAGGAACAAAGCACCTTTATATAGGGCATGTGCCATGACGTAAACAATGGCGGCATTCATTGCCGCTTCCCCGCCCAGACCGGTCATCATAAAAAAGATACCCAAAGCGCTGATGGTCGTATAGGCAAGAATTTTCTTGAGATCATCTTCCTGAAAAGCTTTGAATGCTCCCCAACTCATGGTCAGCGCCCCCGTTATACCCAGCAGGTTATGCCACAGTGCTATATCCTGAAATAAAGGATTGAAGCGAAAAATGAGATAGACACCGGCTTTCACCATGGTGGCCGAATGCAGGTAAGCACTGACGGGCGTAGGAGCAGCCATGGCGTTGGGCAACCAGAAATGAAGCGGGAATTGTGCAGATTTTGAGATGGCCCCTACCGCAATCAACAGGATGGCGGCTGTATGTAGGCTGTTGTTTTCTACTACTTCGGGTTGCGCGAGTATTGCGATCAAATCGTAACCGCTAGCGGTAATAATTTCCAGAAAAATGAACCCGGTCATCAGGGCCAATCCGCCTCCGGCGGTAATCAATAAAGCTTGCCTGGCGGCTCTTCTGGATTCTTCCTGTTGATGGTTAAATCCGATCAGGAGAAAAGAGGTAAAACTCGTAAGCTCCCAGAATACAAAAAGGCTGATCAGGTTGGCAGAAAGCACAAGACCGAGCATGGATCCTAAAAACAACAAGAGATAACTCATGAAACGGCCCTTTTGGGCACTCTGCTCCATGTACTTAGAGGAATACAAAAGGATGAGCAGGCCGAAGATGGTAATCAAAAGCGCAAAAAACAGGCTTAACCCATCCAGTAAAAAGGAAAAATGAATGTCTAATGAATTGATCCATGTTACGTTACTGATGATAGCTTCCCCTTGCATAACGGAACTTGTAAACCTGGCGAAGTAGAACGTAATACCTAATAGTAATAAGGAAAGAACGGATAATACAACCTTTGGATACTTTCGGTAAAAGAAAATAGCCAGAATACTAGCCAGAAATATCGACAAGATGGAAAGTGGCATTACCGTAAATTTTTATACTCTTCTATAACTGCGATCAGTGGGTATATGTTCTATTAGACTTGTTCGGTGGGTCATGAACGAGCGAAAGCAAGGCAAATTTTATGCTGAA
>CAZHNG010000313.1:5416-7937 GCA_964533785.1 uncultured Saprospiraceae bacterium | reverse complement strand
CGAAACCACTGCTGCGGAATAAATTGGAAAGTAAGTCAATATTTACGGCCCGCTTTTGGAGTTGTTCCTGTTGGACGGCGAGATCTGATTTAGTGACCAGCGCTTTTTGCAAATTTTCCAGGTCCGTTTGTTCGCGAATGAGTTGTTCTTTTTGGGATTGATAATCCTGCTCCAATCTCTGGTACCAAGCGTGGAAGGCGTTGAAATCTTCCTGATCGATCCACTGGATAAGTTCCTTTTTCTCTAACTGCCGGGCTTGTTCCTGGATTAAAGCGATATTTTCCCGCGCTTGTTTTTCGAGTTGATCACATTGAGATTGGTTGGCTTGCAGATTGCCTAGCAAATTGCTGCGTCTTTCCTGCAGCGATTGTCTTTGCTGCTCCCCATTCTCGTAGTTGGCGACCACTTTCTGATGTTGGACCTGCAGCTTGTTTAGCTTCTTTTCAATCTTTGGAATGGATTGCTCAACCCGTTCATCCTGCACCTGATCATTCAATTGTTGCTGTAGCGTTTCTTGCTGCGTCAGCAGAACGGTGCGTTGTCGATCCAGTTGATGAATGGCGGTTTCCTGCGCTTCCTTTTCCTTATTCAGCTTATCCAGCTTTTTGCGCAACTGCTGCAGCGTTTTTTCTTTGGATTTAATTTCCTGATCAGACTTTGAAATTGCTTCCAGCGCAGTTTTTACCTTGCTTTGGTCGGCTTTAGAATAGGAGCCATCCGGAAACTGCTCCTGCCACTCCCCTAGCCTATTACGAAGCTCTGATAATTTTTGCTTTTGTGTTTTTAATTGATGGGTGGCGGCCTCCCATTCAGACTGTAACTTGAGCAAGCGCTTTTCTTCCGCATCATTTGCTTTCAACACCGCTTGTTTGTTTTTGAGTTTTTTGTGCAAAGCTTTGAGGTCCTTTGCCGCATCCTGGGCGTCATACTTGTCGGGATGATGGGTAGCACCGCAGAGAGGACAGGGCTGACCGGGTTCTAATGCCGATGCCCACTGCGTTAATTGCTGATCTACAGACAGTTTTTGCTGCTGGGAAAGCAGCTCCTTTACCTCGTTGTCCAGCGTAAGTTGGTCTTGTGCGAGTTGGGCAAAAGCAGTTTGGAAATCCGGCTCTTTCAGCTTTTCCCAACGTTCATTTTGAAAGGCATTAGCCAGCGCCGATGCAGTCTTTTCGTTTATTTCCGCTACCGTTTGCTCCGTTTCTTTGATTTGCTGTTGCAGGGATTCGTTTTGCGCAAACCACTGGTTCAACCGCGTCAGGTAGCCTATATCCGGACGGTTCTCTTTAAGCGTAAAGATCTGTTGTTCTTGCTGGGAAACATCCTTTTGACAAGTGTTAATCGTAGATTTCAGTTTCGTTTTCTGCGTTTGAAACTGTGTGAACTGTGATTCGGTGTTGGCATATGCTTGTTCAATTTTTCGCAAAGCGATCAGATCCTGTAACCCTTTGATCTTTTGTTGGGTGGTTTCCCGCTGGTCGTAGGCGGTTTTAACGACGGCAAAGGCGGTTTGGAAAGTCGTCCACTGTTCTTCCGCAGTTTTCAATTCCTTCTCCGTTTTTGTTAACTGCCGTTTGGCCTGGGAAACCTGCTGATTCAGGTGGATTTGTTTATCGATCGCCTGTTTGATCGTTTTCAGTTGGTTGAGTTGTTCCAGTTGTTTTTTGGTGGTTTGTTTTAAGGCAGTAAAAGCCCGTTGTTTTTCCCGTACCACTACTTCATTGACATTGGCGAACTGGGCTAATCCACCTTCGACCGCTTTAAGAGCCAGTTCATTTTGGTTCTTTAATGCCTTTACCTGGTAGGAAAGGTCGTATTTTTCCAGCCCGAACACCTCTTTCATCATGCGCGTGCGATCGGTAGGTCCCAGTTGCAAAAACTCCTGAAATCTACCCTGCGGAATAATGATCGTGCGTTTGAAATTTTGGTAGCTGAGGCCAATTACACCCTGCATGGCTTCCAGCGTGATCGGCACCCAATCCTCCTGCTCTTTTACGTAAGCATGGTGCTCCGGGCTCCTGACCTTTTCAAAATCTTTCCCGTGCCGTTTTAAAGCATAATAACAGCGGTATGCTTTATCATCAGCACGAAAGGTAAAATCAACTACCAACTCATCACTCCGTAAGTTCATCAGGTTGTAATTGCGGTTGTCACGTTGATTGAGCCGCTCCGTCTGTCCGTATAAAGCCAGTGTAATGGCTTCCAGTAAGGTCGATTTCCCACTACCCACGGCACCAAAAATACCGAACAACTGCCCGGCTATCAACCGGTCAAAGTCGATACGTTGTTCCTGCTGGTAAGAATTTATGCCTTTGATGAGGAGTAGTTTAGGAATCATGCGTTGAAATTAAATGACTTACGAAAAATCAACTTGTTGGAAATCTATTACCCCCCAACTTGGGGTTAATAAATTGGACACCCAGCCACAAGACATCCCGCTCCCATTGCTCATTGCTCATCGCTCATTGTTCATTGCTCCCATTGTTCATTGCTCCCATTGCTCATTGCTCTCATTGCTCAT
>CAZHNG010000313.1:0-5316 GCA_964533785.1 uncultured Saprospiraceae bacterium | reverse complement strand
TGTTCATTGCTCCCATTGTTCATTGCTCCCATTGCTCATTGCTCTCATTGCTCATTGTTCATTGCTCCCATTGCTCATTGCTCTCATTGCTCATTGCTCTCATTGCTCATCGCTCATTGTTCATTGCTCTCATTGCTCATTGTTCATTGCTCATTGCCAAAAGCCAAAACCTCCTTAAACAAATCCAGCACTTCCCCATTCGGTGCCTGCCCTCCGTTCTTAAATTTGAAATAATCCGCAAACAGATATTCTATCTTTTGGTTCAGGTTGATATGGTCTTTAGGATCCCGGTTGTGTTCCGTCTGCCGGATTTCGGGGATCAAAAATAAGTCTTTATTGATACTGAGCAATTCTTTTTTCGTTTGTGCGGTCAGGTAAGTATCCGACACAATGGTTAATTCTATGATGGCATTGGGATGTTCCCGGAGCCAGGATTTGGCCGTTTCTATTTCCTCAAACCTGGCCCTTAGTACTGGCCTGCCGCTTTTAAGGGGAACTTTTTTGTACTCGACAGCTTCGTTTGGCTGACATTCGATGATAGAAACCGATTTACTTTGATTGCTTTCGCTAAAACTGTAAGACAAAGGACTTCCTGCGTAAACCACCGGCGTAGTTCCGCGATCGATCTCCTGTCGCCGGTGCAGATGTCCAAGTGCGACGTAATCCACTTTCTCCGGAACGTTTTCCGTCCAGATAACCTGGGCACCACCCACGTGCAAAATGGGTTTTTCTTCCTCGGGTTCTTCGAAAACTTTTTGCGCTTTATCGCTAAAAAAGAGATGTGCCAATAAAATATTGATCCCTTGATCGTCACAATATTCTTCCGCAATTGTTGACCAATGCCGTTCTAATAAATTGCGTAAAGCTTCACCCGAATCTTCCTTGCCCAGGAAACGCTTCAGCCGGTATTCGTTGGCATAAGGCGTCAGCAGCAGACGTAAAGGATGATCAACTCGGGGTAATTGTAATTCGATAAATCCCGGCGCGCTTTTAGTGATGGCCAATCCACTGGCCAGTTCAAAAGGAGTAATGATCGTAGACGGGTAGCCGGACAAAATGATACCGCAGGCCCTGGCCAAAGGATCCGGCGCTTCAAAACGATCGGGCGAATCGTGATTACCGGCGATGGCCACTACGGCCCGCTGGCCTTCCTTACTCAGCTTTTTTATGGTCTGATAAAACAGGTCTACTGCTTCGGAAGCGGGATTAAATACATCAAAGATATCGCCGGCAACCAGGACGGCGTCTACGTCTTCAGCGTCCGCAATTTCAGTGATTTCCTGCAATACTTGACGTTGTTCTTCCAGGCGGTTGATGCTTTCCAGTTTTTTACCCAGGTGCCAATCGGCAGTGTGGAGAATCTTCATGTGAATGTTTTTTGTTGAACCACGGAGTACACGGAATACATGGAGATCTTTTTTCATTATGAATTTCCTAACGGAAGTATCAACCTGGATTACTTGATTGGCATGAGAAATTCTCATAAGTAAGTTATAAAAGCCAATGCCAGGATTACCACCCCTTTCAACAAAGTCGGGCAGAGGGACCAAAGAAAATTCACAAATAGGCGTTTCTTTGTTCCATATAGTCGAATTAAATCTCTGTGTACTCCATGTTCTCCGTGGTTCAAAATTCCTGCGGCGGCACCAAAACGTACCCATTCACCGCATGTTTCTCAAATTCATCGTAGCTGAGCCAAATATAACCATTCTCTCCCCAATGGCTACCCCAGCTGCTGGTGATCTCAAAAGCTTCTTCCAGTTCATCGTAACCGACGACGATGAAGGGCATGGCTTTGTCGCGTTCGCCGCTGATCTTCCAATACCGCTTATTGTTTTGGTCGCGGGCACTATCGTTGGCATTTAATTGAACGATAACCGGATGTCCGCGCAAAAGCGCTTTACGGGTTTCGAAGGTTTTTTGGCGATCGCGGGTCACATCGCGGAATAAATGCAGGAAATTGGTGATCCGGTATTTTTGGGTGGCGTAGACCCCGCTGTTGAGTTTTCTCGACCCAAAAGGTAAGATGGCAGCACTTACGGTGCCATCATTGGCCAGTAATTCAAAAGCGGCTTGTGGTGTTACTTTTCTTCCCGTATTCCTGAGGTTTAGGGCGATGTAATCCGGACTGAGGTTGACCTTGTAATTGCGATCCAGGTTGACGTAAAATTCCAGGCAACTGGCAATGATGTAAGATAATTCATCATCCGGCATTTCTACTCTGCGTACCGGCATCATATAGGATTTAACATTTTGCCGCTGTATTAATTCGGATGTTTTTTTGCCGATACCGGGAATGGGTTCCATCATTTGATCGATCAAAGAAAGATCGGTAATACCTATACTGGCTGCATGTTTAATACCAGCTTTAGGATTTTGGCTGAAAGCGTTGGAAATACAAAAAAGGACTACAATAAAACAGGGGATGAATTGGCGATGCATAGAGGCGTTTTTTTGATAGATGATAATACTCCATCGAAGGAACGTCCACCGGTCACCGTTTCTTATTTCGGCTAATCGATTTTTTTGTATTTCAAACGAATGGAATTACCAATAACCACTACATCCGAGAAAGCCATAAACAAGGCGGCCCACATGGGGTTCAATAAACCGGCCATCGCGATCGGGATCGCCACGATATTATAAGCAAAGGCCCAGAACAAATTCTGCTTAATGGTCAATACGGTTTTTTTACTGATCCCCAGTGCTTTGGATAATTGCTTTAATTTTCCATTCAACAATACGATCTGTGAAGATTGAATGGCTACCTGAGAAGCATCACTCAAGGAAACACCAACGGTAGCTTTCGCCAATGCAGGGGCATCGTTAATGCCGTCGCCGATCATCGCCGTGGGTTCCTGATGGGATAATTCTTCAATAATTTTGAGTTTCTGGTCGGGTAATTGTTGGGCATAATATTTTTCAATACCAACTTTCCGCGCCATCTCCGCTGTTTTCTCCTGGTTGTCACCGCTTAACAAGTAAGCTTTTCCATCGTTAGCCTTAATGTAATCGATGGTAGCTTTAGCATCGGGCCGCAGATCCGACTCCACGAAGATCCGGGCTACGGCCTGTCCGTTTTTGGAAAACTGAATTTCGTTCTTTGCCTTTGGATTTTGGTTACCCAATAAATAGTGATTGCCATCCTCATCAGCAGCTTTTAAACCTTGCCCTTTGATTTCCGCGACCTTCAGCTCCGGCAAAGCGGCATGATCGATCACCGGTTCCAGGTGTTTCTTTAGTGCTTGTGCGATGGGGTGAGAAGAATGGTTTTCCATCTGGTAGATCACCTTTTGGACCTGTTCCTTGTTATCGTCCAAGTATTCGATTTTTACATCTTCGGAGATACCGGTGGTAAGAGTTCCCGTTTTATCGAATACGAAATTTTTTACATTAGAAAATAGCTCTACCGTCTGACCGCCTTTGACCAGAATCCCATTCCGCGCCATGCGGCCCACTCCTACCATAACGGCAGTAGGGGTTGCTAAACCCATGGCACAAGGGCAAGAGATCACCAATACGGCTATGCCGTTGATAATCGATTGCGATAGGGTAAAGCCGAATACCCAATACCCCAATCCGACAGCAACGATGGCCAATCCGATCACTACCGGCACAAAAATGGCGCTGATCTTATCCGCAAGTCGCTGGATCGCCGGCTTATCCTGTTGCGCTTGTTTGACCAACTGAATGATCTGCGCAAGAACGGTATCTTTTCCTACCGCTTCCACCCTGGCCTGGCAATTGCCGTTGATCAAAATGGTAGCACCGGTAAGTCGTTCGCCAATCCCTTTGGTTACCGGCTCACTTTCTCCGGTGATCATCGACTCATCGACGGACACTTCTCCTTTCAGGATCATGGCATCCGTCGGTACTTTATCTCCTTCGTTGATCTGTAGCTTATCTCCTACCCTTAATTCTTCTACCGGAACCGTTCTGATCTTCCAGTCCATATCGATGCGATTGGCATGTTCCACCTGCAAAGCCGTCAGTTCGCGAATAGCAGTAGTCGTACGCTGAACAGCGCGGTGCTCCATCCAATTACCCAGCAACACCAGCGTAATAATAGTGGCCGAAGTTTCAAAGAAAATGTAATTCGGTTCTTGCAAGATCAACCCTAAAATACTGTAAATAAAAGCAGCCGTACTCCCCAGAAAGATCAATACGTCCATGTGCAGGAAACCTTCCCGCAAAGCATAAAAAGCACTGCGGCCAAAATGCAGTACGCCGATCAGAAAAACGGGTATACACAATGCCAGTTGTACCCAGGGATTTTCCAAGACACTCCAGGATAATCCGGTGACCATCACCAAATGATAGAGCAACAATGGGGCAGTAAAGACGGCACTAACGACCAACTTCCGATTCAAATTCCACCAAGACCCTTTGGAGCCTTGCGCCTCCTCCCCTTCGTTTACCACCTGATACCCGAGCTTATTGATCCCTTCCTTGAGCTCTTCCATCCGGCCATCAGAGATATCCAAGGTTTCAAACGCTACTTCGGCGGTAGAAAAATTGACGTTTACCTTTTCCATTCCCTCCCGCTCCAGGTATTTCAGGATATTCGCTGCACAATTATTGCAGGTCATCCCTTCTACTTTCCATTCTATCGCTTTATGTTTTGTCATTTTGAGTTATCAATTTGATCGTTGATATCACTTCCTTGTTATTCAACAAATTTAAAGCAGAAAAGGATAAAATACAGGAATAGGCGCATAATTTAAACTATCCGAATTTTTCCCGCATCACTTTCATATTGCGCTGCCAGATCTTATCCGTATCGCCGTAACTTTCCACTGCTTTTCCCACGCTTTCTTCTCTGAGCAGGTGCAACATCGGATAAGGCGAACGATTGGTCTTATTGGCAGGGTCATCGTAGGATAAATCCGCAAACTGATACCGGGGATGAAAGGAGGCTACCTGAATGACCCCGCTCAAACCCGCTTCTTCCAGTAAATTTTCGGCTTCGTACAAAAAATCATTGTAGGGCAGAAAATCTTGTAAGACGTTGGGGTGAACGATGAGCGTCGTTTCCACCTCCTCCGCATTTACGTCAACTAAAAAGGATAATTCTGTCAAATAGGTCTTGATAAGCGCATCAATGGTAGAGGCAGGTTCCACAACGTAACGGATCTTGTTTTTATTAAAGGGTTCATGGGCAAAGGGACAGAGATTGTACTGCAGCACAAATGCTTTGATCCACTGTCTCGTAGCCTCAATGACGATTTCTCTTTTCATATTTTAAAAATATTGGACTTTTGGCGCTAGATTTTAGACAACAAAACGCTGATATTCAATGGATATCAATTTTTCAGA
>CAZHNG010000312.1:0-7956 GCA_964533785.1 uncultured Saprospiraceae bacterium | reverse complement strand
CCTCCATGCCCTCCATGTCCTCCATGGTTCCAAAAATTCTAAGAGACGAAGTCTCGCCCCCCCTCAAAAACTCCAAACCCCACCCAAAAAAAACACCCGCCGCCCCAACCACTCCGGACGTTTTTCCATATAATCCTCCGAATAGGTATACCGGCCAACATTTTTAAAATCCAACACATTACTACAATTCAAAAAAGCGACCATAGAACCATTACCTAAAGGAAACATCTTGGTAATGTTCATGTCCAACAATTGATATTCGCTCAGTCGCTCTCTTTCATTGTTGCCAACATAGATTGGAATATAGGTATCAGACAAACGGTGGTAACGACTGTCTATTACGGGAGTATAATATTGGCCCGGTCTTCTTAGATAGATCAACCCGATTTCAAATAAAGATGGAATATTGTATTTCACAATAATGCGCAAAAAATAATCCAGGTCATAGTTCGACGGCCAGCTTACCTGGTCATCCCTAAGGCTGGAGTGCACCCTGGAACAAGAAATATGACCACTGAAATTATTGGACTGATAATTCAGTGCTAATTCCGCTCCCCATATTGGATTGTCCAAAGCATTACGACGTGTCATTTTGTGGTACAGAGCGGCATTAACCTCCCACTCTTTTCTCTTGTATTTATAATCAATGGTATAATGAGTAGACTGTACCCTTTCAGCCTCCCCGGCGGTATTTCTGTTTGCTAAACCAATTTTATAGTACCGGCCAAGAGAAGCAATGACCGAATGATATTCAGACAAATTGAAATCTGCATTAAATTGTGCCCCCAGAAAAGACTCAAAGTCCGCATT
Organism: uncultured Saprospiraceae bacterium; assembly: GCA_964533785.1. Classification (GTDB taxonomy): domain Bacteria; phylum Bacteroidota; class Bacteroidia; order Chitinophagales; family Saprospiraceae; genus JANQRV01. The sequence continues at coordinate 7,146 of CAZHNG010000312.1, read as the reverse complement.
ACCCGTAAAATATCGTAACCCACCACCCGTAACTATTTTCTCACTCCATTGGTACTTGAAATAAGTGTACAACTCAGGGATCCACAGAGTTTGCAAAGTATCCATTGGATAAGATGGGTGTTCCAGGCCTAAAGCATGACCGTACACCGGTAGCCTGGCGCTGAAATGCTCATCGAGTTTTTCTACCGAAATACCACTTTTCCAGCTCCATTCATCACCGTATCGTCGATAGTTCAATGAAGTAAAATGATCCTGGTTGTCCAGGTTGAATTGAAAATTGCCCGCTGCATAGCGGGCATGAGAGCGATTATAGGATTGGTTGAATTCCAGAATATTATTGCCCCATTGGTGACTGAGATTTGCAATAATGAGATTGCGATTCTTCTTTTGCCTGAAAATGCCAGCATAAGAAGCATGGTTAAATTGAAAACGGTATCTTTCAAACAAACTGTAATTGTAAATTTTCAGTCTAGTTTTGGAGCTAAAATGATGAACGAAATAAACACCGCCATCTATTGAAGTCAAAGCCTCAAGCGACTCTAATGCATTGGGATTCAACCCCCTCAAACCATGATGGCTGTTAAAATTAGAAAAAAGGGTAATCCCGCTTTTTTCGTTCATCGGCCGGCTAAGGTAAAGCCCCCCTCCGGCCAGATTGAAGGAAATACTAGTCATCTCAGGAGGAAGATCACTATCCGTATACAGAGCGACCACTCCAGAGGTACTCCCTCCAAATTCAAGGGGTGGATTACTTGGAAAAACATTTACCGACTCCAGCATGGCCGTATTGAAGATACTGAATCTTCCCACACCATTTACCTGATCCAATCTAACCGCTTCTCTTACCGGAACATTGTTTAAGAAGATCCCCGTTTCAAAAGCGGGGCTTCCCCTTAAACTAATGTTGGCCGTTTCATCTAATGTGGTTGAGGCGGGTAAAGCCTGAATTGCCAGCAAAGCATCGGCTTTTGCGTTGGGATTCAAATAAATGTCGAGCTTGTTCAACCGTTGCGTTGCAAATTCTTCGGAGATCAACTTCGGAGCTTTTACCTCAACCGCCTGGATTAACTGTGCGTCCGGATGCATATCTATTATCCTTGTATCTTTTACTGAGGCGGCATCCACCAAGAGTGCCACATTTTGATAGCCAATGAAGGAAATATACATGGTATCTATGCCGGTTACCGGTAAGGAAAAACACCCCCTGGTATCCGTAAATGTACCACTAAGCAACGCTGATTTTAAATATACATTGGCACCAGTAAGTGCTTCACCCGTTTGTACGTCAAAGACCTTACCCTTAATGGTAGCCTGCCCCAATAGCCCTGGCACAATACCAATCCAAAAGGTTATCATTGCAATTATTTCACAAATCTTCATAATTGTCGTTTTCTAAGATCAATGCGTAAAACAACTTGTAAATAGTGATCCCTCAGTCTTTACCTCAACCTCATTCCCCCTTCAAAGCAGGTAACAACTGATGCTCTACCCAGCCAAAAAGAGGTTCTTTAGCTAATGCTTTTTGGTAAGTCGCCTCTGCGGAAGCATATTGTTCAGTACCAGCTTGTGCCTGCCCTAACCAGGCTAATGCATTCAAATATTCCCAGTTATGGTCCAGGCAACCTTGATTTTTCTCGAATAACTCTACTGCTTTAGCAAAATACTCGGCGGCTTTTTCTGCATCTCCTCCAAAAGCTGCCGGCGTTTGGTAATAAGCCATCGCCCGCTGATACCAGGCTTGCGGAAGTTGTCCATCTACCTTCAGTGCTTTTTCCAATAGCTTTTTACTTTTTGATCCCAGCCACATGCCTTTCATCGGAGAAAGCGCGATTTTATAGCCCAGCAATCCCCCTTTGATCGCTTTTACAATGGCCCAATCTGGTTGGGATTTCAGTAATTGGTCCGCTAGATCATCGGCTTCCTTTACGACTTCGCTAGCTTTATCTATATTATTCCTCGCAAAACAACTGCCTACCATCCCGTTTTGCGCTTTGAGGATTTCCAATAGCAACTGATCCGACGGATTGGCTTGGTGTATTTTTTCCAGTTCGGAAATACCACTTTCCCACAATTCCAAATTACTGGCCAGATAGGCCTTATAGAATTGAACCTGTACTTTTTCCGGTAATGCGGACTGTCCAAATACTGCAGTACTGATCAAAACAGCTACGATTAAACTCATCCAATACTTCATGATTTTAAATTTTATTTGGTGAAAAAATTTAGTAAAGAATATTTATTTCATTATATGATCACGCCCCAACGCTTCATTATCAGCCCTATGCAGTCTGACGTCCCCGCCTGCCGTTACCGCCAGGTGGGCAGGTGGCATCTAGAATCTGGCGTCTCATTTACAATGACAAAGGAAAACTCCTTTTGCACGAATAGCTATTTTGATTGATGGACGGTTAAATTGAAGTGACGGATGGTGGATAAGAAGTTGTGCAGTATTTAATGGTGTCTCCTTCTTTACTTAGTAACGATGCAAACGGTTGATAAGGTCTTTAGTGAACGCCAAGACCATATAATCTGGCATCTGGTATCTGGCATCTAAAATTACCCATTCGTAATGGAATTCCCGCCATTCATCAAGCAACCTTGGAAATTAAGCGCTAAACCTTGATATTGGCAGCTATTATTTTAAAGTATGGATCTCAAAAGATTAATAGATTGGTTTTGGGTAGCCCGCTGGCCTTATCACGTGCTATTCTGGGTATCTTATAATGGATTCTGGCATTTCGTTTCCACTCCGGAGCCGACCAACCCAGGCACAATACTAGTTTCTCTAATCATATTATTGTTCAATGCCGGAGCGGTGTACACCAATCTTTATTACCTGATGCCCAAATGGCTATACAAAAGAAAATACCTTGTTTATGCAGGATTGTTGGTACTCAACATCGCAGGTTTCATTGTGTTACTTACCGCATTCCTATATCTATTTTTCTATCTGATAGAACCTCAGGCTATTCCCAGATTTTTTCAAATAAGGATCCTTCTCGGTGCCGTTGTCATGAGCACGATGGGATCGGTATTCCTTGCCATGGGGCTAAAGCTGGCTAAAAGACAGATCGAAACAGAGCGACGCAACGAAAAATTAGAAAAAGAAAAAATGGCCACGGAGCTTAAGTTTTTAAAATCTCAATTTAATCCGCACTTTATGTTTAATGGCCTGAACAATATCTATTTTTTGATCAAGAGAGATCCGGAAAAGGCGGCCGAGTCGCTTGCCACCTTTTCTGATATGCTGCGGTATCAACTGTACGAATGCAACGATACTCTTATTCCATTGACAAAAGAAATCGAATTTATTGAAAATTATATCCACTTTGCTCAATTACGGCACGACCGGCTGGACATTTCCACCGAATGGTCCGACCAGGTCAACGGGCAACAAATTGCCCCACTATTATTTCTTCCCCTGGTGGAAAACGCTTTTAAGCACGTTTCTCATTACAGATCAAAGCCAAACCTTGTAGATTTTAAGCTCGATTTTCAAGGTTCGCGACTTCATTTTCGCGTCAAAAACACCTGCAATCAAGCTTCCAAAAAAGAACAAACCGCAGGAGGAATTGGCTTGTCTAATCTACACCGGCGATTAGAACTATTATACCCCAAAAGTCATCAACTACGGTTCCATCAAGAGGATGACACTTTTGAGGTAGATCTACAATTACACTTGAACTAAAGCTTTAGTAATGAACTGTCTGATCATTGACGATGAACCACTTGCCAGAGAAGGACTGGCTGAATACGTGCAGGATATTGATTTCCTTAATCTCGTTGCCGGCTGCGAAAATGCAGTTGAGGCTACCAATTACCTGAAAACAGCAACAACCATTGACTTACTTTTCCTGGATATTCAAATGCCCAAAATGACGGGGCTCGACTTTTTGAAAACCCTCGATCACCCGCCTCTGGTTATCATCACTACTGCTTACCCCAGTTTCGCCCTTGAAAGTTATCAATTAGATGTACTAGATTATCTGGTGAAGCCCATTACCTTCCCCCGTTTCCTTAAAGCAGCCAATAAAGCCAAGAGCCAGTACGACCTGATAACCAAACAGCTTAACCCTGCCAATTCATCCGATTACTTCTTCGTCAAATGCGACCAGCAACTGGAAAAGATCCGGCTTTCCGAATTGCTCTTTGTTGAAGCTATGCAGAACTACGTTCATTTGTATACCACCCGGGGCAAGTTTACGACCCTATTGCCTTTAAAAAGTGTGGCGGAAGAATTGCCGGAATCCCAGTTCATCCAGACTCACCGTTCTTTTATTGTAGCAGCTCAAGCTGTTGAAAGCATTGATGGTAACCTCATTTTGATTGGAAAGCATCGAATCCCTATCAGCCGGTCTTTGCAGGATAAAGTGAAGAAGTTTATCATTCGGGGGAAGCTGTTGAAAAAGTAGGTGGGGTAAGTAAGGAGGCTACTTCGAAGTAGCCTCCTTACTTACCCCATCCCTGCAACCTTCCCCAAAAAACTTGTCTTTATCTAAAAAGAATATTCCGTGCACTACCAAGAACAATTACCCGGTCCCTACTTCTCCAAATACGTAGAGTGTTACTGGCAACTCACGGTTGCCCCGGAAGAAGTGGTGCACCAGCACGAAGTACTGGCTCCCGATTGCACGTTTGATATTCTGTTCGCCCTTCATCCCGTACGCATTCATTTTATGAATACCCAATATCGGCTTACTATTCCAGCTGGTGCTTCCTTTATTGGGCAAAAAACTAGCGGTATTCAGTTGAGTCTTACCAGGCCCACCACTCTTTACGGTATCCGCTTTAAACCTTTTGCCTTTGCCAGTTTCCCTGGTGTTGACATCGGGAAACTGCTTAACAAAGCGTTTAGCCTTTCTAAATTATTCAACCTTGGACCAGATAATCAACAAATTATCACCACCATTCTTTTCAACCGTGAGTTTGAAGAAAAGGTCCGCTTTTCCGAACAATTGATATACATTTTACTTCGGGAAAAAGATCAAATTGACGAGACCTTCCGTTCCCAACTCAATTACATTCTGGACCGCAAAGGGATGATCAAGATCAAAGAATTATTCACCGAATTTGGGGTCAGCAAAGTCACGTTAAATCATCATTTCAGCAAAAAATTAGGGCTTTCTCCCAAAAAAGTTTCCCGGATCTGGAGGTTGAATTATTTCCTGCAGTTACAAAAAGAAGGACTTTACAACAACCTCACCGAATTGTGCCATGAATGCGGCTACTACGACCAGGCCCATTTCATCCATGAATTCAAAGCTTTTTTCAATCATAGCCCGAAGTGGTTCTTCAAGGAAAGAAGCCAGTTGTTGTCTATTTCCCAGGAGATCATTGCCAAAAGGTTTACCAATCAGTATGATCCGGTGGATTGAAGAAGGCAATAGTGTCTTCGGTACGAGGTTATAGGGTTATACCAAATAACTTTATAACTTCATAACCTTATAACCACTTCATAACCCTATAACCACCTAATAACCCTATAACCACTTAAAAATCGCCCCAAGTTTAAAAGCCCATACATCCACCATCCTTACTTTTTTACAATCATTTGGCAGGTGCTCCCCATATATTTGAATGAAACAAACTGATAGCCTTTATGAAATTAGTGATCGTAAAAATCATTGCTACCGCAATTTTTATCACTGCCCTGTTTTCCCAAGCTTTTGCACAGGATGGTAAAATCGACCAAGCTTACCAAACTACCGTCATCGAAAAACTCAGTGAATTGATGATAGAAAATTACGTCTTTCCCGACGTAGCCAAAAAGACTAGTGAACACCTAAAACAACAACTGGATGCAGGTGCCTTCGGCGATAAGAATGATTTGCAGTCATTCGCCGAAGCACTCACCCAGGAAGTGCAATCCGTTAACAAAGACAAACACATGCGCATACGGCCTGCTCCGGCCCGAGAAGCCCCAGCCAATACGACGGAAAGAATGATTGAAGAACACCTGGACCGACACAATTTTTTGCGGGAGATAACCGCAGGATTTAAAGCAGCCGAAAAGCTGGACGGGAATATAGGCTACCTGGACCTGCGTGGCTTCGCTTCGGTAAAAATGGGGGCTCCCGTTGCAGATGCTTACATGCAACTGTTGTCCAGCTCCGATGCGATCATCATCGATTTGAGAAAGAATGGTGGCGGCGATCCCGAGATGGTCCAATACCTTTGCAGTTATTTTTTCGATGAACACGTACATTTGAATAGCCTCTACTGGCGCCGTGGAGACCGCACGGATGAGTTCTGGACATTGGAAAAAGTAAACGGCAAAAAACTACCAGATGTACCTTTATTTGTTTTGACCAGTAACTATACCTTTTCCGGTGCCGAAGAATTTTCTTACAACATGCAAACGCAAAAAAGGGCGACACTCATAGGAGAAACGACCGGCGGCGGTGCTAATCCAGGTGGAGGATTTCCAATTAACGAACAACTGATGGTTTTCATCCCAACTGGCCGCGCGATCAATCCAATCACTCAAACCAACTGGGAAGGGGTAGGCGTGGTTCCTGAAATTAAAACTACGGCTGAGGAAGCGCTGGACAAGGCCATCGAATTAGCTACGGCAGCGGCTGAGAAATACAGAAAAGAAAAGCAAGAGCAGTACCAAAAACTGCTCGCTAGTTTGCACCAATCTCTTGCCAAAATAAAGGACGAAAAAGAACAGGAAGCTATCATCAAACAAATAAAAAAAGGTACAGCCTGGGGTATTTTGGATGAAGCCAGTATTAATCACCTGGGCTACGAATATTTAATGGATCAAAACAATGCCATCGCCGCTGAAACCCTTTTCAAAACCAATGTTCAGTTATTTCCAAACTCCGCGAATGTCTACGACAGCTATGCTGAATTACTCGCTAAACAAGGAAAAATAAAACTGGCGATCCAAAACTACAAAAAGGCAGTAGCGATAGCTGAAGCCAATGAAGATCAAAACCTGCCCCTATTCAAAGAAAACCTAAAAAAAGCGGCAAGCAAAATGAAAGACCAAAACACAAAAGGTAAATAAACTCTTTGAAGAGATCATCAAACTATTATTATCGTTGAAGACTTACAATTTTGAATTGTGAGTCTTTTTGTTTGTTGAGACTTCGCTCCTTAGCCGTCCACGTAGGGCCCGCCACGTGGGGCCCGTATGGG
>CAZHNG010000311.1:902-8084 GCA_964533785.1 uncultured Saprospiraceae bacterium | reverse complement strand
TAAATAAAAATCCCTCATTTTTCCAATTTGAATACACCGTCTAGACAAGTCTAATGAAAATCCTTGACCACTCCTACAATGGAAAGCCTTTCCTCATCATTCGGGAAGCGAATCGCTTTCCCAAGGCCACTGCTCCACCCCAATTGTTCCAGAAAGGTTTCGTTTACTAATACGGCATTATTTGTACGATCTGATGATTGTCCTAATGGACGACCACTTACAAGCTTTATGCCGTATGTCTTTAAATATGCACTATCTATTCGGTACCATTGAACCGATAATTCTTCCTCACTTCCTTGAGGAATAACAGAAGTGCCAAATGTTCCGTCTGGCATTGCAGCTTGGCAAAAAGCAACTGATTTAATTCCCGGCAACTTGTCAAGGTCTTGACGGAAAGCTGCCGCCTTATTACTAATATCAGGTGAAGCATTAATCACCATGACTTGATCTTTATCAAAACCTAGGTCGCGATTTATTAAATATCTAAACTGGCGATTGAGTAACAGCGCACCTGCAATCAGTCCAATTCCTATAGCTAATTGAATGGTAATTAATATTTGCCGTGGAATTTCTCGATTAAGTTTCAGTTGATTACTCAAAACACTGATCGGTCGGAACTTCGAAAGAAATAATCCAGGGAATAGTCCCGCAACTATTCCTGTAATCAAAACAACCCCTGCGAGGAAAATGAGGGTCTGAGGTTGGCCAAGGATGTAAGTTGGTATGTCTTTATCAAACCATTGATTCAGCATTGGCAACGAAAGGAAAGATGTAAATAATGCAATAACAGAAGCTATAGAAACCGTAATAAAAGTTTCATTTAGAAATTGACGGATTATTTGTTTCTTGGTTGCGCCTAATGCCAAAATTAACGAAAGGAACGCCAGAAAAGTGGACTCCATTAAATACTGAATAACCAGACTCACCCTATCGGCTCCAAGTGTTTTCTTTACACCAACTTCCTTTACTCGTTTGGTTGCCTTCGCAGTAGACAAGTTCATGAAATTGATACAAGAGATGAGCAACAGGAATAAACCTATGATAGAAAACATCCTTACGTAAGTTATTCTGCCTCCCACTACTTTTCCGTTTTCGTATACGCCGTACAAATAACCGTCGGAATAAGGTCTGAATAAAGTGGTAAAATCAATAGGTTCTTCAAATTTGGACTGGATAGCATCGTGAATCTTTTGGAGGACTAGGGATTGATCAGCATCTTTTGATAAAGTCAACATGGTGTATGGTCCCACACCATTCCAGGTATCCCGATCTGCATTTCGAGGATTTTGAATGAATTTTTCATAAGACATCAAAAATTCAAATTGTAGCGTGGATTGAGCAGGAACATCCTCGAATATTCCCGACACAAAAAAATCTTCTTGTCCTTCTAATTGAATGGTCTTACCTAAGGCTTTTTCCGTACTACCAAAAAACTTCTTAGCCGTACTTTCAGAAATGACCATTGCATTCGGGTCTCGTAAGACTTCACTTGCCTCTCCCACTTTTAACTTAAAATCGAACACCTTAAAAAAGGCGGGGCCGACGTAATATCCGCTTGTAGAAAAGGTTTCTTCCTCCACCATTAAATTGAACCGATCAAACCAATGGATGATATTCGTAGCGTATTCGACTTCGGGAACTTCTTCCATCAACAACGCGGCTAAAGGACCGTGGGTGAAATCAGTAGTCGATATTCTATCCTCGTAATCCCATTGGGTCATAGCCTGGAAAAGCTGATCATCATTGGCATGGAATTTATCTTTTTGCAGCTCATCGTTCACCCATAATAAGATGAAGAGCACGCCTACCAAACCGGAAGTTAAGCTGAGGAGATTGATGAAAAAGGAGGCTTTGTTCCCCAAAATATTGCGTAAAGTAATGGTAGTTAAATGCTTAAGCATAATTGTTTTTTTATTCAGTTTTCAAACTGTCCACCGGGTTAGCTAGCGCAGCTTTTACACTTTGAAAGCCGATCACTATAATTGTAATTCCAGTAACTATTATTCCTGCCAATACAAAAATCCACCAGGGCAACTCAATCCGATAGGCAAAGTTTTTCAACCACTGTTGCATAGCATACCAGGTAATAGGAGCGGCAAAAACAAAGGCAATAAATACCAGTTTCAGAAAATCCTTGGATAACAGCCCTATAATACTCCCCACCGATGCTCCCAGTACCTTGCGTATTCCTATTTCCTTCACCCTGTTTTCCGCTGCGAAAATGGCTAACCCGAGAAGTCCTAAGCAGGAGATAAAAACCAACAACCCGGCAAAAACAAGAAACAGCAAGCTCATCTTAGCCTCATTTTCGTGCATTTTTTGAAAGGATTCATCCAAAAAGTGATATTGAAAAGGAATACCCGGCAGAAAAGAATTAAATATCTCCTCTGCTTTTTTTAACGCTACTGTGGCATTCTCTCCATTGACTCTTGCCAGAATGCTACGTCCGCGGTTGGAGTTGTGGCTAATGACCAGCGGTTCTATGCTCTCCCGCATGCTAGCAAAATGAAAATCTTTAACCACACCTATGATCTGGCCCGGACCATTGTGAAAAGTAGCCTTTCGTCCTACTACCGGCTCAGGAATATTGAAGTTCTTTGCTGCCGTTTCATTGATGATGTAGTTGATTTGATCTGTTTCTAAATCGCCGGAAAACCATCGTCCGGCAGTCATTTCAAGGTCAAAGACGGAAATCAGATCTTCATTAGCTGTAATTTGATGGACGATAACGGACATATCAGCCGGTTTACCGTCCCAGCTAAAACTTCCACGGTTGCGATTAGTAATATTTGAAATGGCGTTCTCTGCCAAGGCAACCGATTCAATTTCCGGAATTGTCCGTAATGCTTCGCTGTATAAAGCAAATCGTTCGAGATTTCTGGCAATACTATCCACCCGGAAAAGGTTGGGTTGTAAATTTATTACGTGGGAACGGTCGTAACCCACATCCTTCTTTTGAATATATTGCAGCTGCTGATAGATCACTCCGGTACTGATCATGACAACAAAAACAGCAACAAATTGTGCAATGACCAGCGACTTCCTCAACCAATCTCTATTTTCCCGGATGCTTTCGTTTTGAATTAGTCCGATCGGTTTAAAGCCGGCAAACAATACTGCTGGATAGATCCCCGCTACCAAAAGTCCCAGGACGAAGACACTTCCCAAAACCAATAGAATATATGGATCCTCTAATTTTAACGGTAATTCATAACCAATAAAGAGACTTAATTTGGGCAAAGCCGAGGCTACAAGGCCAATAGCAATAATAAAAGCAAGCATGACTACCACACCGGTTTCTAGTAAAGCTTGGGTAAAAATATGCCTGAAGTCCGCTCCTACCACTTTTTTGATAGCGATTTCTTTCACTTTCTTACTAAGCATAGCAGTGGAAAGGTTGATGTAGTTCCATCCAGCCGTAAGCAAAATGACGAGGGAAATCAACCCAAAAATATAAACGGCGGCTTTATTTTGATGAGTAAAATAATCGTTTGAAATATCAGTATAAAAACGCATATCTTTCAACGGAAGAACCAAGCACGTCTTTTTATCCTCGTCATTATCTACCCGAACAAGAATGTCACTTAATTGATCGACAATATCTTGAGGAGCTACTCCTCCTGGACATTTAAAAAAGGATAAATAATTGTAGTTAGCGCTTTGGTAATCCCTTTCGTAAGCGGCTCGATCTTCCCAGACCGCTGACAAGGGTAAGAATACTTTAAACTGAAAACTAGAGTTGGCAGGGTTATCCGCTAGGATTAAACGGATCGTATAATCCACCTCATTGATTCGCACCGTTTGACCTAAAGGATCTGTATCACCGAAGTACTTTCTGGCGCGCGATCTGGTCAACGCCATACTGTATTTATTGTCATTGAATTGCTGGATGGAACCTGCCAGTACTTGGTAACTAAATTCCTGTAACCAATTGTCACTGATGTAAACCATCTCATTTTCTTCAAGAACTTTTGTTTTGTCTACCTCGACCAATGGACTGCCAAACGCGGGACGGGCCACGAACAACTCCTCTATTCCCGGCACTTCAGTTTCCGCTAATTCTTTTACAGCCAACGGAATTGCATCGATATTGATCATAGCATCCTTGCCGTGCCATTGACTGATAATACGGTAGATTTGATCTGCATTTTTATGGTAACTGTCAAAAGTCAATTCATTTTGTACCCAAATCAATATTAACAAGGCCGCTGCCATGCCGATCGACAACCCTAATACATTCAGTGACGTAAATATTTTGTTATTGGATAAGTGCCGAATCGCAACTTTAAGATAGGTTTTCAACATAATCTGAATTCTGAATGATCATCAAACTTTTCAAAACTATAATTGCCAAGAACATGCCAAGCCCCAATAAACATTGAATATCAAACACTTAAAAAAATAGCTACTCTTTGAACGAAAACCTGTATCCGCATACGGACGGACGGGTGTGCGAAAATGAACAATTTAAGATTATATTTGGACTTTTGACGCTAGACACTAGACGCTAGATTTTAGACAACAAAACGCTTATCGCACGATAAACCTTTTTGCACCAACTTGATGTTTTAAATATTAAACAGTAGTTTTAGTACTCTGTAAATTAAGTTTATTGGTGTTTTGAGTAGTGGATTTTTGTTCTTTTCAAGGAACGCCCGGAAGCTGATAGCCTTAGCTATCATGCTGAGGACGAGACGAAGAAAAGGGCAAAAAGGCGCAGTCAAAACGCTAATAAATTTGGTTTACAGAGTATTTAGTGTGCGTTAAAATCAAAAATTACCATAATGGGCTCAAGTTCATCAGCAGTAAAAAAAGGAGATAAAAAAACCAGCCTTGAGGCACTCACAAGAGAAACCATCAATGGTATTCCCTTTTATTACAAGGGGTATAAAGAAGTGCTTAACCAAAACAAAACGATTGATGACATCATGGGTAGCAGCGCATTACAATTTGTAATCCTTCAGTATTTATTGCGGCTTATCGTTAAGATGGATGCTGATGAAAAGTACTATATCGGCAACAATGAAGCAGGATTGCATATCGAGCGATCAAAAAATATGGCTAACGATATCGCTTTGTATGATAAAGCCAAACTAACCCCCGAAAAGATCACCAACAAATACGCCGATGTTCCGCCGGAATTGGTGATTGAGGTCGATATCAAATTTGAGGCAGAAGGCATCGAACCTATCGATGCGGTGTACTTAAAAACACAGAGTTTATTAGACTTTGGTGTCCAAAAAGTAATATGGATACTCACTTCCAGCAAAAAGGTTCTAATGGCCACCCCGGACGAACATTGGATCATTGTCAACTGGGATGAAGAGGTAGAATTAATGAAGGGAACTTCTTTTAATATTGCGGAATACCTTGAGAAAGAAGGAATTCCGGGCTAGGCTGAATATCGAGCCGGCAATTTCTCATGTAAAACTTACACGTAGAAAAAATCGCCACAAACCTGCCTGCTTGACCGTGCCGTCACGGGCAGGCAGGAACACAAAATTGCACTACTCTTTTTTGTGAGGATTTTAAGCTTTTGTGTTTTGGTAGCAACCCACGTACGCTTCACATGAGAAATGGCTGATTTCCGAAACACCGCCTGAACGCTATTGAATAGTGACGAGAAAATATCGTCATCTATAGCCCCTAACCAAATAACCCTATAACCTTTATAACCAAATCATTTTTTAAAACAATTATTGTTTTTAATTTATTTTTACCTTATATTTGTTCAATAAACTGATTATCCAAGTTTCTATTTTGAACCAAGGATAATCAGCTTGCTGTTATACTTACAAAGTTGTAGCTTTAAATAAAAATTTGATCATGACAGCATCCACTTCTTTTGAGCCCCGATCTGATTACGAAAAGGAAAGGAATAAGCCTATGCCTAATGAAATTCATGCAGCAATCCAAAGCAAATTAATCTTTTTACTTACAATCGCTTATGGTGAGAAATACCTTATTTTGTCCGAATTAAGCCTTGCTACCAAATCAGGCAGCACCCCAGATATATCTTTGTATCCAAAAAGAAAGCTTACCATATTGGAATTGGAAGCGAAGAAAAAAGAAGCCCCCCTCACCACCATTGAGATCCTCTCACCCACTCAATCCCCCCAACAATTAATGAAAAAGGCATACGATTTGTACTTCCCAATGGGCGTAAAATCCGCCTGGGCGATTGTGCCGGAAATGAAGGCTATTCAAGTGTTATTACCCAATGGAAACAACACCGTGTACACGTCCGGTATTTTGAAAGATCCCACGAACGATGTTGAGATCGAAGTAGAAAAGGTTTTTGAAGATTTGGAGTAATAAGTAGTCGAGCTGCGCTGAATAAGTCGTAACTTTCCCAAAACTTTAACTCAATGCAAACCTTCGACCACATCATTTTAGGCACGGGCCAGGCAACCGGCACATTACTCGGTCAATTGATCCCCACCGGCGATTCTATTGCCGTCATTGAAGGCGGAAAAGTGGGCGGCAGTTGCGTCAATTACGGATGTACCCCCACCAAATCCTTGGTCGCTAGTGCGAAAGCCATTCACCAGGCCAGAAGAGGAGATTACTTTGGTTTCAGTACCGGCGAAATAAAGGTCGATTTTCAAAGGGTCTACGCTCGTATGAACGAAATTCGCAACGGCTCCAGGGATGGATTGTCCAATTGGATGGAATCCACTCCTAACGTGACCTTGATCCGGGGCTGGGGGAAATTCGTTGGGCCACACTCAATAGCAATAGATAACCAAGTCATCGAAGGCAAGAAAGTCTACATCAATACGGGAACGCATCCTTTTTTACCCCCCATAGCTGGAATAAAGGAAGTCCCCTGGATGGATAGCGCCAAATTATTGGACTTGAAAGAACTCCCTAAACACCTCATCGTTATTGGAGGAGGCTACATCGGAGTAGAATTTGCGCAGGTATTCAGAAGATTGGGTGCCGAAGTAACGATCATCCAAAGAGAAGGTCAGTTAATGCCCCGGGAAGATGAAGATGTGGCCAATACCATTCAGGAGTTTTTGGAAGAAGAAGGTATTAAGGTCATCTGTAATGCCACTGCTAATGAAATTAATCAACGTGGAGCATACCTTCATTTATCCATAACCTCCAACGAAATAGAAGCAACGGTCATCGGAACCCATCTATTGGTAGCTACCGGTCGCCGACCCAACAGCCAGT
>CAZHNG010000311.1:0-892 GCA_964533785.1 uncultured Saprospiraceae bacterium | reverse complement strand
TGAATATAGAAGCCGCGGGGATTACAGCGAATCAACGAGGCTATATTGAGGTAGATGATTACTGCCGCACCAATGTTGAAGGGGTATTCGCTTTAGGAGATGTAAACGGCAAAGGTGCCTTTACGCATACTTCGGTGAATGATGCGGAAATTGTATTAGACCACCTTTTCGGCGGGCAACGGAAACTTTCCGATCGCATACCCATTTATGCGCTTTTTACCGATCCTCCATTGGGCAGAGTAGGACTATCGGAAAAAGCTGCGCTGGCGACCGGGAAAAGGGTATTAAAGTCCATTCATCCCATGAGTAAGATCAGCCGGGCCAAAGAAATGGGGGAAACCAAAGGCTTTGCCAAATTATTGGTCGATGCGGATACGGACCAAATTATAGGAGCGGCTATTCTGGGTCCCGGCGGTGATGAGATCATCAATATGTTTGCTACAATTATGCACAGTAACATCCCTTGCCGGCATTACCGTCGGGTGGTGTTGGTACATCCAACGGTTTCTGAATTGATGCCTTGGGTGTTGGATGGGTTGGAGGAGGTTCAATGAACAATGAACGATGAACAATGAGCAATGAGCAATGAGCAATGAACAATGAACGATGAGCAATGAACAATGAACGATGAGCAATGAACAATGGTTGCAATGCTCATTGAATTATTGCTCATTGTTCATTGTCCACATTGCTCATTGAATTATTGCTCATTGCCCCCATTGCTCATTGAATTATTGCTCATTGTTCATTGAATTATTGCTCATTGTTCATTGAATTATTGCTCATTGTTCATTGTCCACATTGCTCATTGCCCCCATTGCTCATTGAATTATTGCTCATTGCTCATTGAATTATTGCTCATTGCCCCCATTGCTCATTGAATTATTGCTCA
>CAZHNG010000310.1:0-8092 GCA_964533785.1 uncultured Saprospiraceae bacterium | reverse complement strand
CCCAGAGCATGGTGATGCTGGTGACGCCGCCGCCATAGGGGTGGGTGTCGAGGGCGAGGTCGGCGAGGCGGATCCGGGCCAAATGGCGGAAGTAGTTGACCTTGGGGGCGATGACGAGGCGGCCGGGGTCGATGCCGCGACTGGCGGCCCGGGCCTTGAGCCGGGCGCCCGCGGCGGGTTCGGCGACCTGCCAGAGGACGGCTGTGGGCACGTCGCGCAGGATCTCGAGCCAGAGGTCGAAGAGGGCCGGGTCGAGCTTTTGCGTGCCGTTGAAGGAGGCCAGGACGAGGGCGTCCTCGGGCAGGCCTTGTTCGGTGCGGGTGGTGGGTACCTCGTCGGCCTCGGGTGCCGGGCCCATGGTGAGAATGCTGTCGGGCAAATGGAGGAGGGGCTCGGTGTACCAGGCGGCGTCGCCTGGCGGGGCGAGCGTGTGGTCGGTGACGAGGCCGTCGACATAGGCGGCACCGCTGGTGCCGATGAAGCCGAAATAGGACAGCTGCACCCGTGCCGGGCGGCAGGCGAGGATGGCGAGCGGTGCCTGTTCGGTGTGGCCGGTGAGGTCGACCAGGATGTCGATGGCGTGGCCGCGGATGGCCTGGGCCGCGGCCGCCGGCTGGCGGAGGTCGAGGCGGACATGACGGTCGACGGCGGCCAGCGCCCGGCGGCGGAACGGGTCGTTGCGCTCCGGCCCGTAGTCGAAGCCGATGACAGTGAAGCGGTCGCGGTCGTGCGCCGCCATGACGAAGCCCATGCACTGCATGACCGGGTGAGCGTACCACTGGCCGCAGAGGTAGCCGAGCCTGAGGGGACGGTCCGGTGGTGTGGGTGGTGGTGGCGGCAGCTCGCGCACCTTGGCGGCGTGGAGCCGCGCCCAGGCCTCGGCGAGCGCGCGGTTGTGCGGCGGGTCGTCCTGCCGGTGCTGATTGAAAAACGGGCCCTCGAGCGGACAGCCGCCGGCGGCGAGGGTCTTGGCCGTCGCCCGGTCGAGAGCGCGGTCGACGCCGTCCAGCCCGTCCCAGTCGCAGTGACGCCGCTTCGACTTGGCGAGCAGCAGGAGCGCCGGCTCGAGATCGGGCACCCGGCGGAGCGCCTGTCGCCAGCAGACCCGGGCGTCGGCGTCGGAACCGGTCTCGTCGATCGCCAGGCCGTATTGCAGCAGCGCTATCGGGTCGCGCGGCCGCAGCTCAACGGCGCGGCGGAGCACGGGCACGGCCGCGGTGAAGTCCTTTGCCCGGAGCAGCCGGCGGCCCTCGTCGAGCGCGGCGGCACCGCGTGCCGCGGCGTCACCAGAGGCGGGGTACTGTCGTTTGGCCATGATGTCGCAGGATGCCTCGCTGGCCTGTGAATAGGGGTGTCGTCGAGACGCTGCGATCGTGTATAACTCGTTGCGTAAGTTGACGTCACCCATCACGTCGACGGGCGCGTGACGGTGGGTCCGCCCCCAACGCTCGCCCGTCGGCACGTCGGTGTTGCTGACAAGTGTGTAGCTGACGGGGTGTAGGTGACGGGGGCGAGGAGGTTCCCGGTTTTGCTGCGGCAGAGGGTGATTAGGTCAACGGCAATTGGCCTGTTGATGGCTTTCAGCGGCGGGGACGCCGGCGCCTCCGACGAGCCGCCGCGCTTGGCCTTGCCCGTTGCCTGCACGGTCGGTGCCGATTGCTGGCCGGTCGTTTACTTCGACCGGGTGGCATCGGCGGATGCCGCCGATTACCGCTGTGGTCGATTGTCGTATGACGGCCATACCGGCACGGACTTCGCCGTTGCCGACATGGCGGCAGTAGCGCGCGGCGTGCCGGTCGTTGCCGCCGCCCCCGGTGTGGTTCGCAACGTCCGGGACGGGATGGCGGACGTCGACGTCACCACGATCGACCGGGACAGCCTGGCGGGTCGCGATTGCGGCAACGGTGTCGCGGTGCGTCACGATGGCGACTGGGAGACGCTCTACTGCCATCTCCGTGAGGGCAGCGTGGCGGTCGAGCCTGGCGACGTCGTCGCCACCGGTGACCCGCTGGGCTTCGTCGGCATGTCGGGGAATGCGAGCTTCCCACATGTCGAGCTTACCGTGATGCGCGACGACGAGCGGATCGATCCCTTTACCGGCTCAGCGGCGCCTGCGACGGGTGACGCCTGCGACCTCGGTCCTGGACCCTTGTGGACGGCGGCGGCGCAGGCGGCGACCGCCTACGAGCCGGTCGTGGTGACCAAGCTCGGCTTGGCGGGCGAGGCGCCCGAATGGGATGCAGTCAAGGAAGGGCACTACGCCGAGACGACCTTGCCGGCCGATGCGTCGGCGTTCGTCGTCTTTGTCGAGGGCTATGGGCTGGCGGCCGGGGATCGCCTCGAACTCGTGGTGACCGATCCAACGGGCGGGGAGTTTCACCGGCACGTCTTCAATGAAGCTCGCGGGCAGGCGCGCTTCTTTCGATACAGCGGGCGCCGCGCGTCCGCCGATGGCTTGGCCACCGGCGTTTACGAGGTGGCGTTGGATTGGAGCGACGGTGATGGACGATTGCTGGCGAGCCGCCGCGCCGACCTGCGGGTTGACGATCGTTAACCGCCGGTGGCCGAGATGGCGCACGATGATAAGCGGCGAAGATTGTTGAATTCGTCTTTGGCGGCGCGTTCATTTAAGCGTTACGGACGATGGCAGACATCGAGATCTCGGTCGCCGCGTCGCGCGTGAACCGATTGTTGGGAAATATCGATGAGCATAACCCCGAAGTCGTTCAATGATGTGAAGGCGGCAGTCTGGCGGGCGTTGCTGCCGGTGGTTCTGTTCAGCTTTGCGGTCAATCTGCTGATCCTCACGCTGCCTATTTACATGCTGTCGGTGTTCGATCGCGTACTCTCAAGCCGAAGCTACGAAACGCTGCTCTATCTCACGTTGATCGCCTGCTTCGCGATGGTTCTGATGGGGGCGTTCGAGTGGTTGCGCGGGCGCCTGTTGGTGCGCGTCGGGACCTGGATGGATCACAGCCTCAGCCCCGGCGTGTTCAGCGCCATTATCGGTGCGTCGAACCTCGATCAACGAGGCTCCACGCGGCTCCTGAACGATATTCAGGACCTCAAGTCCTTCCTTTCCGGCGGCGCGGTTGCCCAACTTCTCGACGCTCCCTGGCTACCGGTCTTCGTGTTAATCATGTGGCTGCTCCATCCGCTTATCGGGCTGCTCGCCTTGGTGGCGGCCGTCGTCCTCGTCGGTATGGCGTTGCTCAACGAGTATTTGAGCCGACAGCATACGTTGCGCGCGATGGAGAACGTCACGCGGGCGCAGCGCGAGGCGGATGCCAATCTGCGCAACAATGAGACAATCAACGCGCTGGGCATGCGCTCCAACGTCGTGGCCCGTTGGATGACGAGCTACGTCGACGGCTTGTCCGCGAGTGCCAGGGGCAACGACATCTCGCGCTCGGTGATGGCGTCGGCCAAGACATGGCGGCTGATCGTGCAACTACTGGTGCTCGGGGTCGGCGCTTACCTCGTTCTGGAGCGGGAGTTCACTGCCGGTGCGATGATCGCGGGCTCGATCCTGCTCGGGCGCGCGCTGGCCCCCGTGGAGAACGCCATCGACACGTGGAAGCAACTCATCCTCGCGCGCGCCGCCTACGACCGCCTAAACCTCTTTTTCGAGAACTATCACGAGCCGAACAGCGAGAACTGCCTGGAGTTGCCGCCGCCGAAGGGCAATCTGAGCGTGAGCAACGTCGTCTATGCTTACCCCGGCTCCAATCTCGCGATCATTAGGGGTGTGAGCTTCGAGTTAACGGCCGGTGAGGTCGTTGCGATCATTGGACCATCCGGTGCCGGAAAGTCGACCCTGGCGCGGTTGCTGATGGGTGTCATTAATCCGGTGGGCGGGTCGGTCAGGCTCGACGGCATCGAGTTGCGGAGCTGGGATCGGGAGCAACTTGGGCCATATGTCGGTTATCTGCCTCAGGATGTCGAGTTGTTCGCCGGCACGGTCGCAGAGAACATCGGACGGTTCAGCAGCTTGGACAGCGGGGCGGTAATCGCCGCTGCGAAGATGGCGGGTGTTCACTCGATGATTTCCGATCTGGCGCAGCATTATGATACGCAAATCGGTGAGCGCGGCATGACGCTGTCCGGGGGGCAGCGTCAGCGCCTCGGCCTCGCGCGCGCCCTCTATGGCGATCCGGTTCTGGTCGTGCTCGACGAGCCGAACGCGAACCTCGACACGGATGGCGAGGAGCACCTGCTGCGCTCGATCGCCCAGTTGAAAGGGGAGGGACGAACCGTGGTGTTCATCGCCCATCGACCGAGCATGCTGCAATCAGCGGATCGCATCATCATCCTGCGCGACGGCAGAGTCGAGGCGTTCGGCCCACGGGACGAGATGCTCAAGCGGGTTACACGGCCGCGGTCCGTGCCGGAGACACCAACGCCGTCATTGATCAAGCAGGCCCAAACGCCTGCGTAACAGCACTTAAGGGGATCGCGCCATGTCGAAAGAACTGACACCAGACCAACCTGGCTGGACAGCCGTAGCGGCAGCCGCTGGTGGCGGCGCTGCAACGGCTTGGCGTGGCGCTGGCGGTGAACGTCGCCACTATGGTCAGGTGACCTACCTGCAGGCTTCGAAGTCACCGCCCATCGCCGGCACCATCACGGCGGGCGTCCTGATGGTGTTCGTCTTCTTCGGCGGCTTTGGCGGGTGGGCGGCATTGGCGCCGCTTTCCAGCGCGGTCATCGCCCATGGTCGCATGGTTGTGGAGTCGAATCGGCGAACCATTCAGTATTACGAAGGCGGCATCATCGATGAACTCCTCGTCAAGGAAGGTCAGGTGGTGCGCGCGGGTGACGTTTTGGTTCGCATCTCCCCGGAGCAGAGCGCGTTTCGCACGACAGCCTTCGATACGCAGCTCGTGGCGGCGCGCGCCAACGAGGCGCGGCTGCTTGCCCTGCTCAACGGAAGCACCGCGATCGATTTTCCACCCGAGATCCTGGCGCGCCGCGACGAGCCAGAGGTCGCCGAGACTCTCCGGGCCCAGGAGACGATGTTCGTCACGTCGCTGAACAACCTGCGCGAGGAGAAGGCGGTTCTTCAGCAGCGGATCGAGCAGCTGCGGTCGCAGATGACGGGTTTCAGCGCGCAAGTGACATCGACGGAGCGGCAGTTGCAGTTGAGCCGGGAGGAGCTGCGCGACCTGCGTAGCCTGCTCGATGACGGCCTCGCGCGCCGATCCAGCGTTCTGGCTCTAGAGCGGAGTATCGCCGAGATCGAGAACCGCCGGGGCCAAAGCCTCGCCGCGATCGCGCAGGCCGAGGAAGCGATCGGCGGCGCCGAAGTCGAGATGTCGCTCAAGGAGACCCAGTTCCGCGACGAGGCGTCGAGGCAGCTCGAGGAGACTCGGGGAAGGATAATCGACCTTCGGGCCAACCTCGGCGGCTCCGAGGCTGTTCTGCGGCGGACCGAAATCCGCGCGCCCATCGATGGTCGTGTGGTGGACCTGCAGTTTTTCACCGTAGGTGGTGTCGTAGGCTCCGGCGAACCAATCATGGACCTCGTGCCGATTGGGGACCCACTCGTCGTGGAGACCAGGATTAATCCGACTGACATAGACGTGGTGTTCGAAGGCCTCGAGGCTGAGGTCCGGCTTACTGCCTTCAAGTTCAGGACAACGCCGACTGTCCCGGGCACGCTAACAAATATCTCCGCTGACCTAATCATCGAGGAGCGCACCGGTCAGCAATACTACAAGGCCACCGTCATTCTGGACGCTGAAGCTGTTAAAACTTTCGATCTCTACCCTGGAATGCCGGTCGATGTCATGATCAAGTTGCGGGAGCGGACCTTTGTGGACTACATCATGGCCCCGCTCACCGAGAGCTTCGCGCGAGCCTTCCGCGACTCCTAGGCTGCGTGGCCAATATGGGCCGACAAGGAATGTGCATGACTTTCCCGATCGAGGAGTGGCCGCCAGACGATGCGTACGGGCAAGCGCTGCGAAGAGGTCGTTGCCGCGACGTTCGCCGCGGCGGCGGGCGCCCGGTCACTTCCAGCGACCGTCGCCGGCGCCTCTCTGGTGTCGCCCGTGTCTGGCGATGCGTGGCACCGGTCGCGCGCGGCCGAGTTATCGTCCTTTTCGTGGTGGCGAACTCGCTAGAGCGTGAGAATCGCTGGCCGGACTCGGCCGGCGATCGGTTGGTGCGCGCGAGCACGAGCCTGCCGCCGCGAACTGATGACCTCTTTCGGTGAGGCTTCGGCCACGGGTTTGAGAGAGTTGAGGACAGGCGGATCGCGGATGCAGCGTGCACGGGAGCGAGAACGAACGGAATTATGCCTGCAACTCGCCGCTGATGGAAATGTGGTCGTCGCATCCACGAATGGCCGGATTGGCGAATCGGTTGCAGCGCTGCCACGGATCACCGCGCTGACACGGCATGCCACGGCCAAGCTCAGTTTGTTGGACAAGCGCCTGGGGCAGGCTAAATGCCGGCAGAGAAGCTTGGCGCGGAAGCTGGCGTTGACCTATGGGCTGCCGGTCATTCGCCTGCTGATGCTGCCACTCTTGTTACTGTGGCGCTGGCGCTGGAATGCCTTCCGCAACAGGGAGATCGCTGCGGCCAAAGAGGCGGCCGACTTGGGCAGTAGCCTCTCCTTCGTTTGCAACGATTCGACAATCGAGGCCTACGAAGCGCTGGCGGCCCGCTTTTTCGATCTGTCGAAGGCAGAATATCTTTGGCGGGTCGACGCGCCGCTCGCCGACACCTTCATGATCGACCGGCTGCACGTCGACACTGCAATCCCACGTTTCGCGTGCAGCGTCACCGCCGGCGGCCATCGGGCGTTGCGAGCCGACAGCCTGACCCTGACCGTGCGATCCGACGGCTTCACGCTATACATCCTCCCGTTCCTCGCAGTCGTCGAGAGAGATTCCGATGATGCCGCAATCTATTCGTTGCGCAATCTCAAGTTCGAGTTCCGCGACGTACTCTGGCTGGAAGAGGCCGACGTGAAGGATGCCACGGTCGTCTCGCGCACCGCGGGACCGGAGAGCGGTGCCGCTGCCACGAAATGGCCGATCATGCGCTATGGCGGCTTGAAGCTGCATCTGTCGGACAGCGAGCACGTGATCTTCATGTGCAGCTCATTCGATGCGCTGCGGGAGTTTGCATCGGCGCTGCAACAATACTGGCGAGCGCTGCTCGATTTGGCAGCTCGGGACGGTTCCGCCGACGGCAAGCTGTTCGTGTGCGAGGCGAAGAACGACTGCAACGCGACGGTTCCGCCGGTGGCGGCAAAACCGCCGCGAGCGCGTTGGATGCCGGGTGCCGACTTGGCGATTGTCGCGACCTCCCTAGCCGCGCTGATCTGGCTGCCCGCGCTGGAGCCGGTTCGGCGCGATCTCGCCGAGCGGATCGCGGATCTGTCGACTTCGGACATATGGTCCGACTCCCTCGCCCGACTGCCGTTCGACATCGGCGCAATGCTGGAACCGACGGTGGCCCAGCCGGACGATGCAACGACGGGCGCCCGCCCGCCTGCCGAGCCATTGATCTTGGAGCAGCTCGAAATGTCCCGCGAGAGCCCCGCGCGGGAACCACGCTCCGTCGAGGAGTTGTCGCCGGCAGATATTGACGACCTGCGTCTGGTCGCTCCCGAGTAGGAGCGGACGCAAGCAGGTGATCGGCTGGAATGATCCTAACTACCTCTCCGCAACCCTCAGGCCGTTTGACGGCGCCGCCCCGCTCGCCTAGAGTGAACATACTAGGAACGAACTGCTGGAGGGCACGATGTCGGACGAGCTGTTGCGAGACCTGCCGCGGACGCTGCCGGCCTTCGTGGAGCGGTTCGGCACCGACGCTCAATGCCGCGCCTATCTGGTCCGGGCGCTGTGGCCCGAGGGCTTTTGTTGCGCCGGCTGCGGGCATCGCGAGGCCTGGAGCCACAACAAGCGGCTGATCGAGGAGTGTCGCGCTTGCGGCAAGCAGCACTCGATCCTGGCCGGCACGATGTTCGAGCAGACCAAGACCGGGCTCGCCAAATGGTTTCTCGCCATCTACCTGGTCACCGCCAGCAAGGGCGGCATCTCGGCGATGGAACTGCAGCGGCAACTGGGCTTCGGCAGCT
>CAZHNG010000309.1:0-8103 GCA_964533785.1 uncultured Saprospiraceae bacterium | reverse complement strand
ATCGACTACACTTATGTTAATTTTTAATTGCTGCCAATGGCAATTTCTGCGGGACGCCGATGCTTTGGCATCGCCTGCATTTTTTGCCTCGTTCAGCATAAAATTTGCTTCACTTTCGCTCGTTCATGACCCGCCGAACAAGTCTATTCTAAGTAAACCTTACCCAACAAACTGACAGAGATTTATGCTAAGAACTATTATCAACGGTTATAAGAATGTTGAACCGCATATCAAAAAGATCGTACTCGCTCAATTTTTCCTTCAATCGGTGAATACCGCCTTTTTCCTGTTATTAAATTACTACATGGTAGCAGAAGGGTACGCAGACTACGAGGTCGCAGAAATACTGGCTTATCGTTTTTTTGCGGTAGGCTTACTGGCATTTCCCATTGGTCTTTTCATCAAAGGTAGAAGGCTGAAGCCATTCTTTTATGCTGCTGCTCTAATCGTACCTTTATTTTCTAATTTGATCATTTGGTGTGTAGAATTCCAATGGGACACTTTGTTGTATTTTGCCGTTGGTATTTGGGGAATTGGGTATGCCTGTATTCAAATCACCATCTTGCCTTATATTTTACTCAATGCGAAGCCTCAACATCATTCAGAAGCGATTTCGCTTTCCTTTTTATCCTTCAGCGTAACCATCTGTATTATTGGTGTGGCTAACTACATCCTGAACAGCCTGGCCCCCGATCTATTCGATGAGAAAACCGTTTTACTGATCGTCTCGATGTTATCGTTCTTTAGTTTGTACTACGTCGCTACCACCAAAGTGGAGGAACGGTTGTCCGACAGGATTCCCTTTCACCGTGTTTTATTCGACTACGACTGGGTTACCATTTTCCGGGCATTGATCCCTACCTCACTGATCGCCATTGGAGCAGGGTTTACCATCCCCGTCATCAACCTGTTTTTCCTCAATGTACACGGACTACCATCAAATGCTTTTTCGGTAATTGGTGCTTTAACCTTTTTACTGGTTGCGATTACGATGATCTTCATGCCGTATATCCGCCGTCGATTTGGCTACCGGATCGCCATTACACTGTTTCAGTCGTTGGCCGTTCTGGCGCTGTTTTTATTGGCGACCACGGAGTATTACAGTCAATGGCGTTTTGCCGTCTACGTGGCGATTTTATTTTACGTGGTAAGGCAACCGCTCATGAGTGCAGCCTCGCCAATGACATCCGAGTTGATGCTTTATTATGTAGGTAAAAAGAACCAGGAGATCATTGCCGCCCTGAATGCCTCTATCTGGGCCGGTAGCTGGTTTATTTCCATGAAATTGTTTCAATGGATGCGGCAACTAGAGTTTAAATACGTGAGTATATTCCTAATTACGGTAGCCTTGTACCTGTTTGGCGTGATCTGGTACGCGATGTTGATCCGAACTTATGAACGGCGAATGGCAGAGAGTGAGGTGACAACCAGGTAATATTGTCTTAGAAATGAAATACGTAAAATTTCATCTTAAAAACACAGGACCCTAGAATTAATAGCAGAACATTCTATCTCCCTATTCTCCTATTTGTTTATTAAAATTTTGCCAACTCCAAGCAAAGCTTGACTTATGAGATAGCCTCTTTTTATCCAAGATAAGATTTTAGCGCATTGCGGTTATAAGATTTACGCAGTCTGCGGATCGCTCTTTCTTTGATCTGGCGGACTCTTTCGCGCGTTAAGCCATAAAGTTCACCAATTTCTTCGAGGGTGAGGGATTTATATCCATTGAGGCCGTAATAGGAAGAAAGGACTTCCACTTCCCGCGGCGTCAAGATAGATAAGCCCTGTTGAACTTCTTCTTTGAGGGATTGCTCCATCAGATTTAGGTCAGGGCTCATATTTTCTTCACTGGAAATGACATCCAGCATGGTAGAATCTCCGTCTTCGCCGCTCAATGGGGCGTCAACGGATAGGTGTCGCCCATTGCCCTTAAGCATATCGGCAATTTCTTTAGGCGTCATATTCAGTAATTCTGCCAGTTCTTCATTTGTGGGTTCTCTTTCGAATTCCTGGACGAAAGACAGGTAAGCCTCGTTCACCTTATTATAGGAACCCACTTTGTTTAAGGGTAAGCGAACGATCCGGGAATATTCTACGATGGCTTGGAGAATAGACTGGCGGATCCACCAAACGGCGTAGGAAATAAATTTGAAACCACGGGTTTCATCAAACCGCTTGGCGGCTTTCATTAATCCTACGTTACCTTCATTGATGAGATCACTAAGGGAGAGCCCCTGGTTTTGGTATTGCTTAGCGACTGAAACAACAAACCTAAGGTTGGAGCGGGTCAATTTGTCAAGCGCTTCCTGATCACCTTCCCGTATACGTCGTGCGAGTTCTGCTTCATCGTCAGCGCTGAGCATAGGAATCTTGCCAATATCATTCAGATATTTGTCAAGCGCTAGACTTTCACGGCTGGTAATTTTGTTTGTGATCTTTAATTGGCGCATTGCTTCAGGGATTTACCAAAATATACGAAAAAAATGTAAATAAAGTTATACAAGAAGCGCTATACTTGACTTTTTGCTAAAAATCTACTATGTAGTTACGGTCTTGCAACACTAGATACAATAATTAAACGCAAAAAGTTTCCTTTCTTCATATTAAAAAAAGCCCGAAAGTTTTGTTAGAGATAACTTTCGGGCTTTTGATTTGGGAATCAACAACTAAGGCCAAATATTATTTTCTATTTTCTCTGTTGCCGCTTCCTGATCCGGTTCGCTGTGGCTTTGGAAGCAATGCTTTACGCGAGAGCCTCAATTTTCCTGTCTTTTTATCGACGCCGATCAGTTTTACCTTCACATCATCCCCTTCTTGGAAATGATCTTCGACCTTTTCGATCCGGGAATGCGATATTTCGGAAACGTGTAATAATCCGCTCTTACCATGAAAATCGACGAATACTCCGTAAGGCATTACCGATTTTACTTTAGCCTGGTAAACTTCACCGATTTCCGGTTCGAAGGTGATCATGGTAATCCGGCGTCTGGCTTCATCGATGCCAGCCTTATCGCTACTGGAAATGCTAACGATGCCTTTGTTATCCACTTCTTCGATATTGATTGTGGTGCCGGTGGCCTCTTGAATTTCCTGGATCACTTTACCACCAGGACCGATTACGGCACCGATATGGCTTTTGTTAATAATAATCTCTTCAATACGAGGGGCATGGGGCTTATAATCTTCGCGTGGGGCAGCCAGCGTTTTATTCATTTCCTCCAGGATGTGCAGGCGGCCTTCCCTGGCCTGGTTCAAGGCTTTTTCCAGTAATTCATAGGGCAATCCATCGATCTTTATATCCATTTGACAGGCTGTAATCCCTTCTGCGGTACCGGTTACTTTGAAATCCATATCGCCCAAAGCATCTTCATCTCCTAAAATATCAGAAAGAATAGCGGTTTTTTCACCATCGGAGATCATCCCCATTGCAATTCCGGATACCGGAGCCTTGATCTTTATACCTGCATCCATCAAAGCTAACGTTCCGGCACAAACCGTTGCCATCGAAGAAGAACCATTGGATTCCAGAATGTCAGACACGATCCTGATCGTATAGGGATTATCTTTGGGGAGAACTTGTCTGAGAGAACGACCCGCCAGGTTGGCATGCCCTACCTCGCGTCGACCCGGGCCACGCATCGGTTTAATCTCACCCACTGAAAAGGCCGGAAAGTTGTAGTGCAGGATAAAGTTGTCGTGGCTTTGCTCTAATGCATTATCCACTAGTACTTGATCTAATTTGGTACCTAAAGTAAGAGAGGTAAGTGATTGGGTCTCACCACGAGTGAATACGGATGATCCGTGGGCCGAAGGAAGATAATTAACTTCCGTCCATATTGATCGTACTTCGTCAAATTTACGTCCGTCAAGCCGGATATTTTCGTCGAGAACCATCCGCCGGATCGTCTCCTTTTTTAGTTTGTCGAAGTAATCTTTAGCAAGTCCTTCATTTTCTTCCATAAACTCTTCGTCGTGCTTTTCCAACAGTTTCTCCATCACTTCCACTTCCAGGTTCTTAAACCCTTCTTTTCGTTCAGTTTTAGCAAACTGACCTCTGGCCACTTTAAGGATACCTTCTTTGGCCAGTTCGGCAATTTCATTCTTAAGCTCTTCGTTTACTTCTGGTTCCGGAAGTTCTCTTTTTACGGTAGCTTTCTCTCCTACCTTTTCGGCGAGTTCTAATTGTGCCTGACATTGAACCTTAATAGCTTCGTGTCCTATCTTAATGGCTTCGACTAGATCTTTTTCCTGGCACTCTTTAGCCTCCCCTTCTACCATCATAACGTTATCCACGGTAGCGGCGACGATAATATCCAAATCTGCTTTGGCAAGTTGATCTTTTAGTGGGTTGACCACAAATTCCCCCTCAATACGAGCGACGCGTACTTCCGAGATGGGGCCTGCGAAATTAATGTCCGAAACCGAAAGAGCCGTTGAAACGGCCAGTGCTGCAAAGCAGTCCGGTAAAACTTCCTGATCGCCAGAGATTAAATTGATAATTACTTGAGTATCGTTCATGTAGCCGTCGGGAAATAAAGGCCTGATGGCTCTGTCAACCAGCCTGGAGATCAAAATTTCGTAATCTGACAATCTGGTTTCCCGGCGGAAAAAGTTTCCAGGTATGCGGCCGGCGGCAGCAAATTTTTCTTGATAATCAACAGATAAAGGAAAGAATGCTTGCCCCGGTTTGGCTTCTTTTGCCGATACCACCGTGGCCAAGAGCATAGTATTGCCGATCCTGACGACTGCAGATCCATCGGCTTGGGTCGCTAATTTGCCCGTTTCTAAAGTTACAGTTCTACCATCAGGCAAATCAAAACTGGTAGAAATTGGATTCTTTTGTCCCATTTGAATCTTAATATTTATAAGTTTTTTCCAACCGAAATGCTGTAATTAGCCATATTGCGGCGATTTTTTTAATTACCAGCCGACTAGTTAAAAACTCTGTTATAATGCAAAATTAAAAGGTAAGCGCTTTGTAAAACTTCTTTGGGAAGTAGTATTTATATTTACCTTAGCTTGGAAAATAAAGCTAGTCAGTTAAAATTTATTTATGCAAATTATTGTGCATCCTACAGCCTTAATCCCGGGTTTTTACAAATTTCTTTAACGACAAAACATGCGAGATGTTTTGCAGGAAAGATATAAAAAGAAACATTCCTTATCCACATTTGGGAAGGAATGTTTCTTTTTTGCTTTAATACTGCTTACGTATTCCTAGTTTATCGACAAGCGAACGATACTTTTCAATATCTTTACTTGCCAGGTACTTCAGTAAATTTCTTCTTTTTCCGACTAGCGTTAAAAGTCTTTTACGACAGGAATGGTCGGATTTGTTTTCTTTCAAATGATCCGACAATTTCTTAATGCGGTAGGTGAAAAGTGCAACTTGCCCTTCGGTTGAACCAGTGTTGGTAGCTGTTCCTCCGTACTCTGCAAAAATTTCAGCTGTCTTCTCTTTCGTTAGGTATTCAGCCATTTTCTTAACTTAAATTTTTCTTGATCTTTTTTAGCAGCGCAAAATTAAACTTTTTTACCAATTAAAAAAACTAACCTTCTTTAAACTTTTTGACTGACGCTGTCAACCTGGGAACAACATCAAACAGATCCCCTACCACGCCGTAGTCGGCAGCTTTAAAGAAAGGAGCTTCCGGGTCTTTGTTGATCACCACGATTACTTTAGAACGGTTAACACCGGCCAGGTGCTGGATGGCCCCGGAGATACCCACTGCTATGTACAGATTGGGACTGATAGCGATACCCGTTTGACCAACGTGTTCGTGATGTGGGCGCCATTCAGAATCGGAGACCGGACGGCTGCAAGCAGTAGTAGCGCCAAGCTCTTGCGCTAACTCTTCTATGATGCCCCAGTTTTCGGGGCCTTTCATTCCTCTGCCGGCTGAAACGACTAATTCTGCCTCAGGTAAAGGCACTAAGCCTTCTACTTTTTTGACTTCTTTTACTTTAATTCTGCTTTCCGGAAGATCTACCTGAAGTTGTTCCACTTCGAGAGGCTGCCCGTTTTTTTCGGGCTGGATCGCATTGCCCGCTACGGATAACAGTTTCAGATCGGATGTGATCTCATATTCAGCTATCGCTTTTCCCGAAAATATCAGCTTCTTTACTTTGAAGTTGTCATCGATTTGCGGGATCCCGTTGACGCCGGCAACAGAACCGGCATTTAATTTTGCAGATAGCCTTCCGAGGATAGCCTTTCCGGTCGTGGAATGGCTCATGATGATCACCTTGGCTCCTAGCTGTTCTGCTGCGGATGCTATTGCTGAAGTATATACCGTACTATCAAATGAATTCAAAGCTTCGGCTTCAATATTATAAACCTTTTGGGCACCGTATTCACCTAGCATACCGGCATTTTCAACGTGACCCAGGGTTAAGACCGCGCATTCGCTACCCATCATCTGAGCGGTCTTATAACCATAAGTGACCGCTTCAAATGCAGCTTTTTTAAATTGTCCTTTATTATTTTCTGCGAATATTAATACCATTGGTTGAAATTTAAGTTGAGCTTAGATAACTTTTTCTTCTTCGTGTAACAATCTTACCAATTCATCCATATTCTCCGGATCAACCAGTTTTACTTCTGTTTTCGCGGGAGGTAATGAAAAGCGAACCGGCTTGACGAGTTCCTCAAATTCGACGGGTTCCACAACATTTAATGGTTTGCGTTTAGCCATCATGATTCCGCGCATATTGGGAATGCGTTGTTCGGCGAGTCCCTTGGCCGCACTGATGACGAAAGGTGTTGCTACTTCTACTATTTCCGTTCCTCCTTCAATATCGCGGGTTATGGTGGCTACATCACCTTCCACGCTGAGGTCGCTGGCATAGGAAATGAAAGGAAGGTCTAAAAACTCCGCCACCATGGCCCCCACTTCCGATCGGTTGTGGTCAATGGTTTCTTTGCCGAGAAAGATGGCGTCAAAATTACCTTCTTTGGCATAGTGTGCAATTTGTTTGGCTATATACAAAGCATTTGTTGATCCGCTATTGATCCTGACCGCTTCGTCCGCGCCAATTGCTAATGATTTTCTGATAACAGCATCGTTGGATGCCGGACCTACATTGACAACCGTAACCTTACCTCCCGCCGCTTCCTTCCATTCTATCGCTCGTACCAAGGCGTACCATTCATCGTAGGGATTCATAATATATTGAACTCCCTGAGTGTTTAACGCCGTACCTTCGCTGTTGAAAGCAATTTTAGTTGTTGTGTCGGGCGTTTTACTGATACAAACTAATAAATTCATGTATTAATTCTTTTGAACAAAACTAGCGAAAATTCGCTAACTTAAAAAGAGAACAATAATTTCAACTTTGTTGTGATAATGGAATTGTATTATTTTGGTCATAATAATAACAAATAATGATGGATAGATTGGAACAATTGCTCGAAATGTTGAACGATAATCCAGGGGATAATTTTTTGCTTTTCGCATTAGCAAAGGAATACGAGAAAAAAGATAACCTGAAGCAAGCCAAACACTATTATATCGAATTAACCAATAAACATCCTAAATATGTAGGGACTTATTACCATTTAGGACAATTATACCAGAAAGAAGGAGAATTAAAACTCGCCCTTCAAAGTTATGAAAAAGGCATGAAAATAGCTCAAGAAGTGAATGATGAACACAGTTACCGGGAATTAGCTAATGCCAAACTGAATTTGGAGATGGAGATGATCTGACGAGTTATGTATTACGAGTTAACAAGTTAAACGGGATATACGAGTTGGAATTAAAAGTGATTTAAACATCTATTGCTCATTACACCCATTGCTCATTGCTCATTACACTCATTGCTCATTGTTCATTGCACCCATTGCTCATTGCTCATTACACCCATTGCTCATTGTTCATTGCACCCATTGCTCATTGCACTCATTGCTCATCGTTCATTGCACCCATTGCTCATTGTTCATTGCACCCATTGCTCATTGCACTCATTGCTCATCGTTCATTGCACCCATTGCTCATTGTTCATTGCACCCATTGCTCATTGCACTCATTGCTCATCGTTCATTGCACCCATTGCTCATTGTTCATTGCACCCATTGCTCATTGCACTCATTGCTCATCG
>CAZHNG010000308.1:0-8138 GCA_964533785.1 uncultured Saprospiraceae bacterium | reverse complement strand
AATTAAAATTTCTCTCACTAGTTTTCATGATGCTGTTTTCACTTCATCATGTCATCGCACAAAGGACTATAACTGGAACAGTTTCCGATTCCGAATCTAATGATCCGCTAATAGGTGCAAGTATTGTAGTTTCTGGTTCAACAACTGGAACAGTAACCGATTTTGATGGCAGTTTTACGATTGAAGTACCAGATGATGCACAAAGCCTGGAAGTTTCTTACACAGGTTATACCGCCCAAACGGTCTCTATCACAGGCGGGATATCTACTGTTGATATCCAGCTTCAGAGTGGCTCCGTTTTAGATGAGGTAGTCGTAATCGCTTACGGTACTGTTAAAAAAAGCGATATGACCGGGGCTGTTTCCTCTATGAAAGAAGAAGATTTTAACAAAGGGGTTGCCAATTCGGTGGATCAATTGATCACCGGTAGAGCAGCAGGTGTACAAGTATCACAGACTAGTTCTGAACCAGGCGGGGGCGTTTCTATTAGGATACGGGGAGCGAGTTCCATTACAGCGGGTAATGAACCACTCTATGTAATTGATGGTTTTCCGATTGATAACAGTAATCTGATCCAAGGAGGAGGAGCTGCTTTTGTAGGAAGTACGGCTGTCGGAAGAAATCCACTCAGTTCACTCAATCCAGCGGATATCAAATCCGTTGAAGTACTTAAAGATGCATCGGCTACCGCTATTTATGGTGCGAGGGGAGCCAATGGGGTGATACTCATTACCACCAAGAATGGGCAGGCTGGGAAAACCCAGGTTAACTACGACGCCTATTATGCTCACCAGCAAACTCCGCGAAGATTGGAAATACTCAATACCGAAGAATATATTCAGGTGATGAACGAAATTGCAGTGGAAGAGGTAGGAGGGGAAATATTTTCTCAGGCCGACATTGATCGTATTGGACCGGGCATCGACTGGCAAGAACAAGTATTTACTGACGCTCCCATCATTAATCAAAATCTGAGTTTTTCAGGAGGGTCACCAAAGACTTCCTTTTTTGCATCCCTAAATTATTTTGATCAGGAAGGTGTTGTAAAGAATACTGGAATGAGAAGATTTGGTGGTAGACTTAACCTAGCACATGATATTAGTGATAAATTTAAAGTATCCCTAAACTTAAATACTTCCGTTCAATTTGATGATTTTGCGCTAGACAATTCAGCTACTAACGAAGCACAGGGTCCGGTTTACGCTGCTATTTTATATGACCCTACAGAGCCCATTCGCAATGAGGATGGGAGTTTTAACCATTCCCCAAATCTGACGACGCCCAATCCGGTAAGTTTGATCGAAGGAATCAGCTCAGAGGGTCAGACCAACCGAACATTTGGCAACTTTACCTTAGAATATGAAATGATACCGGGTTTAAATGCCAAATTAAATGTAGGATCAGATCGCCAAACCGTCAGACGTGATATTTATAACAGTACAGCAACCCTTAGAGGATTCGATGCTGGAGGAGCAGCTTCCATCCAGGGCTTAGAATTAACTAATTATCTGGTGGAGTATACGATGAATTACAATAAAGAATTCAACGCGAATAATCGGCTTACTTTATTGGGAGGAATTACCTACCAAAGATTTGAAAGGCGAAATTTTACGGCCAATGCGCAGGGCTTTCCGGCGGATGTTACCGGATCAAATAATTTGTCTTTGGGTGATCCGGCAGTAGCTTCCGTAGGTAGCAACCGTCAGGAAAATACCTTGCTATCTTATTTAGGTAGAGTAAATTATAGTTTGAATAATAAATATCTTTTTACGGCTTCTATCAGGGCAGATGGATCGTCTAGGTTTGGAGCTAATAACAAATACGGGTACTTTCCATCCGCTGCGTTGGCATGGAAAGTGAGTGAAGAAGGTTTTATTCCTGAGGGTTTGGATTTAAAAGTTCGATTAAGCTGGGGACAAACTGGTAATCAAGAAATTGGTAACTATAGATCACTTTCTACTTTTACTTCCGGCGGACAAGCCATTTTTAGTAATGGTGTTGTGGCGGGAACCCGGCCATCCAGAATTGCCAACCCTGATATCAGATGGGAAACCACTACACAAACAAATGCAGGAATTGACTTTGGGATTCTTGCGGGAAGACTTAGCGGATCCATTGACTATTTTGTAAAAAATACGGATGATTTACTGCTCAACTTGCCACTGCCAAGGTCAACCGGTTATAATTCTATACTTACTAATGTTGGTAAAGTGAGAAATACCGGAATAGAACTACAGCTTAATTCGACTAATATTAACAGTGGAGATTTTAGATGGACAACTAGCTTTAATATCTCAGCTATCGAGAATGAAACAATAGAGATTGGAGGTTTGTCTCAAATTATTACCGGTAATTTAGGTAATGTGGGTAACACGGTCATCATTACCCCCGGCGAACCTATTTTTTCCTACTATGGGTATCAGATTACCGGCATTTTTAACACCGAACAAGAGGTTGCCGAATCTGCCCAGCCAAGCTCAAGACCTGGTTATCCTATATTTCAAGACACCAATAATGATGGTGTTATTACACCGGATGATCAAGTTATCCTAGGAAAACCATTTCCTGACTTTACTGCTGGTCTAGGTAATGAGATTAGCTATAAAAGATTCAATTTAAGTTTTTTCATACAGGTAGTGGAAGGCGTTGAAAATATCAATGTACAAGCTATACAAAGTATGTACCCAGCCAATTTTAGAAGAAACAAGTTCAGGCATCAATTCTTAGATAGATGGTCACCCACCAACACCGATGCTGTATTTCCTTCTGGAGTTCAACCTTCTGCCTATGGTGGTAGTAAAGTCAATAACTTAACCATAGAGGATGCTTCCTTTATTCGACTCAGAACGGCTACTCTAGGCTATGATTTGCCCATGCCTGAAAATAACTTTCTACGGGGGCTGAGGGTGTATGTCACTGCCCAAAATTTATTCACCATAACGGATTATGTCGGTTGGGATCCCGAAGCTAGCCTCCGGGGAAATACAACAGCTGCCAGGGCAGACGACAACTCTTACCCCTTGACCAGAACTTTTTTATTTGGGCTTTCTGCCAATTTCTAAAATTCGTTTAAAAAAAAGATAATACAATATGAAAAATATATTTTCTAAGCTGCTGATCGCCTTCTTGGTAATTGCGAGTTTCCAAAACTGTGAAGGTCCTTTAGAGGAAGAAGTTTTCTCGGAATTAGCACCTGAAAACTTTCTACAAACGGAAGCAGGGATCATTTCTTTACTGAATAATGCCTATGCAGAATTACAAAGAACAGGGCAAGAAACCTTCAATGCCATTTCTACTTTTCAAATGCCAACCGGTGAAATATGGAACCGTGCAGGAAGTATAGAAACGCAATTAACCCCCATGACGGAGTTTACTTGGGATTCCAATCATCCACGTTTAAATAGCGAATGGACGAATAATTACGAAGGAATTAGAGATGCTAATTTGTTAATAGATAATTTGAAGGATGGCAATTTCGATGCCGATTTTGCTAATCAAATTGCAGCTGAAGCAAAATTTATTCGAGCAAAATCGATGTTTAATATCTACGACTTTTTCGGTCCTGGGCCCTTAATCCTTTCATCCGATTTACAAGATTTGGAAAACCCGAGAGCAAGTGAGGCGGATTGGATCAGCCAAATCGAGCTGGATTTGACGGAAGCTATGAATGTTCTGCCGGCAGATGCGGAGTACGGTCGTGGCTCTAGTGGTGCAGCAGCAGCTATACTTTGTAAACTTTACCTGAATTTAAAAAGATGGAGTGATGCCGTTGCGATGGCCGATAAAGTTATTGATTCTAATGTATATGAATTATTCCCAACTTATGTAGAATTATTTCATATCGCCAATGAAGGCAATAGCGAGATTATTTATACCCACCCTGCAAGTAGTACTGGTACCAATGCGGCTGTGCAAATCAATCCTCTAGTATTTCCGCCGGATTTTGACCGGCCCTCGAACATTGGCTTATTTGCAGCACGATGTTATTTCTTTGATTCTTTCGTAGATTCTTATCATCCTGACGATACCCGCTTGGGGATTATGGTCAGATCTTGGATGACCAGAAATGGTGATATGGTTCAAGGTTATGGAAATGATCAAACCTTACCGGGTAAATATGAGCTAGATCCCAATGCTGTTGGCGCTCGACACGGTAATGATTGGCCGGAAATAAGATACGCTGACATCCTATTGTCAAAAGCAGAGGCGATGAATGAATTAAATGGACCTACTCAAGAAGCTTTAGATTTGTGGAACATGATCAGAGAACGTGCTGGGGTTCCACTATATACTTTAAGTGATGTTTCTTCCAAAGAGGTTTTTCGAGAAAAAATCTTGGAAGAAAGATCCTGGGAATTTGCTTTTGAAGGGAAAAGGCGCCAAGATGAGATTCGGCATGGAGTCATGATTTCCAGAGCACAGGCTAGAGGTAAAAATGCCCAACCGCATCATGTCTTATTCCCAATTCCTCAAAGTGAGATGGATGCTAACAGGAATATGACCCAGAATCCAGGCTACTAGGTAATAATTATATGCTAACTATTGAAACAGGAGTCATCCCCTATTTTTGAATAGAAGGCTTAAGTAATAGTGTTGCCTGAATGCCAGCTTGTTAGCGAGTTGTGGGTTAGCGGGTTCTAGAATTCGTTAACCCGCAACTCGCTAACTAATCTCGCAAGTTATTGAAAATCATACTTGTAATATTAAGCTAAGAAATTCGAGATGACTCATGTTTCATCTACCTTGTTGTATGAAAACCGAAACTTTATTATTTATCAGCTTGATCATTCCATTTGTTTTTCTTGCGCAGGAAGATTCTGATAATCAATGGAATGAAACCGAAGAGGCTTATCATCAACGCATGAAATGGTGGAAAGAAGCTCGGTTGGGCATGTTTCTCCATTGGGGCGTATACTCCACCTTTGGTGGGGAATATCAAGGAGAAGATCATGGGAAGGAAATGGGAGGCGCCAGCGCTGAATGGATATACTTGCGCGCTGATGTTCCAGAAAATGTGTATAGGGAGGCTGCCCGCAATTTTAATCCAATAGCATTTAATGCAGCAGAATGGATACGAATTGCCAAGCAAGCAGGTGTAAAGTATATGGTGCTTACCTCTAAACATCACGATGGCTTTGCTCTTTTTGATACCAAAGCCTCCGATTGGAACATTATGAAGGCTACTCCCTTTCAAAAAGATATAATCAAAGCTTATGTAGATGAATGCCACAAGCAAGACATGAAAGTTGGTTTTTACTATTCTCACGAGAAAGACTGGTTTCACCATGCTAAAGCCGCAAGAGATACCAGCCCTCTTTCCGATGAATATATAAATTTGGTAAAAACACAATTGAAAGAACTATTTACCAATTATGGCAAAATAGATGTGATCTGGTTTGATACTCCGGTCGGCGAACATCTCGAGTTCAACAAAATATGTGCCGCCATAGTAAGAAAATACCAGCCTGAATGTATTATCAACGGCCGAATCGGCAACAACCTGGGAGATTATCAGAATTTTGGAGACCGGCAGGTAATTGATCCCGGAAAGAAAGGGTATATTGAATCTATCATGACTATGAGGCTAAATTGGGGCTACGACCACAATGACGATTACTGGAAGTCAGCTGCCGAGGTTATTGGTTATATCAGTGCTGCCGCTTGCCGGGGGTCCAATTTCCTTCTAAATGTTGGCCCTACTCCCGAGGGAAGGTTCCCCATTGAAGATAGACTGCGTTTCAAAGCGATCGGAGAATGGCTGGATATATACGGAGACGCTGTATATAAAACCGAAGGATCTCCATTTGCCGAAGAGCACCATTGGGGTTCCTTTACCACTAAACCAGGTAAAATCTTCCTTCATTTATTCAATTGGCATGGAGGCCCCATTCAAGTGAAGGGGGTCACTTCCACTATAACAAAAGCCACCTATATGGATACTGGCGCTCCTCTTACCTTCAGTCAAAACAAAAAAGCCGCCGAAGTGAATATCAAACTTCCTTATAATAAAGAAAAAGGCC
Organism: uncultured Saprospiraceae bacterium; assembly: GCA_964533785.1. GTDB lineage: Bacteria > Bacteroidota > Bacteroidia > Chitinophagales > Saprospiraceae > JANQRV01. The sequence goes on along the minus strand of CAZHNG010000308.1, from coordinate 2,118 downwards.
AAATTAAAGTGATTCTGTTGGAATATGATGGAGAACTTGAGCTGGATATGAACCAAGGCCCCGATTTTATCCCTGAAAAAATTACACACTTAACGGCGAGGATGGTGAAAGGGAAAGCTTCAAATATCAAAGATATTTCCTTTGATATTATTGAGGAAGCAGGTACCCATTATACTTTTGAACTCAGTGAATACACCAAATTCAGGATAAATGATCAAGGTAGAATTACCCGCGTTCTGGGTTTTAACATTCAGGAAGATCAGCAATATAAAATAATTTATACCCCTTATGCTAAACCCAAAGTAGAGATAGTTACCCATATGAAGTAAAAGAGAATAATTCGTCAGAATTCCCAAAAACCCAACTTAGTTTAAAGGGTATTATTCCTAACATCTGGGTTCTTTTATCATTCCTTCAATTAAAATCCACTCTGCCCGTCCGGTACGATGTCCTTATCATCGAATGGCTTATCATCTTTGGGTGGGGTCGGGGCTGAGTTATTGCGGAAATTTCTTGCTCTTGAACATTGACGGCCGCCAACGCAGGCGAATTTCATGAAAAGAAAAGCCAGCAAGAACAGAACCCAAACGTTGGAAAATATCAGTAGTGTTAGCATAATTTGATTTTTATTTATAACAATAAATTACGGCAATCGCGGTCAAAGCGCCATATTTTTCGACAAAACGGGCTTTTTCTCCAAAATACAAACGGATTTGGCAAGATTTTCTGATATTTAAGGACTGAAAAACTAACTTTTAATCTCTTGGAAGCATCAATAAACAAGCCACCATCTACGGTAATCCCTGGCCGCTTATACTCCCTGGATTTTTTCCGTGGACTGACCATGTTTCTGCTGGTCGCTGAATTTACCACCCTTTTCAATCAATTAACCGATCCGGCTATTGAAGGAACCTGGCTGTATTACATCGGCCAGCAATTTCACCATCACCCCTGGAATGGTCTGCGGTTTTGGGATTTGATCCAGCCTTTTTTCATGTTCATTGTTGGTGTTGCTTTGCCGTTTTCGGTAGGTAACCGGATCAAGCGGGGTCAAACGGGGTCACAAATCAGAAGACACGTATTGCAACGGTCTTTGCTATTGTTATTATTCGGTTGGTGGTTGTATTGTATAGGTCCGGGCCACATTGTATTCCGGTTTCAAAACGTATTGGCGCAGTTGGCGGTTACCTATTTATTGGCTTATTTGGTGATGCACCGGTCGGTAAGTACCCAACTCATTTTTTCTTTTATTTTGATAATCATTACGGAGATTCTATACCGGACTTTTCCTGTAGAGGGATTCAACCATCCGTTTACGGCTAACGAAAACTTTGGTACCTGGCTGGATCTGCAATACGGCGGTGCGGATTTAAACGGCTCCTGGGTTTCTTTCAATGCCATACCTACTACGGCCCATACGATTTGGGGTGTTTTGGCGGGGCAACTCTTACGCAGTGATCGGACCGAATGGCAAAAATTGAGGGTTTTACTTGTTGCCGGTATTATCGGAGTGGTGGTAGGCTACGCTTTAGACCCCGTCACGCCCATCATCAAGCGCATTTGTACTTCTTCTTTTGTGATCGCCAGCGGTGGTTGGACGGTATTGGCACTGGCCTTTTCGTATTGGTTGATCGACATGAAAGGGTGGAATAAAGGCGTGTGGGTGTTTGCGATTGTCGGAATGAATCCGCTATTTATTTATCTTTTTTCGCACGTGGGTGGCGCTGACCTGATCCGTGAAATCGTCACTCCTCTAACCACTTCCTTGCTGGGATGGCAGGGAGAATTGCCCATGGAGATGATCACGAGTTTGATCACCCTTTACTTGTTGTGGTATTTGTGCTACTGGTTGTATCAACGCCGGATCTTTATAAAGATTTAGAAACGATGTTTAGATGGTAGATGGATCGGGATTTTAACTTGTGGTCCAAATGACTCACCGCTAAGAACGCAAAGAAACGCCAAGGATATCTTCTTTGCGGAGCCTAAATTCTTGAAGGCCGAAAAACGTTTTCCCTATCTGGCATCTTTAGTCTGGCATCTCATTTAGGGATCACATAAGCGTGCAGCCCGATTTTGATGTACAACGATCAGATGTAGTACAAGCGTCTGTAATTA
>CAZHNG010000307.1:0-8171 GCA_964533785.1 uncultured Saprospiraceae bacterium | reverse complement strand
CAGCAAAATATACTTTAGTTAAATATTACTTGATGCCAATGGCAGGATTGCGGGACGCCGATGCTTAGGCATCGCCTACGCCTGCCTTCCTGCGGTATCGCAGGAAGGTTTTTTGCCTCGTTCAGCATAAAATTTGGCTCCCTTTCGCTCGTTCATGACCCGCCGAACAAGTCTAATTATTGAAATATAATTTTCTTTACGATCAATCCTTTATCAAACCTCAATCGTGCAATGTATAGACCTTGAGGTAGCCCGTCTCTTTCGAGTCTGAAGCTGCTCTGTTTAATATTTTCGATGGAGCGGAGATAAAAACGGAAAGAGATAGAAAAACTCAAATCCATTGGTAAAGATCCGCTTTATCCGTGTCGTCTGCGTTCTATAATCCATTCGTGCATTCGTGGCCATTTAAACTAAAAACGGCTTGTCGAGTGATTCAACAAGCCGTTTCAAGGATTAAGCAATGGCATATAGTTCACTCTTTATCTCGAATGTTCTGATGGCCACCACCATATTTTATTGATAAAATTCATAGTTGTCTTTTGCTGAGCAGAGATATTATTCTCTTTGAAAGGAGCAAATCTTTAGTTGAAAATTATCTTTTTCGTCAGGATACCTTTATCAAAGCGTAGCTTGGCAACGTAGAGTCCCTGTGGTAGACCGTCTCGTTCGAGCCGGAAGTTACTTTGTTTAACATTGGTGTAGGAACGAACGAGCGCTCCGTTCAAATTATACAACTGGAGATCTCGAATAGGGAAATCTATATTTGTCTGGAAATTAACAAAGTCCTGTGCCGGATTGGGCGCCATCTGGAGACCTACCTCTGCGTCAGAAATGAAATAGCTAAGGCTGGTGGTGGTGGTATCGGCATTGGCCAGGTCAAGAGCTGCGTAGGCCCGTGGAGCAAAATATCCGATGACCGTGTCGATATATATTCTTGCTTTTTCCGGACTGGCATCTAGGTTGTTAGCCCTGGCAGCATCTTCAAAGGTGATCACATTTCCTTCAATAGTATCGAACGGAACGGTACTCCAAAACTCGGAATCCCACCATTGCCAAGGGTCACCTTCGGGATTACCTGCATCATTTAAAGGTCTTATGAATGGAAATAATCCCTCAAAATACTCATGGCCGGCTTCTGCTGAGGCTTCCCTTGCTCTTTGGGTAAATTCATCATCGATATTGGCGTCAATGAATACATTATTAATTCCCAGGCTTACTGCTTTTTCCACTATAGTTTTGCTACCATTTACATTTACGATACGATCACCGGTGGTAGGTACGATAAGTACATCCTCTTCGTAGGGGGCAAACGGATCGGTAGGAAGATGATAGGCAATAACCGGTATATTATCCCTTGGGTCTTCTACATTATCCAACCACGCAAAATCCCCTAAAGCACCGGCCATATTAACTACCAATTGAAATTCCGAGCTATAGCCAACATGGTTGGGATAACAAAGGGTATCATTGGGTGGAAACGGAAATCCAGGTACTCCCGTTGGGGGAATAACTCCCAAGGTTTCTCCGGTAATATTACCAAGGAAAGCTTCAATTACCATTGGCGTTTCGGGGACTTCGTCCATATCCGCATCAAGGAGAAACTTTGCGGGAGGGTTTTCCGTCATGATGATCTCATTATACGTATTCAAATAAGCCGTATTGGTGGAAACATAACCACCGGTACCAATTCCCCAGAGGGTAATCCGACTGGTGTCAACACCAAAGTTATTGCCGTTTTCAGCAAAATCTTGTTTAAAGAACCGGATGGCGGTTCTGGCATCCTGAACCCCCCGGTATGCTGCCTGAATGAGTCCTAGTGCTCTTTCCGGTTGGGTAGGCGCAGTAGGATTCCAACCTTGCCGGTAGGTTACGGAAGCCACCACATAACCCATTTTAGCCAAGCGAGTAGCAATTTCTACATTGGAAGAATCACTCTTAGTACCTAAAACCGTTCTGTTTACTTGAATGGGTAAGAAATTGCCGGTCGAGAACATGATGACTAAAGGCCGGTTCCTTGAGGAATCCCCTACGGGCTCGTAAAAATCAAATAATAATTGCTGTGGGATTGCCTCTCCTAAAAGAGGTTGCAACAAAATAGTGGCATTAACACCGTATATTAAGTCGCTGGAAACCTGCACGTCAGGAAAAATTTCATCGATGTAGCGTTGGGGAGTATCCTGGGCTTGCATCTGCACCATTGGTAACAAAAATGAAATACAAATAATCAGTGTGTTAAATTGCTTCATAAACTATAGTTGTTTTATTATGAAAAAGCTGATCAATTGGAAATAGACCATTTATTTTTTATCAAATTCATAAGCAAATGAAATATAGGCCAACCGCCCGATTCGAGGACCACCGTAGGCCTGGAATTGTCGGTTGTCCAGTAAGTTAGAGGCGCCAACTTTCACAGTAGTGTTAATTTTTTGAACTAGGTAATTCACCTGTGCATCTAACAGGTCGTAAGTAGGGATCAGTCCGGTAAATTGTGGAGATCCTTCAAAGAGAAAGCCTTCGATCCATTTATAGTTAATATTGAACCCAAAATTATTATAGGTTTTTCCGCCAATGGTAATTGGAATATCCCGACCGCTTAACCCAATATTGAATTTATGTTCCGGAGTATTAAAGGCAGGAATAATAGGGTCATCCTCAAATGTTTTATTCAGCCGGTTCCAGGAATAATTCCCGGAGAACATGTAATACCTCTTAAAGTAATAGTTGAAGCCGGCTGAAAACCCTTGGGTAGTTACTTCATTCGTCGAATTAGCGGAGTAGCGAAAAACCTGAACGTCAAGTGGCCGGCCGGTTGCCGGATCTATCCTTAGATCTGCTCCAAGGTTAAACCCGATAAAATCATTGTAAATGCTATAATAGTAGCCCGCATCAACGTAAAGACTATTAAATAAAGTGGTCCGATAGCCTACTTCAAATGTTCTTACCCTCTCGGGCTTTACCGGGTCGATGTCAAAAAATTCCAAGTCATTAGGGCTTAAAGTACTGAACCAATCAAACAAGGATTCTATCGTTACCAAACCTTTTACTCCATTCAGGTTTCCGGATAAAATAGCAGGCCCAACATTCAGGAATAGATACTGGTCAGTCAGCGTAGGATTTCGAATAGCAGAAGAAAAAGAAGCCCTTAAATAATTATTAGCGGATGGTTTCCAGACCAAAGAAGCAGCAGGAGAAAAAAGCCAGTCGAAATTTTCGTTTTTATCTACCCTGAAAGTAGCTTGAGCCGTCCATTTATTATTGGAAAAGCTTTTTTTAAGACCGGAGTAAAGACCAAATTCGAAATTAGTAATTTCAATTCCGGCAGTGTCGTAAAAAATAGTTCCCTCAGATCTAGGTGTGTAATATCTAGCATTCCCTCCGACGGTTATTTCGTCTACGAATTCAGGGGTAAACTTGTATTCGCCGTGTACGTGATAAAGAGCGGATCGGTCGGAAAACAAAGTTCCTCCTTCTGTCCTTTTCTTGGTTGTGATCTCATTGAATTTTTCATTAAACCTTGCTGTGCCAGGCTCAAAAAACGGAACACTTTGTACAGAAGAAGAAGGAGATTTCTGGTTAGCAAAAGCTTCAGCTTCATCATGCCAGGCAAATAAGTTATTGATATTATTTTCCTCTCTGAACCACTGGCGAAGGGCTACGGTGTCAAAACTGGTAATGACCATATTGGTATTGGGGTCGAAGCCGAGGATCTCAAGTTCAGGAAACGTTTCGTCTTCCTGAATTTGTGGTGTGATAGTGGATTGCCAGTAGTTAAAATAATCCCTGCTCCAGTTCACGTCTCTTTTAGCTTCTTCTTGTAATCTTAAAGCCGTAAAGAACGGATCGTAAGAATCACCCGCATCTTCGTGCGTTGCGTAGGCTCTAATAAAGAATTTATCCCTTTTCTTGAACTCTATCCGGTTCTGGAATAACAGGATATTTCTCAGGCTAAACCGATTATCTCCCTGGTAAACGGTTGTACCGGTACCGAAGTTGGAAGCAATGATCAATTCGGGAGATTCTTCGGCTTTCCCCGGGTTGGTTCTGAAGTGTAAAGCTGCATTGGCTTTGATGTTTCGGGTGTCGTAATCCACCAGGTCAATTTCGCGGTAGCCCGTCCGGTGCCAGGTACCAAGGCCGGGGGCCTGAATGATCGGAGCGTCGGAAACATCGTTACCGGAATAATACTCGTCTCCGTATATATTGACGGCATCGTAACCGCCAGGATTGTCCACTCCAGTTTCAGTATTGTAAACCGGATCGTAATTGTCCGCTTCCCAGTCATCCGCGCTCAGATAATAGAAATTGAATTTATAGGCGAAAAAAGGCTGCCCCTTTTTGTTGTTTACCGCATCGGCCCAGCGTACTCCTGAGGAAAGAAGGTTGCGTTCTCCCGCTTTGAAAGTTGCCGACAATCCTCTTTGAATAAAAGGATCTTTGGTGGTCATACTGATCACCCCATTAAAAGCATTTGGACCGTAATAGGCTGAACTGGCGCCTACGATCAAATCTACTTTGAGAACATCTGTTTCGGGTGCGCCAAGGAAATTTCCTAAAGAAAAGTTTAGACCTGGGGCCTGATTATCGACCCCGTCAATAATTTGTAAGGACCGGACCGGACTCGTACTGTTGAATCCCCGGGTATTAATGATCTTAAATCCCAGGCTGGCTGCGGTCAAATCCACTCCTTTCAAAGTTCCCAGGCCATCGTAGAAATTATCAGCAGCCGTTTGTTTGATGGCTAAGATATCGAGGGACTCAACGGTTAAAGGCGAAGCCTTTTGTTTTTCAGAGATCCTTTGTCCTTTTACTTCCACAACTTCAGTGGTAAAGATTCCTTCGCTCAGATCAATTTTTAGATATTCTTCCGCGTTGGTTACTTCCACCTCTTTGGGGTCGAACCCTGTATAGGAAAAAACAAGCGTTATGGGAAGGGCTTCATCCGTTTTTATTTCAAAGGCGCCGTCATAATCCGTTACCGTGCCTGAAGTTGTACCTTTGATCAGTACGCTGGCACCGATCAAAGGATCATTGTTCGAAGCATCCGATACTTCTCCTTTGATAATTGATTGAGCCTGAGAAGAAAAATGAATAAAACCAAACAATAGCAATATTATGCCATTGTAGCTACACTGTTGTGAAAATTTCATACTAGTAATGTCCGATTTTTCCAACAATAATTTTAACAAGTCCCGGGCACAAATTAAAGTTTTTTGCAGAGACTTAATATTATGTTAACATAAAAAATGTAACATGAGAAATGTTTTGATTTGTTGATTGCTGTATTTTAATGGGTTAGATCACATTTTGTCTGAATGACATCCATTTAAACAATTAAAACCCAAAGAACAATTTTGAATGCTGTTATATCAAGGTGAGTAAAGCTAAACTGACCCCCAGAATGATAACTCCGATCTTTTGGTACGAAATACGGTGCTGGTGCTTGTCATCGGCCTCGAAGATGGTTGTGGTAGATATGTGAAGGAAGAGACCGATGATAATGGCGGTTAGAGCGATAACCGTATCTACATCAGGTTGAAAAAAGGAAGATAGAAAGGCTCCAATGGGGGATAGGGCAGCAAAAACAACCAATACGATAGTTGTTAATTTCATTGAAAAACCGGCCAACTGAAGAATACTGGCCAGCGCAAATGCTGCGGGCGCTTTGTGCAGGATAACACCAAACAGCAAATGGTTATGCGAGCCTTCGTGTTGGTGCAGCAGTTCATGTACCTGTGGGTAAATGCTGAGGGGAACGCCTTCTAATAGTGCGTGAATGCCAAGCCCTACGGAAAGTGTGAACAATATGCTGGTCCTTGGAAAGTCGGGAGCGTGAATATGACCATGTTCTATGCCGTGGGAAAATTGTTCCAGAAAGATTTGTATAAAAAAACCAAGTAGTACATATAAGCCAACCTGATGACTACCTTGAGAAAATACGATGGGCATCAAATGCAATACCGTAATGCCCAATATATAGGCACCGGTAAAAGGAATGATCAATTTGATATAGGTCGGTTGCTTGTTTTGTATGATTAAAGCTAAACCTCCTCCGATAAGGACCGAAAAAAACAACAATAAATATTCCCAAATTGACACGGATCAGCTTTTATGTTCAAAGATTTTCTGGTATTACCGCAATGATAATCTGAATTGCGGAAAATTGTTGTACAATCTGGCTATTATATATCCAATGATGAAGCCAATCAAGGCACCGGCTATCACATCCAGCGGATAATGTACACCAACGTACACCTGCCCGAAAGCAATAGAACCTGCCCATAAATACAAAGGTAGGCGAAGCCAGGTATATAAGGCTCCTAATGTAAGACTAAGAAAAGCAGCTAAAGCAAAATGATTGGTAGCATGGGAAGAAGTAAAACTATAGCCGCTACCGCAACTCACCAATAAGTGTACGTCTTCTTTTATTTCGTTATCATTGCAGGGTCGTAGTCTTTGCACGCTTTTTTTTATCCATTGACTACTAACGGTATCTGCTGCTCCGATGGTGGCTGCCACACCAATCACAAAAATCAGAGCTTTCCATTTGAATTTATAAAAACAAAAGATCAAGAGGATCGCGTAAAAAGGAATCCAGAACTCTTTGTCTCTCCAATACGGCATCAGCCAATCCAACAGTGCGTTCTGCAATCCTTGATTGATCAACTCGAACCAGTATTGGTCTAAAGCTACAATTGCATCCATGTTTCAAAAGTAAATAAACGAGGGGATTAAACCTAACGGGGGTTCGAAAACCTGTTGGCTTTAGATCCCCCGCTTGGAGGTTGGGTTAATTCTTTAGCTCTGGTGACTCCAGAAGTGCGAAGAATTGGTCTAGTTTAGGGGTGATGACAATTTCCGTACGGCGATTTTTACTTCTTCCCACGACGGTGGTATTATCCTCCTTGGGGATGAATTCCGAACGGCCGGCTGCCGTGAGGCGTTCCGGGTAAACACCATAATCGTTTGTCAAAACTCTTACGACGGAAGTGGCGCGTTTTACGCTGAGGTCCCAGTTGTCAACGATGCAATTGTTGTTAATGGGAACATTGTCCGTATGTCCCTCCACCAGTACATCCAACTCATTGTGGTCATTGATTACCGTAGCAATTTTTTCCAATACCCGCTGGGCGGAATCGTTTATTTTTGAACTACCGGAACTGAAGAGTAATTTATCGGATATAGAAACGTACACGACTCCTCCACGTACTTCCACCTGTACATCTTCATCATTGATATCGCTGAGCGATCGTTTCAAATTCATCACCAGGGCCAGGTTGATGGAATCTTTGGTTTGTACCTTTTGGGTCAGGTCCTGAATAAAACCGTACTGTTGCGTCATATTGTCCAGTGACTTTTGGATGCTTTCCGCCCCGGTCTTGTTGATGATAGATAAATCGGAAAGCCGGTCTAACAGACTGCTGTTCGTGTTTTGCAAATGCTCCACCTGTTCTTCGAGTTGTGCGATTTGTTCTTTTTTTGCTTCAATTTCAGTTTCCAGCGCAGCCATTTTGCTTTGGTTACAACCGGAAAAAGTAATTGCTGTAAGCAGCGTAAATAATGCAATAAGTTTTCTCATAAAATACAGTTGCTTTGATTTTAGCTAAGAACTACCCCAAACGCGATTTTAGTATTTTATTGCCGAAAATGTAACCGGAATTTTGGGCGAAACGACCAACTTTAACCGGGAGATTTTGTAATATTATTAGTATTTTTATAAGATAAACTGCACAAATTATGGATGTTCAATTGTTGTTGATGCTTATTTCCGCGGGCATTTTTTTATTGGCAGTCCTGGCTAGCCATAACTTAAGGATACTACTTAAGCATTGTATTTTTCGACCGGGATGTGAATGTAAATTTGTTTATCAGGGGAAGTATTTGAAATCGTATAAAGACTAGATCTATGGCTGAAAAACAGTTAACTATTGTCCTAAGCCGCCCGTTTAAAATTCTGTTTAACCTCGTACTGGCACTGACGGTGCTTTCAATGATCGGCTATAGCGTGATCATGGCAATGGATGTCGTGTATCACAGCGAAGCGCTGATCGGTATAACGAATACCTTACTTACCATCTGGAAACTGGGATTTGGGGCGCTAATCGGTATGATCGGAGGCAAAATTCTTTAAGTAAGAAAGCAGATTTAACCTGCCGGCCATACTGGCACAGTAG
>CAZHNG010000306.1:0-8188 GCA_964533785.1 uncultured Saprospiraceae bacterium | reverse complement strand
TACACTGTAACATAAGTTTCTTAGTTTTTTGAACCACCGGATTTTTGTCCAAATCGATGAGGAAATGGGATTAAGGGACCCATATCCGAATATCGGCGGAGCCTCGGGGCCATAGTCCCGAAGGCGAGCACGTAACGAAGAGTTGGACAAAAAGACGGCTTCAAAATGCAAAGAAATTTGTGTTACAGTGTATTTAAATTTAATAGTTCGAATCAAATGAATATTTGTATGAAAATACTGTCCCTTTATAGATTTTACCTACTTATCCTGATATCCCTTTTCATGATTAACTGTCAATCCAATGAACCTTCGCAGGAGAACACAGAGGATCAAACTAAAGCATTATCGAATACCATCGAAGCCGTTACTTTATTGGGGGATACTCTTTACAGTCCCGAAATTAGCCCAGGAACAGCTTACGATAATTATCAAAAAGCCGAAGCAGATTACACTGAAAATCCTGGTAACATTGATAACATCATCTGGTACGGCCGGCGAACCGCTTATCTGGGACATTATCAAAAAGCCATTGATATTTATAGCCAGGGTATCAAGCTTCATCCGGATGAGGCGCGGTTATATCGCCACCGTGGTCACCGCTATATTTCTACCAGGCAATACGATAAAGCTATCGCCGACTTTGAGAAAGCCGTCGCTTTAACTAATGGTCAACCCGATCAGGTCGAACCCGATGGATTGCCGAATGCCAAGAATATCCCTTTAACCACCCTGCAAAGTAATATCTGGTACCATTTGGGATTGGCTTACTATCTCAAAAATGATCTGGATAATGCCTTAAACGCCTTTAATAACCGGACCGTCACCCAAAAATACGATGACAATATAGTATCCGGCGGCCATTGGCAATACATGATCCTCAGAAGACAAAACCAGGAGGAAGGAGCCAAGGCCGCTATCCAATCGGTAACAAAAGACATGGATATTATTGAGAATATGAGTTATCACAAAACCTGTCTTTTTTATAAAGGACTTCTGGATGAAGCGGATCTCCAACCGGATGGTGTCAGTTCTTCGGCGGATGATGTGTTGGATTATGCCCTCGGCAATTGGTATTTGTACGATCAACAGGATACGATAAAGGCAAAAAAGTATTACCAAAAACTACTTTCGGATGGGAACCCATTTTCATTCGCTTATTTAGCGGCGGAAGCTGATTGGAGTAGGGTTTTTGTTGATTAGACTTGTTCGGTGGGTCATGAACGAGCGAAAGGGAGCCAAATTTTATGCTGAACGAGGCAAAAAACGTAGGCGATGCCTAAGCATCGGCGTCCCGCCACGTAGGGCCCATCTGGGCAGAAATTGCGGGATTAACGAAGTGCAGTATAAAATTTGCCGCTTGTAGCCGTTTGATGATCCCGCCGAACAAGTCTATTAATTATTACTTAATTCCTCATTATAATGACGCACGTAACGATCGAGAATTTCGAGACCATCATCAGTGGGAAGATCCTGGAAAGAGGGCAGCAATATTATGCAGATGGCGCTGTTGTAGAGCTAGAAGAACCGGAGCCAAATGACTTCGTTGCCCAGGTTTTCGGGACTGAATTGTATAGCATAAATATCAGACTGGATAGGGAAGATAATCTATTTACGCATTTTTGTGATTGTCCTTATGACATGGGGCCGGTATGTAAGCATAAAGTAGCGGTTTTACTAGCCATCAGGGATCATAAACGAAAAGGGTTATCCTTTAAGGAAGGAAATATAGCCAAGATCAAGTTTACATTAGAGCGCTACAGTAAAGCAGAATTAATGCAGTTGATCATGGATCTTGCAAAAAGAAACAGTGGGTTAAGAGATGAAGTGATGCTGGCTTTAGGGTTTGAAATAGAAGATGATTTCTACTAAAAAATCAACCTTGAATTATGACAAATAAAGTACTCCAATTAAGCATTTTACTATCATCGGTCATCACCTCTTTTACTTACAATCAAGCGCCGGTGGCCAAACTGACCGTAGGCCCCGAAAGAGGTTCATTGGTCGTTGTAGGAGGAGGTCATGTTCCGGATACCATTCTTCGACGATTCATTGAATTGGCCGGGGGACCCGATGCTCCGATCGTAGTCATTCCAACTGCCGGCGGTAGGGCAGAATATACCGTCGAAAATGCCGGGGTTAAGCTATTTCAAAATGCCGGGGCTACCAATGTCACCTTCCTGCATACCACTGATAGGAAAACCGCAGATTCTGATGATTTTGTATTACCTTTAAAGGAGGCCAAAGCCGTCTGGTTTATGGGGGGACGTCAATGGCGATTGGTCGATTCTTATAAGGATACCAAAACCGAAAAGATGTTTTGGGAAATATTAGAAAGAGACGGAGTGATGGGTGGTTCGTCGGCGGGAGCAACCATTCAGGGCTCTTATTTGGCCAGAGGGGATACACAAACGAATCAGATCATGATGGGAGATCACGAAGAGGGATTTGGGTTCATCAAGAACATTGCCATTGACCAGCATGTGTTAGCGCGCAACCGGCAGTTTGACATGTTCAGTATCTTGAAAAACCGCCCGGAATTGTTAGGGGTGGGAATTGATGAAGGTACGGCCATGATCGTGAAAGGTAATGAGTTTGAGGTGCTGGGAAATAGCTATGTTTTGGTGTATGATGGTTCATTTTGGTCCAGGGAGGGTAGTAGTATGAAAGAGCTTCCCGATGAAGAAAAATTATTCTATTTTTTAAGAGCGGGGGATCGGTATGACATGAAGCAACGTACAATTTTAAAGTAAAATCCTTAGTAATGACAAAACAATAAATCCATCATTTTATGAGCGACTATTTTGGCGCCAAGCTTCGTTAAAAAGCCTCGCCGATGCACTGCATCGCCTACGTTTTTTGCCTAGCTTGGCACCAAAATAGCCAACTCAAAAAAGCGGACTTATTATTTCGTCATTACTTAATATTATTATAAAATGAAACGAAAGACTTTTTTACTCCTGTTTCTTCTGTCGGTAGGCATTGTCCAGGCTCAGGAAGACACTTTATCCTGGACACCGGAATTCATGATGAAAATCAAAAGTATTTCTTCGGTGACCTTATCGCCTGACGGTGAGCACGTCGCTTACGAGGTTCGCGAACCGGTGATGGAAGGAGAAAAATCCGAATACCTGAGCCATATTTGGGTAGCTAAAACGGATGGTAGCGATGCCGCACAATATACCAGAGGTGATAAGTCTTGTACTTCGCCTAAATTTTCACCGGATGGGAAATACCTGGCCTTTTTATCGAGCCGTTCGGAAAAGAATCAGGTTTGGAGGATGCGCTTGATGGGTGGTGAGGCCGAACAAATCACGGAAGAAAAAGACGGTATACAATCTTTTGAATGGGCTCCCGACGGGAAGCGCATGGCTTTTGTGAAAGCTGATCCGGATACCGAAGAAGAGGAAAAAGCAAAAAAAGAAAAACGCTACGTAATTGAAGTGGATCAAAATTTCAAACATGCTCACTTGTATACCATCGAATTGGAAAAAGAAGAGGACGGCAAAAGAAAAGTCCAGCGATTGACGAGCGGCGATTTTACCATTACCGGTTACGACTGGTCGCCCGATGGCAAAACCATCGCTTTTGCGCATAAGGCCGATCCGAAGATCAATACCAGTCGCCTCAATGGAGATATTGCGATAGTGCCGGCCGACAGTGGCGCGGTAACCCAATTGGTTACCACTGCCGGAGTAGAAAGCAATCCTAAATATTCGCCGGATGGCCAGTGGATTGCCTATCAGTCAACGGGCGATCAACCGGAGCCAATTGGCCTGAACGACCTATACGTCGTTCCAGCTTCCGGAGGAACGCCCAAAGCCCTGCCTCATACTCCCAACCGCAGCTCTTCTTTTTTGGGGTGGAGTGACGACGGCAATAGCGTTTTTGTTTCCGAACCCTACCATACGTCCTACGTCGCCATGAAAGTCCCCGTCGATAAGGAAAGTGGTGAGGTGGCGGAGATTATTACCGCACGCCGGGGGAACAGCACCAGTGTAGTTTTCGATACTAAGAATAACAAAATGGCTTACGTCTACCAAACGATGGATCAACCGGCAGAGGTTTACGTTGCTCAAACCAATGGTTATGGTGCCAAACCGGTCAGTAATATTAACAGTGATCTGAAATTTCCGGAAATGGGTAAGACGGAAGTGATCACCTGGAAGTCTAAAGACGGGTTGGAAATAGAAGGGCTCTTAACCTATCCGGTTGGTTACGAAGCAGGAGAAAAATATCCCGTTGTTCTACAGATCCACGGGGGGCCTGCCGGTGTATTTACCCAGTCATTTACCGGCAACCCAAGTATATACCATAACCAATATTTTGCAGAACAAGGTTTTGCCGTCCTTAGGCCCAATCCGCGGGGAAGTACCGGTTACGGTAAAGAATTTCGTTACGCCAATTTTCAGGACTGGGGCTACGGTGATTACGAGGATGTAATGAGTGGCGTAGATAAGGTGATCGAAATGGGGATTGGTGATGAAGATAAGATGGCCGTTATGGGTTGGAGTTACGGGGGCTATTTGACGAGTTTTTTGGTGACGCGAACGAATCGATTCAAAGCGGCTAGTATGGGCGCCGGGTTACCTAATTTGATCAGTATGACGACGACAACTGATATTCCCGATTACCTGGTAGGGCACATGGGCACTGAATTTTGGGACGACTACGAGAGATACGAAAAGCACTCGGCGATGTACCGTATCAAAGAGGTTACGACTCCAACGCAGGTGATTCACGGTGCCAATGACTTGAGGGTGCCCTTCACACAGGGACAGGAGTTTTACGTAGCCTTACAGCGCCGGGGAGTGCCCTCGGAAATGCTGGTTTTGCCAAGGACTCCGCACGGCCCCCGGGAACCTAAGCTGCTGATGGAAGTGTCGCCACGAATACTGGAGTGGTTTGAGAAATATGTGGAGGTGAAACCATAATCGGGTTGGATTGACCAAATAATAGTACCAGACTTCTTACCATTGCCTTTCATATTTTCCTATCTTGCTAACACATGGCTTCACCGGAAAATAAAATAGGCTTTTGGGGAGGAACCGCTTTAGTGGTCGGCAATATGGTTGGCTCCGGTGTGTTCTTGTTACCGGCCTCCCTTGCTGTATTCGGCAGTATCAGTATCCTTGGTTGGGTGTTTTCTTCCATCGGGGCCGTATTTTTTGCTGTCGTATTTGGACAATTGGGAAAATACGCCCCACAGACCATTGGTGGGCCATATGTATATACCCGGATGGGGTTTGGTGATTTTCCTGCTTTTTTGGTAGCCTGGGGGTATTGGATCTCTATATGGTGTACGAATGCGGCAATTGCGGTGGCCATCGTTGGATACCTGGAGGTTTTTCTTCCTTTTTTGAAAGGTAATGCGTTAGCTGCTAGTTTTACGGCCTTATTTTTTATCTGGTTTTTCAGTTGGATCAATTTAAAACAACTGCAAACCATTGCTTTCGTTCAGGTGCTGACTACCATTCTGAAGGTTATCCCGATCCTATTGGTGGGTTTAATTGGCATCTTTTATTTTAAGATCGAAAATATTGGGGCCTTCAATATTAGTGGCACTTCCGACTTTGCAGCTATTACGACCACCACCATGTTGACCTTGTTTGCTTACCTGGGTATGGAAAGTGCGACTATACCCAGTAAAAAGATCAAGGATCCGGAAAAGAATGTCAGGCGGGCAACCGTTGTCGGCACTGTTTTTACCATATTTCTTTACCTGATAAGCTTCGTGGCCATTTTAGGATTGGTACCGCCGGCGGAATTGATGCAATCTAATGCCCCTTTTGCGGATGCGGCTTCCCGGTTTTGGGGTGAGCCGGCAAAATACATTATTGCCGCCGGTGCCATTATTGCTACAATGGGTGCCTTAAATGGCTGGATCTTAATGCAGGGCCAGATTCCGTTTGCCATAGCAGAGGATAAACTTTTTCCTTCTTTTTTCGGAAGGGAAAATAAAAATGGGGCCCCGTATCTGAGTATTATCCTTTCCAGTGTTTTGGCTTCTATTTTGATTTTGTTTAATTTTAGTAGTACCCTGGTTGAGGCTTATTCATTTATGATAACCCTATCTACGCTTTCGGTATTGTTACCCTTTTTAATGTCGGCGGCTACCCTGGTGTTGTTATTGAAAGGGGAAGGAAAATCCGTTTTCCACCGGAATATCCTCATTTCGGTAGGTGCGATCTTATTTGCGGTGTGGATTATGATCGGTTGTGGTTTGGAGGTGATCGGGCTTGGTTTTTTGTTGCTGGTGGTTGGGGTTCCGGTATATTTTCTGCGTAAGAGGTATTCGAATGAATAGTAGGGATTTTAGTTTTTAACCCGAGTGCATAGGGTTTTTTCTTAACCCAATTAATTGAAATTGAATCGTCATATACTATGGAAAAATATTACGTCGATCCCGATATAGCAATAGCAGAGACACTTCCGGCCTCTTTTTACCGCAGCGAGGAAGTGTTTGAACTGATGAAAGAAAAGATCTTCGCAAAATCCTGGCAGTGGCTGGGAGACGAACGCGACCTGTTGCCGCTAACCGGCAGTGTTTATCCTATGACTTTATTGGATCACTTTCTTACAGAACCGATTGTATTGGTTAAAGACCCAAACACTCAGGTTCGCTGTTTTTCTAACGTTTGTACGCACAGGGGAAATATTATCGTGCATCATCCCGGGCTATTGTCCCGGTTGACTTGTGGTTACCACGGACGCCGGTGGGGGCTCGACGGGCAGTTGCAATTTATGCCTGAGTTTAAGGAAGTGGAGCATTTCCCCAGACCTTGCGATCACTTGCATCAATTTGATATCGGTCAGTTGGGACCTCATTTGTTCGTGGGCTTGGATGGTACTTTCCCGTTTTCGGATATCCTGTACGTGATGTTGGAGCGCATTGGCTTTTTACCGCTGGAAGAGTTTAAGACAGAACCAAAAATGCACAAAGACTACCTGGTAAATTGCCACTGGGCGCTTTATTGCGACAACTACCTGGAAGGGTTTCATATCCCTTTTGTACATAGCGATTTGAATAATGCGCTGGATTACGGCAGCTACACAACTGAAGTGTACAAGTACGTCAATTTGCAGATCGGCTACGCGGAAGGAGGGGAGCATGTTTTCAATTTGCCGGAAGGCCACATCGATCACGGTAAAAATGTAGCCGCCTATTACTACTGGATTTTCCCAAATATGATGTTTAATTTTTATCCCTGGGGCTTGTCGGTGAATGTTGTAAAACCTGTATCGATCAATAAAACCCGGGTTTCTTTTCGCACTTATGTTTACGATGAAAAGAAACTGGGTAAAGGAGCAGGTGCCTTGTTGGATAAGGTGGAGCGGGAAGATGAGTTTGTAGTGGAGGGCGTGCATAAAGGGCTGCAATCGCGGTTTTACAATACCGGCCGGTTTTCGGTGAAGCGGGAGCAAGGAGTGCATCATTTTCACCGGTTATTGGCGGAGTGGGTGTAGGTGTGATAGTATACTTGATGATGAACATTTACTTTAAAAGCATTAATTTATAAAGACTTTTTAATCATTGAATCCCACTATTATGACCGTCCAAATGAAGGGGAAACGCTATAATCTTGGCCTAATCCTAACCTCTTTGCTGGGGTATTTGGAATGGGGGGAAGATCAAAGTATGTTCCTGTTTCAAGGGGCGTATGATGTATTGGTGAAGCTATTTACAGATCCGGCATCTGTAGTACATCCCATTACTTTACTGCCGTTATTAGGACAAATTGTTTTAATCATTTCATTGTTTCAAAAGCGCCCCAGTTTGGTGCTGACAATTATTGGTTTTGTTGGACTAGGAGCGTTGCTTCTCGTAATATTAGTGGTTGGTCTATTAAATTGGAATATTAAGATGATTCTTTCGACTTTGCTTTTTTGGGTTGCTGGGGGTATGATGGTTAGGCATCATTTGAAGAATCGTGGTTACCTAAGTTGAATACCTTTAGGCCCAGTGTGTTCAGTTTGATTGATTTTATGCACCAGTATCTATTTGCTAAAGGAATGCTGGTGATATATTGTAACCGAAATGTAGGAGGTACTTTGAAAGTGCCTCCTACCTTCTAAGCAATGCAAAAGTGCTTGTGCAGGTATCTCATCAGACTGAACAGCCTACCTTTAGGGGGGGCAGCCCGATTTTGATGTACAACGATCGGATGTAGTACAAGCATCTGTAATAAAC
>CAZHNG010000305.1:7182-8222 GCA_964533785.1 uncultured Saprospiraceae bacterium | reverse complement strand
TAGATCGGGGGAGCGGTAGGCGGTATTGCGGTATGCGGTATTGCGGTATTGCGGTTGGCGGTTGGCGGTAGGCATTAAATACCTTATTTGTGTGCTGATGTTGATTAAGGGCGCTGCTTCGGGCAGCGCCCTTAACAAGAATAATGAAAGCTTCCCAAACCAAAACCACCATGCCACTGCCCTGCTGCCCTGCTGCCCTTTTTCACTATAAAAACCATTCGCCATGAAAAAACAATCCCGTCGCAATTTTATCCAAAATTCCGCTCTTGGAGTAGCCGGAGTGGCTATGCTATCCACCGGAAGGGGAGGAGCTCATCCGGAGAAAGAATACGAAGAAACCTATCATTTTTCACGCAACATTCCCGTTGAAGACAATTATGATTTGATAATTGCCGGCGGCGGCCCGGCAGGGTCGGCTGCGGCCGTATGTGCGGGCAGGTTGGGCGCCAAGGTCCTCTTAGTTGAAGCAACGGGATGCCTGGGCGGTATGGGTACCTCGGGATTGGTGACGGCTTTCGATCCCATGAGCAATGGCGATGAAATGTTGGTGGGTGGTTTTATGCGTGAGTTGGTCGATACCATGTACAAAAAAGGTTTCTTGGGGCCGCGCGAAAAACCCGAAGTATATACCAAGGCTTACCACCATTGGACGACCTTCCAGTCTGAAGGACTCAAGTTAATGCTGGATGAGTTTGTCGTCGATGCCGGCGTGGAAGTGCGATTTTTTACGCGGGTGGTGGATGCCGATGTAGACGCTCGAACCCAAAAAGTGAATGGCCTTATCATTAATAATGTAGAAGGTTTTCGATATGTAAAAGCAAAAACATTCATCGATTGTACGGGTGATGCCATTCTTGCCGATCTATGCGGCGCCGATTTTCGCGAAGCCGGAAGGGATACTCCCAATATTATGCCGGCTACCCTTTGTTCGTATTTTACCAATATCGATTGGGAAAATGCCAAGCGAGTGGGTACAGAGCATCCCATTCTCCTTAAAGCCATTGAAGAGGGGCATTTTACCCATACTGATCGACATCTGC
>CAZHNG010000305.1:0-7172 GCA_964533785.1 uncultured Saprospiraceae bacterium | reverse complement strand
TCTGCCCGGCATGTCCCCGATTAGTAAAACAATGGGGTATTTGAATGGTGGTCACGTCTTCAACTTAAACGCTCTAAGGTGCGAAAGCCTCACCAACGGCATGATGCTGGGCCGGAAAATTGCTCAGGAGTACCTATCCTTTTACCGCAAATACGTTCCCGGTTTTGAAAACATGGAACACGCCACTACGGCTTCGGTGATGGGCGTCCGCGAATCGAGGCGCATCGTCGGTGAATACGAACTCACTTTTAATGATTACATTTCCAAGAGGGAATTTCCGGATCAAATTGGAATTTTCAATAAAGCTGTAGATATTCATGCCTACGATGACTCGATCGAGGAGTTTAATCGCTATAAAAAGGCCTACCGCGAAACCGGTAGATTGAAGCCGGGAGAATATTTCGGTATTCCTTATTCGATATTAGTGCCGAAAGGGTGGTCAAACCTATGGGTGGCCGGAAGGTGCAATTCGAGCGATGTAAAAGTCCACGGTTCCATTCGCGTGCAACCGGCTGCCTCCATGATGGGACAAGCCGCCGGAACCGCCGCCGTACAATCCATAAAAACGGGACAGCCGGCCAATGATTTAGATACCAAGCAGCTGGTAACTACTTTGCGCAAGTGGAAGGCCAACTTGCCTCAGGATTCGTTAAGTAAAGAAATGACCCGTGCCTGAAACCGATTTGGACACAATATGGAAATGTTTACGAGGTAGGCTTAAGCTTTTAATGCTTGTTTCGTGCCTGTTCGTTCCTTCGGTTGTTTTTTCTCAAATAAAGCTGGAAATCAACAACCTGAATTATGCTGCCGAACGATCCATTCATCAATCGGCCTTCGAATATTCCAAAACAGATACTTTTTCGTACGATGTGAAAATTACTTTTACCGGGAACGATACACCGAAGTTTTATTATACGAAATTGATTACCCCTGTTTGTGAATCGGGCCAATGTTACTTGGTGGCCATTAAAATTTATTGGGATTTGGCGGGTACCTATTTGGCTTTTGAGTTACCGCCCAACCGGGTATTGACGAAAATGGATCACGAGCATTTTGCCGCCGCTGACTACCAAAAGCTGGAGCGCATACTTGGCGACCCCCAATGGCCCCTGTCGCGCTATTCCATTAGTGAGTTGATCGTCGATAGCACTAAAATGCTGGTAGACAGTAATATCGATGCTTACACGGGGGCTACGGCTCCTTTTGTTCGCCAGCAGGATAACATTCCCGGAGCTTTATATACCATTTATACGTTATGGGAGTTTGTGCACGATCAAGGAATTATACAGAATTTACAGGATTATACTATGGGTTTGGTCCGTAGAAATAAGTTGGGTATTTCCGATTTTTTGGCGAGCGAAAGAGCGAGTTACTGGGGGTGGGCTATAGAAAATGCCGATGCTTCGGACATTGATGCAACTACCCAATCGCTCATAATGAATATCATACTTTTGGGTGATCAATATCTTGCCTACGAGGCTTTGGAATTGGTGGATGTCAGTGCTGTGCCGGTGCAAAGACAATTGTGGGAACTGTTTAAAGGAGTGACTATCGCCAAAAAAAGGGATATTCTCAACAGGCTCTTATCCCAAAAAATTGTTGAGGAGATTCTCGTTGATGCCAAAAGGTATTATGATCAATCGGATGATCCCATGGAAAAGTTATTGGTGAAAAAGTTAATGAGTCATGGAGAGTGAAGCTATGAAGATCGGTCGGCTTTTTTCCTCAAGTAAAAACAAATATTCAGCAAATGTCAAATATTCGATTTTTCATAAAAAGTGGCGCCGTAGCATTGGCCGTAATAAGCCTGATGGGATTGTTTTCCTGCCAAACGCCTCAACAGGCCGATCCTCCCAATGTGGTTATCATATTGGCCGATGATCTCGGTTACGGCGATCTGGGGTGCTACAATGCCGAATCACTGGTACCAACGCCCAATCTCGACCGGTTGGCCACCCAAGGCGTTCGCCTCACCCGTGCTTATTGTCCGGTATCGGTATGTTCGCCGACGCGCTACGCTTTGATGACAGGCCGTTATCCGTGGAGGAGTTGGCGAAAAACCGGTGTTATGCGCAATTACGAGCGGTCCATGATCGAAGCGGATATCATGACCTTGCCCGAAATGCTGCAAAGGGCCGGATACCGAACGGCCGGCTTCGGAAAGTGGCACCTCGGCACGCTTTTTCCTACCCTGGACGGCAAAAAACCCGCCGGCTATGGCCAATTTCGCGCGGACGATAACGGCGCCAACCTGGACCTCAGCAAGCCCGTGAGCGATGGTCCCCTCGATCACGGCTTCGACCGTTGGTATGGCTTCAGTTGTGCCAGCGAGTGCTGGATATTGGACGATAATGCGGTTACCGGCGCCATCGGTCATGATTTGTATACCATCGAAGCTGCCCCCAATAAAGAACACATCGAAGTGATTCCCCTGGCGGATTATTTACCACACATAACCGCTAAGACGCTCGATTTTTTGCAGCAACATAACGCTAAGAACGACAACCAGCCTTTCTTCTTGTATTTTTCTCCCTACGTTCCCCATATTCCCCTGGCCGTTAGCGAGGCATTCAAGGGCAAGACAAAGGCAGGATTATACGGCGATTACGTACACGAACTGGACTATTACATCGGTAAATTATTAATTGCCCTGGATAGTATGAATATGGCCGATAACACCATCGTATTGTTTGCCAGCGATAACGGCTCCCAATTCGAATTGACGAGTAGTGAGATCGATATGACCGACGCCAAAAACAGTCCCGGTAGTGTTGGTAAAACCGATGAATTGACTTACCGGCACCAACCCAACCGGCCTTTAAGGGGTACCAAATGGTCTATCTATGAAGGAGGGGTGCGTACGCCCTTCCTGGCGCGCTGGCCGGCCCGCTTTCCGGCCGGGAAAGTCAGTGATAAAATGATTGGACTCAACGACGTAATCCGTACCATGGCTGCCGTGATTGATTATGACCTGGCGGGAGGAACAGCCGTGGATAGCCGCAATGTCCTTCCCGTATTAGAAGGCGACGACAACGAAATCCGGGAAGAAATTATCGTCCAGTCGAGTGGAAAGCTCTACGGCATCATTAAAGGAAAATGGAAATACATTGGCTTAGGGAATTATGAACCGGACGGCCCTGACGACCCGCCGGGTGAGCTGTATGACCTGACCGTAGATGAAACGGAAAGTGAGAATCTTTATGAACAACATCCGGAAGTGGTTCAGCAGCTGCAAAACAGATTGAAGAATCTATTGAATGATGAAGTCTCCTTTGAGGAATGACCGGTGATATTATGGTACTTGGTCCATCGGCATCAGAATATAGGGGCGGCGGCCTTCGTTCTTTAAGAAAATAACATCATATGCTTAAAAACCTATTTTTCTCAATTCTGTTAGCGGCTTCATTGTTGCCTTACGAGGGAATTTCCCAAATGAAACACTTTCACGGCGCCTGGACTAAAATCAATACTACTTACGTCTTCGAATTCGATTTGCATCTGGAATTCAAAGAGAACAATCAGGTGGAAGGCTATTTTGACTGGACCATCCTGAAGTGCCACGAAAAATCAATCATGAGTAAGGCCTATTACAAGGATAAAATTGGTAAATCTGCCAAGGAATACGTGCGGGGAACTTTTAATCCCACTTCCCGCGAATTATTAATGAAAGGATATAGAAAAGAGGACCCACACAGCATCATCGGTATCGATCATTATAAATTAAAATTGAAAGAAAACGGACAGTTAGAAGGACAGACCAAAGCTGATGGTAACTGGAAAGGCAGGATTAAAGGGAACTTGGGGGTTCCGCTTTCGTAGTTTTCATGGCCGGTGAGACTGGGAGACTGGGAGACAGAGAGACTTTGAGACTAAGAGACTGGGAGACGATGAGACTTTGAGATGTTGAGACTGAGAGACTTTGAGACGATGAGACTGAGAGACGATGAGACTGAGAGACGATGAGACTGAGAGATGTTGAGACTGAGAGATGTTGAGACTGAGAGACTGGGAGATGTTGAGACTGAGAGACGATGAGATGTTGAGACTGGGAGACGATGAGACTGAGGGACTGGGAGACTGAGAGACTGAGAGATGTTGAGACGATGAGACTGAGAGACTGAGAGACTGAGAGATGTTGAGACGACTAGACTAAGAGGTTGAGATGGGAGGTAAAACCCAGAAATTAACCCTAAAAAATTTCTCTTGCCACAATCCCCAAATCTCCAAGTCTCCAAGTCTCAATGTCTCAAAATCTCAATGTCTCAATGTCTCCAAATCTCAAAATCTCCAAGTCTCAATGTCTCAAAATCTCAATGTCTCAATGTCTCCAAATCTCAAAATCTCCAAGTCTCAATGTCTCTCAGTCTCCAAGTCTCCAACCCCACAAAGGCCTAAACACTAACAGAACATGAAAAACGAAAAAACCAACAAAGCACGAAGAAACTTCATAAAAGGCCTATCCTGGACCCTCCCCGTTGCGTTTTTAGGTCCTCTTTCTTCAGTAAGGGGGAATTCCTCGTCCCGGGCCTCCATGAAGAAATTGTCGAATAAAACGGCCAATCAAAAAGGAACATTGAACGGCGATTTAGTGGTTTACGGAGCGACGTCAGCGGGCGTCATAGCTGCTTATACGGCAAGAATGTACGGCTTGGATGTACTGTTGATCGAACCGGGCCGCCATTTGGGAGGTATGACTTCGGGAGGGCTCGGCAGGACCGATACCGGCGGCCAGGACAGCTACATAACGGGTTTGTCCCAGGAGTTTTACATTCGCATCGGGCGGTATTACGGGCAGGAGGGGCCTGCTTATACATTTGAGCCGCATGTGGCCGAAGCCATTTTCAAACAGTACCTCGATGAAGCAGGGGTAGAAATACTCTTTTCCCGTCGCATCGTTGGCGCGCATGTCCGGGGCGGCCGCATTCGATCTATCGATTTGGAGTACAGCAGTCCTGCCCTGAACGACGTCATTACCATCGAAGCGCACCAGTTTATCGATGCTACTTACGAAGGAGATTTGATGGCTAGAGCCGGCGTGAGTTATACTACGGGCCGGGAAAACAACAACGTATACAACGAAAAATACAACGGCGTCATACCGGGCCGGGAGGCGGGCCCCTACGGGCAAACCAAAAGGACGCGCGAATGGGGCGCCGACGTTGATCCCTATATCATTCCGGGTAAGCCTTCCAGCGGGCTATTGCCCGAAGTGAACGGCATCGGTCATGCTCCGGTCGGCAGCGGCGATAAAAAAATTCAGGCCTATTGCTTCCGGTTGTGCCTCACCCAAAACAAAGACAACCAGATCCCGCTGAGCGAGCCTGAGGGCTATGATCCCGGCCGCTACGAGTTGTTGGCACGCCTCCAAAAGTTAAAACCATGGGAGCGATTGAGAAACGGTTTCATTATTTCCAGAATGCCGAACGGAAAAACCGATATCAATAACTACGGATTAGTAGGATTTTCCGCAAATTATGTCGGTGGCAATTACGATTATCCGGATGGGGATTACCACACCCGCTCCCATATTTGGAACGAACACAAGAAATACCAGCAGGGTCTGTGGTGGTTTTTGGCTACCGATGAACGCATACCCGCACCTATTCGAAAAGAAACCGAATCCTGGGGGTATTGCCGCGATGAATTTCTGGATACGAAAGGGTGGCCCCACCAGCTTTATATCCGCGAAGCGCGGCGGATGGTCAGCGATTTTGTAATGACCGAACACGAATGTATCGGCGAGCGGCCCGTTACCGACGGTATCGCCAAGGGAGGCTACGCCCTCGACTCGCACGTCGTGCAACGGGTAGTGGTGGAAGGCCACGTCGAAAATGAAGGCAATATATCGGTCCACGGTTTTGATCCCTACTTAATTTCTTACCGGTCGATAGTGCCCAAGCGCGAAGAAATTCATAACTTGGTGGTACCCGTCTGTGTGTCTTCATCCCATGCTGCTTACGGATCGTTGCGAATGGAACCGGTGTTCATGGCTTTGGGCCAGGCAGCCGGCGTCGCTGCTTATCTGGCCATTCAGCGGGACCGAAGGGTCCAGGATGTTCCCGTCAAGCTCATCCAAAAAGAGTTGCGTGAAAATCCCTTAGCGAATCGGGAGGTACCTGCCGAGTACGCTGCTATTTTGCCCTTTAATCCCTATTGATACAACAATTATTTAAACGAAAACCATAAACAACGTCTAATGAAAATTTATAATTCACTATTGTTACTTTTCTTATCGGTACTATTTGCCTGTGCTCCGCAATCGGAGGACCCGGACAGTGACGGCCTAAGTGCAGATATTATCATTTACGGCGGAACGTCGGCAGCAGTCACTGCGGCTGTCCAGGCGGCAAGAATGGACAAATCCGTCATTATGGTATCTCCCGATGTTCATTTGGGCGGCTTATCGGCGGGCGGCCTCGGTTATACCGATACCGGCGATAAGAGCGTCATCGGCGGTCTTTCCCGCGAATTTTACCAAAAGATTTACCAGCACTACCAGGACGATGAAGCCTGGGAATGGCAGGAACGGTCGGAATACGGTAATAAAGGCCAAGGGACGCCCGCCATCGACGGCGACCTGCGCACTATGTGGATCTTCGAGCCGCACGCTGCCGAACAAGCCTTCGAAGACTTTATCGAAGAGTACGACATAACCGTCTATCGCGACGAATGGCTCGACCGCGAAAACGGCGTCGTCATGAAAGATGGACGCATCGCCTCCATAACTACGCTGAGCGGCCAGAAATATTCCGGGAAAATGTTTATCGACGCAACCTATGAAGGTGACTTGATGGCCACAGCCGGGGTGCGTTATCACGTCGGCCGAGAAGCCAACAGCGTCTACGGCGAAGAATGGAACGGCGTACAGGTGGGCGTTCTTCACCACAAGCACTGGTTCGAGGCCGACATCAGCCCGTATGTTGTACCGGGTGATCCTTCCAGCGGCCTGTTGCCGCGCGTTAGTGGTGAAGACCCCGGCAAAAAAGGGGAAGGTGACAAAAAAATTCAAGCTTACTGTTTCCGCATGTGTTTGAGTAATCATCCCGACAACCGGGTTCCTTTTCCCAAACCCGACAATTACGATCCCGGTGAGTATGAGCTATTGGCCAGGGTATACGCCAGCGGGTGGGATGCTACTTTCGGCAAGTTCGATCCCATTCCCAACCGCAAAA
>CAZHNG010000304.1:0-8344 GCA_964533785.1 uncultured Saprospiraceae bacterium | reverse complement strand
TCTAAAATCTAGCGTCTAGTGTCTAGTGTCTAGTGTCTAGCGTCAAAAGTCCAAATTAAATAAGTAATGATGAAATAGATCTGCTAACTTAAGTAAGACAAGAGAAACTCTTTGACCACACCTTCTAAATTTGGTTCACCAATAGATTGCAGGTTGTAAAACACCCGCGTGCTTGGTTTTTTTATATTGATCACCCGTTTCAGATCGATGGGTGTACCAATGATGACTGAATCACAATCACAGTCATTTATCGTAGCCTCGAGGTCGCGAAGTTGTTCATCACCGTATCCCATTGCGGGAAGTAGTGTCCCGATATCAGGATAATCCCGAAAAGTATCTTGCAGTTGCCCTACGAGGAAAGGTCGTGGGTCAACCAGTTCCTCGGCTCCGAATTTTTCAGCCGCTAAAGTACCTGCTCCAATTTTCATTCCGCCATGGGTAAGAGTAGGCCCATCCTCAACCACCAAGACTTTTTTGCCTCGAATCACGGTAGGGTCTGCAACACTAATGGGTGAAGCAGCCTCGATCACTATTGCTTGGGGAACGGTTTCAGCAACCGTTTTTCTAATCTTCGTGATATCATCCGGGTGCCCGCTGTCAATTTTATTAATGATCACCACATTGGACATCCGCAAGGTTACCTCGCCGGGATAATAAGACATACCATGACCTGCACGGTGCGGATCCGTTACGGTGATGTGCAGATCGGGAATGTAAAATGGGAAATCGTTATTCCCACCATCCCAAACAATGACATCGCAGCCATCGGGATCATTTTCCGCGGCACGTAGGATGGCTTCGTAATCTACACCTGCATAAATAACATTCCCCCGCACAATATGGGGTTCGTATTCTTCCATTTCCTCAATGGTACAATCGTACTTAATTAGATCTTCCAAACTGGCATACCGCTGTACCTTCTGGGCGTCAAGATCACCGTAAGGCATGGGATGCCGGATGGCTACTACCCTCAACCCTTCTTCAATCAGGATCTCGATCAACCGACGTGCGGTCTGGCTTTTACCGCATCCCGTCCGAGTAGCCCCAATACTGATCAAGGGTTTGGTGCTTTTGATTGAAGTATCTTTACGACCCAGTAAAACGAAATTTGCGCCAGCCGTATTGACCAACGCACATTTGTGCATTAAATCGTCGTAAGAAATATCTGAATAAGAAAAAACGACATCATCAATTTCAAACTCTTTGATGAGTTTTGACAGATCTTTTTCGTCGTAAATTGGAATTCCGTGGGGATATAACTTTCCCGCTAAGGAAGCCGGGTATTTGCGGTTGAGAATATTAGGGATCTGTGCTGCCGAAAAAGCAACGACTTCGTATTGTTCATTGTCGCGGAATACTGTATTGAAATTGTGAAAATCACGGCCGGCTGCCCCCATGATCAGAACTCTTTTTTTGGTCATATTTAGTTGGTTTCTGCCTAATTTATAAAATGCGCATCTCAGTTGAGATGATTAATATCACTACAAAAGACTTCCGGAGTCATAGCGGTTAATAAAAATTATTCGGGTTGACGTTTTTATTGGTGCGGGGCTATCCTACCCCCTTATTATTATCAACGGATTGTCAGCTTTTTTCTAATTTTACCATAAAATGTACCAGCTATGATCAAATGGTTAAAACGTGCAGGTCTTTTATTGCTTGTTATAGTTGTTGTAGGTGCGACGATCATCTACTGGCGGGTACGGGACCGGTTTCCTGGTTATGAGGTGAATCTGAACATCGAAGCCTCTACTCCTCAACAACTAAAAGTTGGTTTTGCGGCATTCACTATCACACCAGAGGTACCTGATACGTGGATTGATGCTAACGGAGATGCCCAATACAACCCGGACGATGGGGATACTTTTGAAGATAAAAACGATAATGGTCGGTTTGATCGCGTTTGGATCGCCGGCTTTCAAAACAACCGTCCGGCCCAGGGCATACACGATGAGTTGTGGGCCCGATCGATAGTGATCGATGACGGCAACACCCGGCTAGCGCTTGTCTCTTTAGACTGTATCGGTTTGGGAGCTGATGATGTTATCCGTATCAGACAGGCGGTGAGTGAACAGGCCGGTATCGACTATGTCATTGTGTGTAGTAGTCATACCCACGAAGGTCCCGACGTAATTGGTATGTGGGGGGAGAGTGAATTCAAAAGTGGTCTCAACAAGCAATATATTCAATATTTAGTAGAACAATCTGCCAAATCGATTGACCAGGCCGCCAGTCGTATACGCCCGGCCAAACTCCGATTTGCGATGGATGCCGATGGCGCTCAGAATCTGGTAGAAGACAGCCGCAAACCGATCGTCATGGACCCTGCCATCCATTTGATGCAGGCGATTGATCTGGAAACTGACACTACCCTGGGCACTTTAGTGCAATGGTCCAATCATCCCGAGACCCTATGGAACAAAAACCTTTTGATCACTTCTGACTTTGTCCATTACTTCCGTGAAGGTATAGAAAAGGGGGTAGTGGAACGGGATTCTGTATTTGCTGAGGGGCTAGGAGGTACTACGGTATTCGTCAATGGTGCCATCGGCGGCTTAATGACCACTTCTCCCGATATGGGTATTACCTCGCTTTTCGGCGATACGACTTATTTCGAACCCACCTTTCCAAAAGCCAAAGCACAGGGTGACCGGTTAGCATTATTGAGCTTAAAAGCGCTGCAGGATTACGATGAGATCGCCAATGGTAGTATTGAGTTGCGGGCTCAGTCCGTAACATTACCCATGACTAATCCTCTTTACCGCCTTGGTGCTTTTCTGGGTATTTTTGAACGAGGCTTTTCGGGCTGGATGAAGATCCGCTCAGAAGTCTGCTTCTGGCAGTTAGGGCCCGCCAGTTTTTTACACCAGCCCGGGGAGATCTATCCTGAGATTATCAATGGCGGTATTGAGGAACCAACCGGACGGGATTTCAATGGCCCGCCAATAGAAGTTCCACCCTTACGAGATCTGATGCCGGGCAAATACAAATTCACGGTCGGCCTTTCCAATGATATGATCGGTTACATCATCCCCAAAAGTGAATGGGATGAAGAGGCCCCTTATATCTACGATTATGAGAAAGCCCCCTACGGAGAGATTAACTCAGTCGGACCGGAGACTGCCCCGATACTATACCGGGCAATGGTGAAGGTGATTAAAAAAAATGATTGAAAATTAACCTAGTGCTTTACTAAAACGGAATATCCTCCTCCTCATTAATCTTCGATTGTTTCGTGATCACATTATTGTAGGGGTTGTCAAAATTGGAGCTTTCATCAACAAAGTTGCCGAATTCGTCATCATCTAAATCGGAGAAGCGGGCGAATTCGTCGGTGAATTTAAGTTTAACTGTTTTGAGGGCTCCATTCCGGTGTTTGGCTACGATGATCTCAGCGATGCCCTTGAGGGACATCCCTTCCTCGTCTTCCAGGATGTCGTAATATTCTGGTCTGTATATGAAGGAAACGATGTCTGCATCCTGCTCGATCGCGCCGGATTCACGTAAATCAGACAACTGCGGCCGCTTGGTACCACCCCGAACTTCCACTGCACGGCTCAACTGCGAAAGTGCAATGACCGGCACTTCAAGCTCCTTAGCCAATCCTTTGAGTGCCCTTGAAATAGCGCTAATCTCCTGCTCCCGGTTACCCCGGTTATTATCACCACCACCACTCATTAATTGTAGATAATCGATAATAATGAGCTGAATATCGTGTTGCATTTTCATTCGTCGGCACTTGGCCCGCAATTCAAAGATGTTAATACCGGGAGTATCGTCAATGTAGATCGGGGCTTCGCTGATGCGTTCAATAGCGGTGTGGAGTTGCTGCCATTCGTAATCTTCCAATTGGCCATTCCTCATTTTACTACCGGAAATCTCGGCTTGCATAGAAATGATTCTCGTCGCTAACTGCACATTCGACATTTCCAGCGAAAATACCGCAACGGGTTTACCAAAGTCAGCAGCGGCATTTTTGGCCAAAGACAAAACAAAAGATGTTTTACCCATACCGGGACGGGCCGCAACGATAATAAGATCGGAGGATTGCCAGCCGGAAGTAAGGCGGTCCAGCTCAGTAAACCCGGTTGGAACACCAGTGAGCCCATCTTCGCGTTGCTTAAGCTCTTCCAGTTGTTTCAATAACTTGGTTGAAAGGCCGCCCATACTTTCGTAGCCGCGACTCATATTTTGCTGTGCGATCGAAAACAAGCCCTGCTCAGCCGTATCCAACAGTTCAAAAACATCAGTGGTATCTTCGTATGCATCCTTGATGATCTGGGTAGACACCCGGATGAGTTCTCTCTGAATAAATTTCTGGGCAATAATCCGGGCGTGGTATTCTATATTCGCTGCCGATGCCACGCGCTCCGTCAATTCCGCTAAATATGACGGCCCACCCACCAGCTCTAGCTCCCCGCTTTTTTTCAATTCTTCCATCACCGTCAGCAAGTCGATCGGTTTCGACCGTTCGAATAAGCGGAGCATAGCCTTAAAAATCATCTGATGGCTTTCTAAATAAAAGCTATCCGCGCGCAAAATATCCAAAACAACCGCCAGTGCATCCTTGTCCAGCATTAAAGCTCCTAAAACAGCTTCTTCCAATGGTAAGGCTTGAGGCTGAACTTTACCAAACACATAATTCGACAGGTCTTCGTTGCGCTTCTTCGAATAATTTCTCTTTTTGGCTATTTTTTGTAAAGAATCGTCCATGTCCGGTAGTATTAATTAAAATGATCGGTGGTCAAAGCAGAAAAAATTTGGGATCGCAAATGTAATGTAAATTCAAGGTTAGGGAAAACAGAGTGGTTTTCCACGATTGTGGAATATTCCAGCGTAAAATGTGGATAAACACACACCCTCCCCTGAAGTTTGTTAAGTATGCGTTAAATTTTTTTACTTTTTCTCCAGAAAAGTTTGTGGCATTTTTACACTATCACTTTATAAAACGATTCTAAATGAAGCATTTAAGAAAACATACCCATTTGCAATACTTTTTGAATGAAAAACAACTTATAAAAACAAAAGATTCACTACTGTGGAAAATCTTTTGAAAATATTTTTCAACACCAATAAAAATGGGCCAAAAAGCCAGTCTGCAAAATATTATTTGCCAAGCTTGCCAACGAATTGTTCGATATCTTTCATTGTTAGTATTCCGATCAATTCATCGAACTCTATTACCGGAAGGATACTTATTTGAGTTTGTTGCATTTTATGGTAAGCGACTCTGAGAGAGTCTTCAGGGTTTAAGATAGCTGGAAGGGGCCGGGCTATTTCCGACAACAGGGTACCTGGTGGGTTTTTTTTCGAATTTGCTTTCAGTGTTTTAGTTTCGACAGCACCTACTACTTTGTGGGAATGGGGATCGATGATGAGAAAGGACTGGTTGTTATTCATTTCGAGCAGCGCAATCGCTTCGGATAAAGAATTTTCTGGGGTTAGATATTTGAATTGACTTTGCAAAATGTCTTTAACAAAATATTGATTTAGCGCAGTTTCCCATTTTACAGAACGGTATTCGCCCGTCGCAGTTGTAAATACAAAGAATCCGATAAAAGCGGTGATAAATTGGCTCTGCCAAAGTCCGTATACCAGTAGTAAAACAGCAAATACTTGCCCAATAAGGGAGGCGATACGCGTAGCTCTAAGCCTGCCAAACCTTATGGATAGAAGCGCCCTGAAAATGCGACCGCCGTCTAATGGAAAAGCAGGTAATAAGTTAAAGGCTGCCAGGACAAAATTGATCAGGATCAAAATGAAGATGGTTTGATCCAGCGGGGTAAGAAAGACATTACTATTCGGGTTACGTACTAATTCTAACATATTTCTGAAGGCATTGATGTCTATTCCCCGAAATAAAACCAGAAAACCGGCTAATAGCAATATTATAGCAAAATTGACCAACGGGCCTGCGATGGCTACCCAAAATTCCTGGATGGGTTTATCGGGCATCCGGTCTAGCCTTGCCACTCCACCAATGGGTGACAGAATGATGTCTAACGTTTTTACTCCGTATTTTCTCGCGGTCAACGCGTGCCCAAATTCATGCAATACAACACAGGTGAAGAGTAAAAGCACAAATAGTGTTTGCAGTAAAATGGAAGTCCAGTTATAAGTGCCTTCTTGCACCCTTACGTTATAGATTACCCACACAATAACCAAAACAAAAGTCCAATGGATACGTACGGGAATATTAAATAATCTTGCAATTTGAAATGCTCCTTTCATTTATTATATGCTGATCTAAAAAGGCACTATTGGTTGCTGCCAACAACTTGATACGAGTACAATCCAGACAACTTAATTGTTCAGTACAATGATAAGACTTTGTTGCTAAAACTTATTAAGTTAAGTTTATAGTACTTTATTCGATGAATTGCACAATGACGGAGCATTAAGTCAATTAGCCAAACCAAATCAGAGGTATAATTGGCCTTTAAGAATATTTCTGGAAATTACAATTTTCTGAATTTCAGAGGTTCCCTCATATATTTGGGTGATTTTAGCATCTCGCATCAACCGTTCCACATGGTATTCCTTGACAAAACCATATCCTCCGTGAATTTGTACAGCTTCTACGGTCTGCTCCATAGCTACCTTAGAAGCATACAATTTTGCCATTGAACTAGCCACTCCGTATTCCTTTCCAATATCTTTGTAGATAGCAGAACGGTATACCAACATTCTCGCTGCCTCGATTTCCGTAGCCATATCGGCCAACTTAAATGCAATAGCTTGATGGTCTATAATCGGCTTACCGAATGCTTTGCGTTCCTGCGCGTAGGATAGTGACAATTCGTAAGCGCCCGCAGCTATCCCCAATGCCTGGGCGGCTATTCCAATTCTGCCCCCTGATAAAACTTTCATAGCGAATTTAAACCCAAAGCCATCTTCACCGATCCGGTTTTCCTTAGGCACTTTTACATCCGTATACATAATGGTATGCGTATCGGAAGACCGTATACCAAGCTTATCTTCTTTGGCGCCGATGGTTACCCCATCCCAATCTGTTTCTACTATAAAAGCATTAATGCCGTGATGTCCCTCATCAGGATCGCTTTGAGCAATCACAAGGTGGATTTTTGACGTCCCACCATTGGTGATCCAGTTTTTGGTACCATTCAGCAAGTAATGATCCCCCATATCAACGGCAGTAGTGCGTTGACTGGTTGCGTCACTGCCGGCTTCAGGTTCCGACAAACAAAAAGCCCCGATCCATTCACCCGTAGCTATTTTGGTCAGGTATTTTTCCTTTTGTGCTTGAGAACCAAATTGCTCGATTCCCCAGCATACCAGTGAATTATTCACCGACATAATTACTGAACAAGAATTATCAATCTTGGAAATCTCTTCCATAGCCAAAACATAAGACAAAGTATCCATTCCTCCTCCTCCATATTCCGGAGAAGTCATCATCCCCATAAATCCCAGTTCGCTCATCATTCTTACTTCTTCGGTTGGATAGCGCATCTTTTTATCGCGATCGATCACACCAGGTTTAAGCTGTTTTTGTGCAAACTCTCTGGCCGCTTCTTTGACGGCTAATTGTTCTTCTGTAAGATTAAAAATATTTGACATTATTATCTGGTTAGTTTGAAAGCAAATTCAGGACACTCGCCCTAATGTTTCCATACTTAGGCCGACAAACCAATTATCATTAAGTAATAATTTTGTAAAGAGAAGAAAAAAGAAAGCATAGGGGGTTATTTATTCGATCAATTATAGTGGTAGTTCATACCCATTTTGTCTTTTACCACTTTCAAAATTGTGGTAAAAATGACATACCGGCCTCCATAGTTTTCGTATAATGTAGTCTTAAATCGTTCTTCGTGGTACTTTTGGAAAGTCGTTAAATGAGAGATGCTGTCGCAAAATAATTGTAAAGCGTAGGTTGCACCATCCGGCTCTTCAACGTCATGCAGCAGCCTGCATATCTTGTACCCTCTGAAGAAACCAGTTTCCATCATAGCAGGTATTTGTGTTTCTTCTATCCATTTTAACCAATTATTAGCGCAATTATGATCGATCTTGATTGTGATATTATAGAGAATCATGTAGCTTAAGTCTTTTAATATTAGCTCCGATTTGGTTCAAACGGACGTCAATTGATTCATAGCCCCGGTCAATTTGATCAATGTTGTAAATTAAACTTTTTCCTTTTGCCGACAAAGCAGCGATCAGCAAAGCCACGCCGGCTCTAATATCAGGCGAGGTCATAGATATTCCCCTTAATGGATAACGCCGTCCCAAACCAATTACAGTTGCCCGGTGGGGATCACAAAGAATAATGCGCGCGCCCATATCTATGAGCTTATCCACAAAAAACAAACGACTTTCAAAC
>CAZHNG010000303.1:0-8359 GCA_964533785.1 uncultured Saprospiraceae bacterium | reverse complement strand
AGGGCACATTAGGTGTTTTCACACCACGTAGGGCCCGTATGGGTAGGGCACATAGATTAAAAAATGAAATCACGCACACCCTGCTATGTGTCCTATGTGAAAACCCTATGTCCCTATGTGGTAAAAACCTATGTGGTAAAAACCTATGTGGTAAAACCTATGTGGTAAAACCTCCCCCTTTGCGCTTCATCAAAAATTACCCGGTAATCGTACTGCTTCAAAAAACTTCTGGGATCTTCTGTGGCCCGCAATTGTTGATCCGGGTCTTCCAAAGACACATACCGGTAATCCGGCAACATGCGTTGGAGCAGGGTAGTTTTCTCCGCCCGCCTTGGACCGGTCAGGCTGATGATGGGGTAATAGCTACCCACTCAGATGGAACGCTGATGACGCCGATTTAGCGGATAGTCGCCGATTTTTGTAAAGGTTGCGGGACGCTGACTTCGAAAACTCAGCAATCTTCCTGAGGGATAAAAATCTTTGCTACAAAATATGGATTGCAAAGCGCCCCTATTTATTCATACTCATTTTTGATAACAAAACCCGCATCTTTGAGCAATTGATTCTTTTTAAATAATTCAATATCCGAGGCGACCATTTCTTTACACAGTGCTTGCAAATCATAGGTAGGTTCCCAGTTCAGCTTGTTCTTTGCCCGGGAAGGATCCCCGATGAGCAGGTCTACCTCCGCCGGCCGGAAATACCTGGGATCTATGGCCACAACTTCTCTGCCCGGCTTCAACGCGTATTCCGGGTGCTTGCTATCCACTACCTGGGCCATTTCCTCTATTCCCTTACCTTTGAATTCCAGTTCCACACCAATTTCTTTAAAAGCCATCCTCACGAAATCCCTTACGCTAGTCGTTTGTCCGGTCGCAATCACAAAATCTTCCGGACTTTCCTGTTGCAACATCAGGTACATGGCCTTCACATAGTCTTTGGCATGCCCCCAATCCCTTTTGGCATCTAAATTCCCCAAGTACAGTTTATCTTGTAAGCCCAAAGCGATTTTGGCTACTCCCCTGGTGATCTTGCGCGTCACAAAAGTTTCTCCCCGCATTGGCGACTCATGGTTAAACAAGATGCCGTTACAAGCAAACATATCATAGGATTCTCGATAATTGACCACGATCCAATAGGAATAGAGTTTGGCCACAGCATAAGGGGAACGCGGATAAAACGGTGTCTTTTCTGTTTGGGGCACCTCTTGCACCAACCCGTACAACTCTGAGGTAGAAGCCTGGTAAAATTTGGTTTTTTCAGTCAAGCCCAACAAGCGAATAGCTTCCAGAAGCCTCAGGGTACCTATTGCATCGCAATTAGCGGTATATTCCGGAGCCTCAAAACTCACCTGTACGTGAGATTGTGCGCCTAAGTTATAAATCTCATCAGGTTGTACTTCCTGCACAATTCTAATCAGGTTAGGGCTATCCGTTAGATCTCCATAGTGTAAAATGAACCGAACGTCTTCCTCGTGCGGATCTTGATACAAATGATCAATTCTGGCCGTATTGAAAAGGGAAGACCGGCGTTTGATCCCGTGTACTTCGTAGCCTTTCTTTAAGAGGAATTCGCTTAAATAGGCCCCATCTTGTCCGGTAACTCCTGTGATCAAAGCTTTTTTTCTCGTCATAACCTCGATTGTGTTTTAGCAAAAACTTATTTTCTTATTATAGCTATCCTGCAATTAAATCAATTGCTCCGCTCCAGCTTCCTGCTATTCCCTCAATACCAGGGTTGATCTTTTAACCCATCATAAACCATCTGGATGCCAGCTTTCAGCGGAATTTTTGCCTTCCAACCTGCTCGGTTTATTTTTTCCACATTCATTAATTTCCTGGGGGTCCCGTCAGGTTTGCTGAGGTCATGCCTAATGGCTCCTTCGAAACCAACTATTTCTTTTATCATACGCGCCAAATCTACAATGGCAATATCTTCTCCAGTGCCGACATTGAGAAATCCAGGTTCATTGCTGTTTTGCATTAAAAACAGGCAGGCATCGGCCAGATCATCCACATGAAGAAATTCGCGCTTGGGCGTACCCGTACCCCACAATATCACTTGCGGAAGATTATTCTTTGTTGCTTCGTGAAATTTCCGAATCAGGGCTGGCAGGACGTGAGATTTTTCGTAGTCATAGTTGTCATTAGGCCCGTAAAGGTTGGTGGGCATTGCAGAAATAAAATTACACCCATATTGGGCCCTATAAGCATCGCACATTTTGATACCCGCTATTTTAGCGATAGCATACGGTTCGTTGGTTGGTTCGAGCGGACCGGTCAACAGCGCATCCTCGGTGAGAGGCTGAGGGGCAAATTTTGGATAAATACAAGAGGACCCTAGAAAGAGCAGTTTATTGACCTGGTTTTCGTATGCTGCATGGATGATATTGTTCTGGATCATCATGTTATCATAGAGAAACTCTGCCCGGTAGGTGTTATTGGCCAGAATGCCGCCAACTTTTGCTGCTGCCAGAAATACATAATCCGGACGCTCGGCTTTAAATAATGCATTAACAGCTTGTTGGCTACGCAGGTCTACTTCAGAAGAGGTGCGTAATACCAGGTTGTGGTACCCCTCCTGCTGTAGTTTCCTGAGTATTGCGGAGCCTACCATGCCGCGGTGGCCAGCTATGTATAGTTTATCTGTATGATTCATTTAGAAAATATTTGGCTAAAGTGGAGGGATGGAACGCTGATGACGCCGATTTGGCGGATAGTCGCCGATTTTTGTTGTGGTATGATTGGACTAAAATCCGTGCCATCCGCGTAATCCCTCGAATCCGTGATCTTTCTCACGGTCTCACTTCTCACTTTCTCGCACGCTCCCTCCGCCACCACACATACCGTCCATGCACAAACCCAACATACTCATGCAGCACCCTTTGCATATGCTCTATACACCCAGATTTAGGCATCCACTCCACACCATCATTGATGTCATCTTCTTTGATGAAATGGTTGGTAGGAGCTGGTACCGGATTTAGTCCTGCCTTGCGGAAATGCATCATTGCACGGGGCATGTGGTGTGCGTTGGTGACTAAAATTAGAGGCCTTTGTTTATCAAATTTTGCCGTATAGGCCAAAGCCTCTTCCTGGGTATTACTGGGGGTGGACATGGTGTGAATGCGCGCTGGTGCAACGCCCAGGTCTCTGGCCGCTTCAGCAAACACCTCCGCCTGGCTTTTCCTTCCGGTACTCGACCAGCCGGAAAAAATCAATTCACTTCCAGGCAGGGCCTGGTATACGCGCAGCCCTTCTATCAAGCGGCCTAAGGCGGCTTCTGATAGCTGGTTAGTTGCAGGAAGTCTTTTGTCGAGCGTATGGCCCGCGCCTAATACGACGATGTGTACCAGGCTGTCTTTGGCCTTAAATTGATGGGGTTCAAAAACGGAGTATTGGTTTTCCAGGCTTTGGATGAGCCGGTTGGGCAGGAATGGGGTGGAGACTAAGAAGAGCCAGGTGATGGCGGTTATGCTCAGGTATTTGGCGGGTTTCTTTTTTTTCAGGTAGGTGAATAGGGCGGCTGTTAGGAGGAGGAGCCAGAATAGAAGGAGGGGGTTGATTAGGAGGTGGGCCAGGGTTCTGATATTGATTAATTTAGGGCAACATAGCTTGCCAGGTTAAAAATTATTGATTTTCAGCGAATTAACATGCCAAAGGCAGTTAAAAATTCCGCTCACCTATAAATACCCCTCCTTAATATCCCAAGGCAGCCATATCTTTTTCTAACAGTTTAGAGAGCCGAGCTGTAGATATGCGGTAGTGGTTCTGAATTTGCTTGCGTAAGCCCAGACTAAGCTGGAATTCCTTGCTTCTACTCTCGTTCGCTTTATCATATTTGTGCGCATAACGGGCAGTCAATTTATTTTTGGCCAATTCCAGGGCCTGTGCCCGGTAACTGCTTAGCAGGTGGAGCGGCCAGGCAAACCCAAAGATATTGTTTACCATACCGTTGGCTTTTTGAGCCGGATCATAGGGTTGGATTATCCAGGTATCTTTGTCCTTTCTCTTTGAGTTTTTGCTGCTGTTCAGCATAGAGTCTGGCTGAAAATTTTCCAGTTGACAAAATGTCTGTAATTGCTCCCAAAAAAGAAGCTGCCCGATTTCCTCCATGAGCAACACGCACACATTTTCTTTACCTAAAGCGCCATACAGCTCTGCAACCCATAGGGTGTAATCGGGTGTTTGCCCCTTATCCAATAGTTTGGCAATATGCTGCTCAAAATGAGCCTGCGAAGCAAATTGGTTTGAAGGCGCACCTTGCGCATAGCCGGAAGCCATCCGTTCGGCATAGTTGCGCAGCACCAATATAGCTTTCACCTTGCCGTCTGTCCAAATGGTGTCGGAGAATTTTTTTAGAAACGGGATAATGGGGCGTTGAACGAATTTATTTTTGTTGGCCAGCATTTCCTCGCTGAGCAGGAATCGCTGAATGGCGTTATCATGATTTTCTCGGACACTTTTGGCCCATTTCTTGACCTGTCTGAAATCGCTCCACTGCCTCGGCCCAACAGGGGTACAGGCTTTAAACTGCTTGGCGTAGTTGGCTGCTTTATTTAGCCCTTTATGGGTGCCAAGACTACCCCTTTCGCCTTTGAACACCTGATTTTGCAAAGTGGTGCTGGCGCATTTGGGGAAGCCTAGATGAAATATGATGTCTGGCATATTGATGGATTAATTTGGAGAAATTCCCCGTCCTGATTTTCTCTGCTCAATCTGCTTTTGCACTATATCTACCATCCATCCCTGCGGATTAAAAGCCCCTTCATGCCAGCGCAAGCCTGCATCCCAATAACCGGGGCAGGGATCATAGACTTCCTTTACAAAACCATAACTGACTTCCACAATCAAAGGATTATTGCTTTCGTCGAATACAAAGTCGTAGGCAGCACACTGGGACTGTAGCCTTCGAGTGAGGTTGAAAGCAATGCGCACGCAGCGCTCGTCGAATAGTTCTTTTTCATAGGCAAAATTACCGCTGCCGGAAGCGCGGAAATCTCCCTTTCGGACGTAGCGGTACAAGCCAAAGGCTTTGTCGCCAATGACGATGATGCGGGTGTCGGAATCGTTATTGGGGATAAAGTCTTGGAAGTAGGCGTAGTTCCTTTCTCGCCCTAAGGCTTTGGCAAAGGGCGGGGAGTGGAAGATGCGGGCTATTCCCTTGATCGGTTCCAGCAGGCTGGCTTTGCCAATGCGGTACTTGTACCAGCGCTCCTTGAGGCTGGCCCAGCGGTCGTAGTTGGGAAAGCCCCTACCGAATGCCTGCCGAATCATACGCTCGGCTTGAGCCCGAGTGCGCACTAGCTTCACGTTGGAAGAGCCTGCCCCGCCGCGCAACTTGAATACTTTTGGGAAGGGGGTGGATGCTGCCCATTCTAATGCTGCTTTGCGATCAAAAAATGCGTAGGATGGGACAAGGGGCGCACTGATGCGCTCAAAGAGATACTTCTGGGCGACTTTGTCGTCGAAGTGCCATGCAGTCCTGAAGTACGGGAAAACTATAAAGCCGGTATGCTCCAGCGCGAAGAGAATCTGCCGGGCAATCAGGATGTCTTTGGGGTTTTGCTGTCCGTGGTGCCACATCAGGGCATCGCAGTCAGCGAGCTGCTCAATGAGGTCATTGGCGTAGCAGTTGACGCGCTTGTGAGATATGCCACGTTCTGCACAGTATGCTATCCAGCGGGGGTGGAAGCCAGTTTTACTGTCGTGTACGGCAATTTTCATTTAGTCTGAATAATTATTTATTTGTTAATGAAATAAATAGATATTTCATTTTGAGAGTTTTCACAGGTTTCATCGAAACTGTAGTGTCTAGATTTCCACTTTTCCCCATAATGCGGAATCGTTGTTTCTAACCAGTCATACTGATGGCATAAGTGTTCTTTGAGGAATTTATAAACCTCGTCGGGCATTTTTATTTTTGTAGAGACATGATCTTTTGAGGATAGATTTACACTAGAGTTATCTGAAGAAACACCTGTTATAAATCCTATTGCACTTTCTAGAAAAAGATTAGGGTTTTTCAGTAAAGTATCATAAAAAATCACAGCAATTGGACTCTTCGAGAAGTGTTTAGAAAAAAGCTCAATTCCTCTTTTATAATCGCTTCGTTTAATTTGTAAAGGTTGATTAAAGAAGGATTTAATCTCTTCTAAAGTATATCTATCAATGGGTTTCTTATTTCTTCCCGCAGTCATTCTGAATTGAGACCAAGAACGTTCTATAGGGTCTCTTAAAATGAATAGGATTTTTACGCCATTCAGCTTTGCGGACATTCTTTTTATACCTTCCTCGCCTAATAGTACATAAATAGGTGTTATGTCTCCCGAAGCTAGGTCTGTGTTAGAAAAAAGTCTTAAATAGGTATCATCATTCGCTTCCCATAGCTTTAAATACTCTCTGAAAAAATATAAGCCCTCATATCCAAAGTTCCTTAGTAAACTTTTCCTTTGCAAAAAATATCCATTTTCTTTTCCTGAACTGCCTAGGTTATAGTTTTTATCTCTGTTGAAAAAATGTATTTCTTTTTGAGCCGGCATTGAAAATAGTGACGAATCAACAAGCCTATTATATAGCCAAGTAGTTCCGCCTTTGGGAAATCCTGGAATGATAAAATTTGGACCCTTACAGTAATACAGCATAAGTTTATAGATTTTATAGTGAATCAGATTTGTTACTTTTGGCTTATTCCCAAAAGGAAGGATATGATATCTCGGTGTGATTCGCATCTGACCAAATTCTCTAGATACAACTTTTTCTTTTTGTGCCATAAGGAAGGCAACAGACCTCTACTTTGAAGAGCACCTAGGTATTTATTGCGGTGAGGTTCCAAGTAGGCGTTGTACATGCGCTTCTTAGATCGGCAATATTGCTCAAAAGCGGCACTGAGCTGCTCCGAATCCGCTATGCTGCGGTTGAGGATGTCTACTTTTGCCGCTAGAGTGCCGGATGGCAGTACTTCGAGCACAGGGGTCGTATCGCATTGACGGAAGCAGGTCGGCTCAAAGCCGATTTTATCTGGGCCGAAGGTCAGCGTTACCGCCATGCCGGTATTCCATATTGAATTTCTGTGGGCAGGAGCATCAAAAAGGAAGTTGCCCGTGGAATAGAAAATGGGCTTTCCTTGGTATACTTCGTGACCACTGACACAGTGGGTATGGTGATTGACTACCGCATCCACCCCCATTTCTATAAAAGTGCGGAACCAAGTCTGCATACGTGGGCTGGGCAGTTCGTACATCTCATGGCCCCCGTGGGTAATCAAAAGGACGTGCGTAGCTTGTTTTTTAGCAGTCTCGATTTGCCGATAGACGTGCAAGGGGTCAATGGGGTTGGCGCCAGGCGATTGGTCATGGGTGGTGGACCACTCGTTTTCGGCTACGTTGATGATGGCCAGCATGTACTTTCCGAAAGTGTAGTAGTAAATAGCCGAAGCTTCTTCGGCATTCATTCCTGCGCCGACGTACTCAATGCGCTTATCGCTTAGATGGGACAGGGTGTCTTGCAAGCCTTGCTCCCCATAGTCCATAATATGATTGTTGGCTAAGGTGACCAGATGAAAACCGGAGGCCACTAGAAAATCGAGCGCGCCGACATGCCCCTTCAGGGCTGGTCCGGTCTTGGCAATGGGCGTATTGTGCTCGGTTATAGGGCATTCCAAATTGGTAATGGCTAGGTCTGCATCAGCTATAAATGTGCGAAAATCACCTAATAATTGCTCATCTCCAGCCGATATTTTCGCCAGCCTGTGCAAGGGGCAAAAATCACCAGTAACCAATACTTTTAATTCAGTCATCTTTATCGATCAATTTACCTAGTTCATCTGAAGACATGAATTCAACGTCTGGCCAACGCCGTATTATACCTAGCAGGAGGGCGTCAAGCTGCCGTAGGCTGTTATCAGGATTCCCTTCATTTATCGAACCAATGTAATTTACCCGGTGGGTAGAAATGATAGCAGGCTTGCGCCAAAAGAAAGCCCTGCCGATTTGTTGAAGGCATGCGTCGGCAGGATCGGATCGCTTGCTCAGTGTAGGTTCAAAGTGGGCATTGCGCACCAAATAACGCTGCCGGTTGTGATTGCGCTGTCCCATAAAATGCCGACTGATTTTGCGGGGCGCACCATGATCTTTGGAAATATTCTGCGCGGGGCTGCCTTGGATGTACTTTATACCTAAATCAAATGCGGTATCTTCAATGCCCTTATGCCAAACGTAGTTGGGCGCTATAAAGGAGAGCGGCTTGAAGCCAAAGGAAGATGTAAATAAAGAGACAGCATCCTGCATGATGGTGTCGTGTTCATAGCTCACTTCCCTAAGCCCACCGTCGAAAGCGGCTTGGTAGCTGCCTCGGTCTGA
>CAZHNG010000302.1:0-8368 GCA_964533785.1 uncultured Saprospiraceae bacterium | reverse complement strand
ATGACATGATGAAGTGAAAACAGCATCATGAAAACTAGTGAGAGAAATTTTAATTGCATAATAAGGTTTTTCGGTTTATAATTT
Source organism: uncultured Saprospiraceae bacterium (assembly GCA_964533785.1). Classification (GTDB taxonomy): domain Bacteria; phylum Bacteroidota; class Bacteroidia; order Chitinophagales; family Saprospiraceae; genus JANQRV01. The sequence goes on along the minus strand of CAZHNG010000302.1, from coordinate 8,284 downwards.
TATTTTGTTGTGACCAGTTTAATTCCAGAATCTCTCTGTTTTCCCTTCTCATCAGCTTATTGGCACTAATTACAGGCAATGAAGCCTCTCTGAAAACTCTCTTACACAAAATACGCTTGATCCCTATAAATCCCTTATACAATTTTTGCAAAAAATGATACTATTTTTGCAAAAACAAAAATATAGTTTTTTATTTCTATCGATAATCAAAATCTAACTTGGCTAAAACCTATATCCACAAATTATACTTTGTATTTAGCAGTAGAAAATTTCATAGATCTCTTGAATGGGCGATTGAAGTTAGAGATGTTATTAGCCCTAAGGCAAAATAAATTTCTACCAGGGTGTGCTGTTCCTCCAACAATACTTACTACGTAACCAATTATCATCTCAATCTTAACCTACATCACTTCTCTCACCCACTTTCCATCCTTCACCCATACCTCCTCTCCTACTTGCACAGTCGCATCGGTAAAGAAATTCCAGCGGACATAGCCGCCAGTCACATCACCGCCGAGTTCCGCATTATCGCCTAACGATAACCTTACGATACCGGAACCATAGCCATAATAAGGAATCCAGGGATCACTACCATTCTCTTGGATAGCCAGTAAAGGGTTCATCCCCAAAGCAAATTCCCGAAAGGATTTAGCAACTTCCCCGTATTCTTCAAAAACGGCTTCTACTGCCTCAATACCTTTTTCAGCAGTATATTCAATGACTTTTCCTTTTTCAAAGGTCAATACGAGTCCTTCTACTCTCGTGCCATTCCAATCGGAGGATGGAAAGGCAATCTTACCATTCACCCTGGGCTCATAGGGCGCTACGCGAATGGCACCGGCAGGTAATTCAATTTCCCGTTCGATCAGGTTTCTGGCCAGTTCCGATCGTTCAGCAGAGGCATCACCATCTTGGCGGGTAACCGGACGACCGGCGATGTCAAAGCGAATATCCGTCCCCAATGGTGTAGTCACCCGGATAATTTCTTCTCTGGCATTAAATTCAAAATCTTCTTGTACCTTTTTTAGTTTTTCGTAATCAGTTTCCAGAAAGGCTTTCTGGTAGCAAGCATTAACTTTGTTATCAATAGGAATTTCCTGACCGGCAAGATCGTATGCTCCCGACCAATGGAAATGGATCGTTCGACCTTGGCCTTGGTCCAGTACTTCTTGCATAGCGGCATAAGCAGTATCCGTCGGTACTGCTCCTGGAAACATGATCCCCAGATCAATACCTTGGAAATAGTCGACCAGTTCTTCAGCATTTTTGCCTTGCGCTCCTTTCACAAAGTCTGTTTCCCATTCCTTTGGCGAATCTGCAGTGACACTTATCACTCCAAGGTCTTCGGCACCAGCCTTGACTATGAGCGGACGCAAAATGGCAATCAGGGTATCAAACTTCCCTGGCTTAGCTACAAAAAAGACTGCCTCACCGGCTTGTAGGTCCATACGGTCTATTAAGGTTTGAGCCATGGCCTCCCATTTGAAAGCAAAGGAAGGTTCTTCGGAGCTTTTTGAAAGTGCCTCTTCCAAAGCATTATTATCTTGACAGGCATGGAGAAGTAAAAGTATCGAAACAAAAAGGTGCAACCGTATATTCATATCCCTATTTTTATACCGAAAATAAGAATTATTAAGCAGCATGGACTACAATACTATTCTCTCAGAAATATATGCCGAAATCAATTCCACACCAACCGAAGGTAAAATCGCAACCTATATACCGGAACTAGCTACTATTAATCCTGACAAATTTGGCATGAGCCTCAGTTGTTTAGATAGTTCAAGCTTTGTGGTCGGTGATGCTCACGAAAAGTTTTCTTTACAGAGTATTACCAAGGTATTTTCTCTTTCCCTGGTCATTCATCTGATTGGTGAGCAGGTATGGGAACGGGTGGACGTAGAACCCTCAGGCGATCCTTTTAACTCTCTCGTGCAACTGGAGCACGAAAACGGAATTCCACGCAATCCTCTAATTAATGCGGGAGCAATTGTGATATCCGATATCTTGGTCAGTCAGTTGAGAAATCCCAAAGCAGATTTTCTCGAGTTTGTCCGTACCATTAGTGGAATCCCAGCTATTGAATACAACGCTAAAGTGGCAGCTTCTGAGAAAGCCCATGGTTACCGTAACGCTGCACTAGCGAACTTCATTAAGTCCTTTGGGAATTTGGAGAACGAAGTGGAAGTTGTATTGGATTTTTACTTCCATAAATGTTCTCTCGAGATGACTTGTAATGAGTTAAGTCATACTTTTTTGATGTTTGCCAATCATGGTTATTGCCAGCATTTAAAAGAATCTATTCTCACTACCAGTCAGGTGAAACGGCTGAACGCTCTGATGCAGACCTGTGGGTTTTACGACGAGGCCGGAGAGTTTTCTTTCCGGGTCGGTTTACCAGGAAAAAGCGGTGTGGGAGGAGGCATTGTTGCTGTTCATCCGCAACAATACAGCGTTGCTGTTTGGAGTCCAAGACTAAATCCTAAAGGCAATTCTTTCCTGGGCATGAAGGCTTTGGAGTTGTTGACCACAAAAACGGGACTTTCTATTTTTTAAAAGCTACACGATTCAGTACTTCCCCATTATTCTGGGATATAGAAGACCATTACCAACTCCCAGGATGGTGAAAACAATAATGGCATCTAATATACTATACCTATAGAACGTACGGATATCGACAATGTAATGATTCATATAGATAGCAGCCAAACTGGAGAAGAATAAACAGCAAATGCCAAAAACCTTTAGGCTTTTGATTAAGTAGCTGCCTTTCAAGGCAGGATGAGCCAGGTGAAAGATCCATACCACGGAAACCCACAACATAAAATTATAGAAGAAAGAAGTCATCCAGTCAAATTGCGTGAATTCATTGTTAAAACATTCGGGATATTCGGGCATAACCCGGTGCATAGGTTCCATTATTGTTAGACCTTCAATGGGGCCTACTATAAAGTACCGGATTAGATTTAAAATAATGACCAGGAGCAAGAACTTGAATACAGTTTTCATAATTTGATGATTTAGGGTATAAATTATTCTAATTCTCATTGAATATCAGGCACTTTACCTGCCCGTTACTCAAATTCAACAAAGCCATCCAGCCATCCCCTCATTCTTTCGGCGAAGTTTACTGGCTCTTCTACGTACAATTTTCGGGCTAATGGAAACGCCCTATCTAATAACTTTTGCTGATGTTGCCGGGTGATCTCCAGGAAATCCTGTTCTTTTTCGGTAGCCAGATCCAAAAGCCCTTCATTTATTTTCCCCTGTAATACGGTAAGATTTTGATAGTCTCCAAGATAGTCCGTTAATTGGTGCAATTCCGAACCATAAGCATTAATAAGCGGATACCAGGCCTTTTTTAATATTTGCATCTGGTAACGCAAATATTTTGCCCGTTTACGCCACTCGTGAATCGTTTCGGCTTTTACTTCTTTTAAATTGAGATGGTAATTGGTGTAACCACGTTGATATACCCGCCGGAGATTTGAAATAATTTCGGGAGATTTGAATTGATCGATTTGCAGGAAATTGACTTTACTTGCCTCGCTCTTTAATTTTCTAAGCACAATGTTTATTAAGCCGTCTTCTCCCGTAGCGATCTTTTCCAGCTCCGACCGGTTTTCTTTCAGTTTTATTTCCAAATGATCGAAAGTTTCGGGTTCCAGTTGATCGGCAAACAGTTCTTTTAGTAATGCGAGGGTTTCGAGCGCGGCTTCCGCATCGCGAAAAGCAGAAAGTTGACGCCCGGCGTCCCGGTAAAAGTCGTTTTTTTGGCGGAACTGTTTGGGGCCCAGATCATCGCGAGTCAGACGAAAAAGTGCACGGATCATTTTAAACTGCCGGCGTGCTTCGTGCACTCCTTCGTGCATATTTTCAGTATTTGAAAGCGCGCGAATCGCTTTCTTGGTATTTTCATTAGTGATCCTTTGCACACCACTCCAAAAGTATTCTCCGGGACGAATGAAATAAGCCATATCGTTGGATGCTTCTGTTTGAAGCTAAAATAAAGGAAATTATCACTTAATCCTGAATTAACAATAGATTTCCTTTCAACTATTCGGTAACAGCTTTTTCTCCTCGAATATCCCTGATGATGTCGTCAAGAACTTTTTCCTCCACTTCAACAATATCAAGTATATCCTTCTTGGAAAATCCTTTTTTAAGTAAGTTTTTTACAACAATGGTAGTACGGGCAAGATCTCCTTCTATTTTGCCTTCCTCCATTCCTCTGGCTTCTGCCTTCTCAGTAACTTCAGCAATAATTCCTTCTGTTATTCCCATAGGTACGCTTGATTTAACGATTTCATTTTCAAATTTAACCAAATTTCTTGTTTCTTGAAATGTCACATAATACTTGATAAAGTCCAGAATTTTCTTCAACTTTCCCGAAGGATATCTTTCCATAAGGTATCCTTACTGATTTGATTTCCCATATCTCAAATATAGGAAAATCAAAATTAAAAACAATTAATTTTATATTTATTTTTTATAAAATTTAATTATTAGAATCTTCCAGCCAAACTGCCATCGGGCTTATACCTCTATGGCTCCAGGCATAATAGGGAATCAATTGTACTGGGATCTTTTTTTGCTTTGTTCGGTAGGGTATAGCCCCTTTACCCTTTAATATCGTTACGCCTTGTAAAAAGTTGGGCTTGTGACTTGCTTTAAATCGTTTGCGGGTGTTGATAGCAAGGTCAATGGCGTGTCCTTGGTTATCTAAACCTTCCGCACAATATAATATCGGCCCTCTTTGGACAGCCACTTTTCCATTGTTTGCCGTTACTTGTTCGTGGCTACGGATTGTTTTGACGTCCATTGGAAATTCCACTTCTACTTGATCGCCATTTTTCCATTTACCGGGGATAACAGCGTAGCCATTTTCCATCTCGAACGCATAAGCTTTTCCGTTTACTTTGATGGAGGCTTTTCGGAATGAATCGTTTTGAAAAGTATAGAGGTCGCTCGGAACCGCCTCATTCATCACCCAGCCCGGAATACGGATCATTAAGTTGGTTTTGACCGGTGAATCGTTCTGGACGGCTATTTGCACCTTCCCGCTCCAGGGGTACGCTGTAGTTTGCTCCAGCAATAATTTTTGGTTGTCTACTTCAATTTCTGAAGTATTGTTCATAAATAGATTAACATATACATTGGCATCATCCACCGCATAAGTATAACCCGCTACCGAAGGTACAAACCGCGATAAATTTGAAGGGCAACAAGAGCAATCAAACCAATCACTCCGGCAATTCGCACCCTGGTTAAAATCATCCTTGCCGTCAAATACCAGCGGATTGGGATAGAAAAATTTATCCCCTTCCAAAGAAAGACCTACGATCAACCCATTGTACAAACTGCGCTCTAAAACATCAATGTATTTGGCGTGTCCGTGTAGTAAAAACATGCGGTGATTCCAGTACACATTGGCAATGGCCGCACAAGTTTCCGCATAAGCATCATTTGGCAAGGCGTAAGCCACGTCAAAGCCCTCTATACCTCTACCAGCTCCCAAACCTCCGGTGACGTACATCTTCTTGCTAACGATATCTTCCCAGATTTTATCAATAGCAGCTAAATATTGTTTATCACCCGTTATGGCGGCGATATCAGCCATTGCAGCGTACATATATCCAGCACGAACAGAATGGCCTACCGCTTCATCTTGTTCAATAACCGGTTTATGATCCTGGGAATAAGCATCGAAGTCCACTCCTTCCATGCCATCTTCAATGCCGTAATTACGATAACCTTTCCCTCTCCTATCCAAAAAAAGTTTAGACAATTCCAGGTACTTTTCGTTTCCGGTAACGCGGTAGAGCTTTACCAGACCGATTTCTATTTCCTGGTGACCAGGGTAAAACAACTGTTCCTCCTCTACGCACAAGCGATAGATCAAATCAGCATTTTTGGTTGCTACGTTTAAAAAATCTTTGGTCCCCGTTGCCCGGTAATGGGCCACTGCCGCTTCGTACATGTGCCCGTCGTTGTACAACTCATGGCTGAATTTTGAGCCGATAAACCGACCGTTCTCGTGGTAAGAACAACACCTTAGTTCTGCATACTCATTGGCTTTTAAGGTCCAGGCCGTGTATAAATATCCATCCTCTTCCTGAGCACCGGCCACATAGGATACCAATTGATCTAAATACGCTCTCAATTCAGGATCGTCCTTTGTCATCAAACTGTACGCCGCCCCTTCCATAATTTTATAGACATCGGAATCATCAAAGCCAAAATCAGTTTGGAACTTCCCATCTTCAATCCCTGCCGCATAAATGAAATTTTTGATCCGGCCCGTTTCTTCACATTTCTGAAATGCATAAGGAATAGTAACATCGGAGACCGTCGTCACCCTGCTTTTCCAAAAGCCTTCATTGAGTTGGACCTGGGTAAAATCTACCGGGCTAATGGGGTAATCAAAAATTAAAGGTTGGGCAAATTGGAGGTTAAAACTAATAATTACAATGAAAAGCGAAAGCATGATTTTGTATGTGATTGACATAGATAGAAGGTTTTTCTTTTCTAGACTTTTGACGCTAGACTCTAGAAGCTAGACTTAAAATTCCAACTAATTGATAATCAACAAATATTCATTTGGTGTGAAAAATTGATGTTCATTGATCATCAATAGTTTATAGTCTAAAATCTGACGTCTATTGCCAAGCGTCAAAAGTCCAATTCTTTTTCAACATAGGTATTTATTCAATCTTCTCAACCAATTCAAGGCCGATCTCAAAGTAGTGTTTAATGACCCCCTGGTTTTCAATAAGATGCCTGTTATTTAAAATATTGGGTACTCTACAAAATGCATTGACGGTATTCCCATCAATATTTTCCTCAACCGCAGTAGCATAATAAATCAGTGGGATTTTCTTTGCTAATTCTACCATTGGACCAATGTTTTCGGGGAAATCAGTCAGTTTCCAACTGTAGTCAAACTCTTCCTTATTTACTTTTAGTTTTCTAAACAGACCAAGTTCTCCAATTCGAAACTGCAATTGTTCGATAGAATCACTCTTAGAAAGTGTATAAAACTTTAATGTAAATTGATTGGAATCCAATTTTGTGAAGATCAGGTCGAAATAAGCTTTTGGTGCCTCATCTTTATTGGCAGAAATATGGTCATATTGAGTAATCAATTCATCGTTCAAATACTCGTCGATATAGACATTGATGTAGGCGGGGATTTCGGATCTCATCTCAAATTTATGGTAATCAAACCCCATCATATTCATGAATACGGCGATGTCTGTATCGTCTCTTTCTGGATTGTATTTAATTCTATATTCTTGGGAATGTAATGTTGTGATGCACAAATAGAATAGGAATAAAACAGATAGTTTTTTCATTTAAGGATATATTTAATCACCAATTAAACAAAATGAACAATTCCCTTAATTGCTACTGGGTGTTGTTGCCGCTAATTCCAGCTCCTCTTTATGTTCTTCCAACACTGGAATAATAAAATCAATTAACTCCCGCAATTCCCAGCCTATCATAGCCGCACCTTTGCGTACCTCTTCCCGGTCTACAGTTGCTGCGAAGGTTTTGGTTTTGAACTTTTTAAGTACCGATTTAGCTTTAAGCCCTTCGATCTTGGTGGGGCGAATAAGGGCAGCAGCAATGATAAAACCGGTGATCTCATCAGCAGCAATGATGCATTTATCTAAGAGCGAATTGCGTGGAACGTCCCATTGGGTATAATGCCCTTTGATCGCGTAGGCAATCTCCTCCTCTCCCATTTGTTCTAATTTTTCAACAATAACTGCCGGATGTTGATCGGGAAATTTTTCGTAATCGGCATCATGCAGTAAACCAGTAATTCCGAACTTTTCTTCATCCTCTCCAAAATGACGGGCCATGGCACGCATCACTAATTCTACGCTACGGGCATGGCGCAATAGAGATTCGGATTTGGTCATTTCGGCAAGGATTTGGTAGGCTGTTGTTCTGTCGATCATTGTGAGATATTGTATATGAACCGAAAAGTTCGTAAAGTTTCTGCAGCAAATTGACAAGCTATTCAGTTGCCGGTTTTTCTCCCTGAATTATCTTATCAAAATTTTCTCCTCTATTTCAAAAATATCCAGAATTTCGATCTTTTCATAGCCTTTGCTCAACATATTCTTGATCAAAATTTTAGTACGAGCTACATTCAGCTCCTCGATTATTCCTTCCCATAAAGCATCCTTGCTGATTTAATCTTTCATTGTTCAAATATAGTTGGACTTTTGACGCTAGACGCTAGACGCTAGATTTTAGACAACAAAACGCTGAT
>CAZHNG010000301.1:0-8386 GCA_964533785.1 uncultured Saprospiraceae bacterium | reverse complement strand
AATTAGTTAGAATTTTTAGTCTAACTTCTAGAGTCTAGCGTCAAAAGTCTAGAAGATATTAAAAACTACAAATAAATAAGTGTAATGTTTTTCAGCGTGGTCACTTTTTTCCCGTTACCATTCTTGAATTCGCGCCCATTTCCAAAAAACTAATGTGCTCCTTCTAGACCAATGCTTCAAAAAATTAGTAAAATTGCAGTTATAACCAATAATATACAGCTGATGGAATTTATAATGCCTGATTTTGGAAATGCCGGGGTTTGGATAAGCTTATTGACCCTTACTTTTCTGGAAATTGTACTGGGGATTGACAATATCATTTTCATTTCGATCGCTTCCAACAAGTTGCCGGAGGAAGAACGGCCCAAAGCAACCAATATCGGGTTGATCCTGGCAATGGCCTTGCGGATTGTACTGTTGTTCGGTGTTTCGATTCTGGTCGCAATGGAAGAGCCCTGGTTCTCTTTCCACAATAGTTGGTTCGACGGTGATTTTTCAGGGCAAAGCATGATTTTAGTGGCGGGAGGGATGTTCTTATTATATAAAAGTACAACAGAGATCCACCATAAATTAGAAGATGACGAGGTACATCACGGGGGCAAGAAAAAAGGGATGTCAACTTTGTCAAAAGTTATCTTTCAGATCACTTTGATCAATATTGTATTTTCTTTTGATTCCATTCTGACAGCGGTAGGGATGACCAATGGTTTGGAAGGAGCCTTGGTGATTATGACCATTGCCGTGGTAGTATCGGTATTGATCATGATGTTGTTTGCCACGCCAGTAGCTAATTTTGTCAATAAACATCCGACGATCCAGATGCTGGGGCTGGCTTTTTTGATATTGATCGGGTTTATGCTGATCGCCGAAGGTGCACACCTGGCTCACTTTAAGATCTTTGGTGCGGAGATTGGTGCCATACCAAAAGGGTACCTATACTTTGCAATAGCATTCTCTTTGTTGGTGGAATTCCTTAATATGCGTTTGCGGCGCAACCGTAACAAGCCGGTACAGTTACATGGTGTTGGTGAACAAGCCGTGCAAGAGGGGATTTTGGAAGAAAGTGAAGTTGGCGTCTAGCATTTATTTATACCATACTTGAAGATGGTTTGGGAACCCAAACCATCTTCAAGTATGGTATATACTGACCGAAGTAGGTTTGGGAAGTCCCAAACCACTTCGTGTCAAGAATAGTTGTATTATTGAAGTAATTGGACTTTTGACGCTAGACACTAGCGTCTGAACCTATAAACACACCCAACTCTCTCCCGATAGCAATTGGGATCAATCACACACGATCTAGAGTCTGGCGTCTGACTTAATATTAAAACAGTCATTTAATGAAAGGATTAGATATCGGATTATTACTCTTACGCCTGGTTTTTGGCGGATCAATGTTGTTAGGGCACGGCTGGGGCAAATTTATGAGATTTTTCGAAGAGGGGCCTATTGAGTTTGGAGATCCAATAGGCCTGGGGCCCACATTTTCACTGGTTTTAGCTGTTTTTGCCGAAGTATTGTGTTCGATACTGGTCATGTTGGGGCTATTAACCAGGTGGGCGGTTATTCCATTGATCATTACCATGATCGTTGCCGCTTTTGTAGTGCATATCAACGACCCCTTTTCGAAGATGGAGAAAGCTATCCTTTTCCTGGCGGCCTACTTATGTTTATTATTGTCTGGACCGGGTAAATATTCCATAGATAATATCTTAGGAAAAGCTTAGTAATGATAAAACAATAACCCATCATTTTGTGAGCGATTCTTTTGACACCAAAACGGCCAGCTCTATAAAGCGGATTTACTATTTCATCATAAAGTGGGTGGAGCAATATTAGATTACTGATAGATCACACACTCCTGACGGTACCGTCAGGACTAATCCTCAAACCCTTGCGGTCTAGTGCCTGGAATCTGCAGTCTTACTTACTTAATTCTTGTCATCTTTCAAAATCATTCATGAAACACTTAAATCTAATGCTGCTGCTGTTATTAGGAGTAGTAGCTTGCGAAAATTCATCAGAACGTTCGGACGGTACATTGCCTGCCGATTACATCACCTTACAAGGGAAAACCATGGGGACCACTTACCAGGTTACCTATGCTGACCCGCAAAAACGCAATTTACAAGAAGAAATTGATGCTAAACTGGTGGAGGTCAACAAAGGTGTGAATACCTATGATCCTTCTTCCCTTATTTCACAATTTAACCAGGCCGAGGAGCAAGTGGAGATTGATCCGTCTGAAGCTATTGGTCAACATTTTATGAAAAACCTTGAATTGGCCCGTAGGGTCTACCAAACTTCCGGAGGTGATTTCGATCCTACCGTAATGCCATTAGTGAATTACTGGGGCTTTGGCTACGATGGTAGTAAGAAAATAACAGAAGTAGATAGCAGTAAAGTGGATTCCCTTTTACAATATATTGGCATGAATAAAGTTATTTATGACGAGCCGTTCCTATCCAAAGAAAATGCTGGCGTACAAATTGATTTCAGTGCTTGCGCTAAAGGTTACGGAGTAGATGAAGTAGCGCGGTTACTGGAATCTAAGGGGATAGATCATTATTTAATTGACATTGGGGGAGAAGTCAGAGGCAAGGGAATGAGTTCCCGCGGAGATGAATGGCGTCTGGGGATAAACACCCCAAAAGAGGGCACCGCCTTGGATGATTATGAATTGATCGTTAAATTATCTGACTTTGCGCTGGCAACTTCGGGGAATTACCGGAATTTTTACGAAGTAAATGGGGTGAAATACAGCCATACCATTAATCCGAATACCGGTTTTCCGGAACGTAATACGCTCTTAAGCGCCTCCGTCTTCGCCGGCGATTGTATGACTGCCGATGCTTACGCCACCGCCTTTATGGTGATGGGCTTGGAAAGAGCCTATGATTTGGCCAACCAGGTTGATGATATTGAAGCCCTATTCATCTACGGTGATGAATCGGGCGAAATGCAGGTGAAGTATACAGCGGGAGTAGAAGCGTTTTTAGCTAAAGACTAAGTAAGTATAAAAATAATAATATGGAATTTAAGCTAGACAAGGATCTTTGTTTTTTGGATATTGAAGCAACCGGTTTGAATGTTGTTCGGGATAGAATCATGCAAATTGCCATAATTAAATTTTCCCAAAAAGGCGGAGAACCGGAAGAATTGTCGATGCTGATCAATCCGGGGATCCCAATGTCTATGGAAGCCTTTCAGGTGCACGGTATTTCTCCGAAAGATGTTGCCAATAAACCTACTTTCAAGCAAGTAGCGGATAAAATATACGATTTCATTGGTGATAGTGATTTGGCGGGGTACAATTCCAATCGTTTTGACGTTCCTATCTTAATGGAAGAGTTTGAACGAGTAGGGTTGACCTTAGATATTTCCCGTCGTCGGTTGATCGATGTACAGCGAATTTTTTATAAAATGGAACCACGGAATCTAAAGGCGGCCTTGAGGTTCTACTGTGGTAAAGAAATGGAGAATGCTCACGATGCCATGGCTGATGTGCGGGCAACTATCGATGTTTTTAAAGGTCAACTGGAAAGGTACAAAGATGTAGACTACACCGATGATGATGGGAATACTACTCCTAAACCAATTGTCAACGATATGCAGTCCATTCATGATTTTACCAACGATAATAAATACCTGGATGCCACTCAAAAGCTGAAGTACAATCCTGATAAACAAGTTGTTTTTGCTTTTGGCAAGTACGTCAACCAACCAGTTGTAGAGGTGCTAAAACGCGATAAAAATTATTACAACTGGATATTGAATAAAGAATTTTCATCGCAGGTTAAGCAGATCGTCAAACAATTAGTAAAGGAGAATGGAGGGGATTAAGATGTGTTTGGATTTTAAGATAAAATACAGACAGGTTTTGTTACCCGGGAGGAGGCTCTAAGGTTATGCGTAAATACCAAGAATGGTCGATGTTGATGGAAAAATTGTATAAGAAATCTCATAACAACGTTGAAAAAAGTAAACCTTCTATAATAGGAAGCATACTACGCTTGCAAATTTGGCTATTGGTCTTTCTGCTCGCGGTGTTTACCGTCGCCTGTTACGAAGACATAAGTGGCTGTTTGGACATCAATGCTACCAATTATAGTGTGGAAGCCGATCTTGCTTGTCCGGACTGTTGCGAATATCCAGTCCTGCAAATTGACTTTCAGCACAAAGCCGTATTGCCGGATACGATACTTAATTTGACCTACGAAGATCAAATTTATCAAGATGGAGTGGGAAATGATTTTCGCATCAAAAATATCCAATATTATTTATCGGACTTTCATTTGATCAGAACCAACCGGGATACGGTTCAGTTCTCAGATACGCTGCAAATACAGTTGCCGGGTGGGGAGTTGGTTGTTTTGAAAGACAATTTTTTGTTGGTTAACCCCGGAGTATTTGGATTTGAAACTTTAGGGGGTTTCAATACGGAAAATGCCTATTCGGGAGTTGGATTTAATTTTGGCGTAAACCCGGTTGCCAATCAATTAGATACTTCTTACTTCGAAGAGATCCATCCTTTAGGTGCTGAAAATAGTGAAATGTATTTAAGCAGCGAAGAAGGGTATATTTTTGCAAAAATTGAGTTACTGCCGGAGCTGGACAATGATTCCCTGGTGACAATTGTCACGATCAGCGGTGATAATAATCTCCTGCCGGTAGACATTCTGACGCCCTTTAGCGTTGGAGCGGGCGTCAATCCAAGGTTTATCCTTTTCGTGGATTATTTGCAATGGTTTGGGGGGGTCAATGTAGTTGCCGACGATCCCAAACTTATGGCGGAAAAGATTGTAAATAATATTGCAAATAGTTTCTCTCTTGTTGAAATACAATTGAGATAGGTGTAATTTTCCTAATCATTTAAATCTTTCCGTAATGAAGTACCTTGTATTTTTATTCGTAGTTGGGCTTTTAGCTACCAGTTGTAACAGTGATGACGACAACAGTATAACCGGCAAAGTAAACCCTCCTGAATTGAGATTCACCGCAGAATATAACAGTGATCCATTGGTGATGTTAGCCCAGGATTACGATTACGAAGTAGGCATGGATATCAAAATTCAATTGTTCCAGTTTTTTATTTCCGATGTACGCCTGGTGGATGAGAACGGCAATGAAACAGATCCGATCATTGATATTGCCACCGTGAGTTTTGCGAATAATACCAATGAAGCGGCTGCGGTGACGGGCGTTTCCATTCCACTCAATAGCATAGCTCCCGGAAAATACACGGGGATCAAAATGGGCATTGGAGTTTCTCCCGATCTAAACAGCACCCAGCCCGGTGATTATACACCAGGGCACCCGCTTTCAACCGACTATTGGGCAGCGGCGGGCAGTTATATTTTCGCAAAAGTAGAAGGTAACGCCGATTTGGATGGAACGGGCGATTTCTCCACGAAATTAACCTTTCACATCGGAGGAGACCCCAGGTACCGGGAAGTACTCTACAATAAAGCCATCCAGGTTGATCCTGATGGAGCCTTACCCATCGAATTTACGGTAGACCTGAAGGATGTATTAGTAGATGAAAGTGGTGAATATGTAGATTTTCAGGAGGTGACCCAAATACATCACGGAACGGCGAGCACCGCTGTTTTTATGATGGATAATTTATCTTCTTCTATCAGGTTGAAATAGATCTCATTGATCAATAACGAGTGCTGAATGAATAGATTTTTATGGAAAAATTCGAGATGGGGATCTATTACTTTTCTGGTACTGATCATTGCCTGCACTTCCTTTTCCGGTGAATTGACTTCTATTGCTTATGACCCGGAGCCGTATGTGATCCAGGAACCTTATTATTTTGTCAAAATGGTGATTCCTGAGGATAATCCGATGACCGTGGAAGGGGTAGCGCTGGGGCGTCATCTGTTTTATGATCCTGTATTGTCAAGGGATAGCAGTATTTCTTGTGCGAGTTGCCACCACCAAAACAAAGGTTTTACTGATGGTTTGTCACATAGTAAAGGTATTGCAGGAAGGCAACAAAGGCGAAGCGCTTCACCCATCATTAATCTAGGCTATCACTACCGGAATCTGTTTTGGGACGGAAGGGTAAAGACACTGGAAGAACAAGCCATTCATCCCGTCATTGATTCGGTAGAGATGGATTTTAACTGGGAAGGAGTAACAGCAAGGCTGCAGAACCATTCCGACTATCCGGTGATGTTCAGAAAAGCTTTTGGGATCAGGAAAAAAGAGGACATCAATAGTGATCTGGTGACCAAAGCGATCGCTCAATTTGAACGATCTATGGTCAGTTACGATACGAAATACGACCGGGTTTTGCGCGGAGAAGCAGAATATACGCCACAGGAATTTCGCGGGCACCAGATCTTTTTCGATGCTGATGATTCGATTCCTTCCGGCGAATGTGCGCATTGTCATACTGAACCCCTTTTTACCGGACTGGAATTCTTTAACAATGGCATTGAACCAATGGAAGACCTCGAAAAGTTTCCCGATAAGGGTAGGGGAGCGGTGACTCATTATTTATACGACTACGGAAAATTCAAGACGCCAACCCTTCGTAATATCGCCCTTACCGCACCGTATATGCACGACGGGCGTTTTCAAACGCTGGATGAGGTTGTCGACCATTACATCTCCGGCGGCCACTTCAGCCTCAATGTTAGTCCCAACGTCCGAAAGCTAAAATTGACAACAAATGACAAAGCGGCATTAATCGCTTTTTTGCATTGTCTTACGGATAGTTCTTTTGTTTATAATGAAAATTTCAGCAATCCGTTTCAACAATAGGATTGTAACCATATTTATGAGAATGAGAAATAAGTATTACCTATCGATCATCGTTGTTCTGTTAAGTCTTGCCTGTAGCCGGGAAGATGATACTGTTCCAGCATGCGTAGACTGCGAGCAAGACGAAACCATCCAGGCTGATTATAATCCGGTACCCTATGAGTTGGATATCCCGGAAGGAATTCCCGATCCTATCATTCCTGCTGACAATCCCCTGACGGTTGCAGGTGTTTCGTTGGGGCGGCATCTATTTTATGACCCGATCATTTCGGATAATGGGACCATGTCCTGTGCCAGTTGTCACTTTCAGGAGAATGCCTTTTCCGACCCCTCGCTGCGCAGTATAGGGGTTTTAGGCCTGGAGGGAAAAAGAAATTCCATGGCGTTGATCAATCTGGCCTATAATCCAAATGGTTTTTTCTGGGACGGCAGTGCTTTAACGTTGGAAGAACAGGCCATAGCTCCTGTGGAAGATCACGACGAATTGAATTCTAACTGGGAAGAAGTCGTAAAACGCATCCGGAACCACGATGACTATCCTGAAAAATTCAGAGAAGCCTTTGGCATTGAAATGAAATCGGAGATCACTCAGAATTTAGTAGTCAAGGCGATTGCTCAGTTTGAGCGTACCCTTATCAGTTTCAACACTCGTTTCGATAGCATAGTCATCCAGCGCAAAGGCTGGCCTAGTGATGCGGAGAAAAGAGGGATTGATCTCTTTTTTATAGAGCCGGAAGTACAAACCCTCAATCATCCAGGGTGTTCACATTGCCATCTACGTCCGTTCTTTACGGATAATACTTTTCGCAATAATGGATTGGACAGTGTTGCTACTTTAGAGGATTTTACCGATTTGGGGCGAGGCGGGGTTACCAATAGCCGCTTTGATAATGGTCGTTTTCGGGTGCCTACCCTTCGCAATATCGAATTCACGGCTCCCTACATGCACGATGGACGTTTTCAAACGCTCGAAGATGTGATCGACAGTTATAGCAGGGGAGGACACGGGGTGATTAATGAAGACGCTAATATTCAGCCTTTTACAATTACGGAACAAGATAAGCAAGATATTATTGCTTTTCTTAAAATGTTATCGGATACCAGTTTTATCAATAATCCGGCGTTTAGTGACCCGTTTAAATAGGAAGGCTAACTGAGAACGATAGGAGTTGCTCCAACTTGGAATAGCCAAGTCCATTGAAAATCAGCCTCAGGGAATGATCCTCCGGTGTCGGTAATGGTTTGGGCTGAGGGTGTTGTTTTTCGTATTGTGGGTGGTTAAAAATTATATTGTATTCTTTTGAAGAGAAATCTAAGAAAAAGTAGTGTCGTTACTATTTTTTTCCCTGCGATTGGATGGCAGCTTGTCAAGCATAGCATTTTGGTCAGCAGGCAAAAAACTGCCAGGCCGCCGGGGAGAATTTCTGTACTTTATTAACATTATGGGTGGGGTAAAAAAGCCCGCCCATAACGACCCTACCTGCCATTAGCGATGCAAATGCCGGGCCATAGCCGTCCACGTGGGGCCGCCACGTAGGGCCCGTAGGGTCTGGACAGGTTAAGCGTTAATTTGTAGTATCGAGTTAAAGAACTCTTGAAATCTTTGATT
>CAZHNG010000300.1:0-8389 GCA_964533785.1 uncultured Saprospiraceae bacterium | reverse complement strand
ACAGATGCTTGTACTACATCCGATCGTTGTACATCAAAATCGGGCTGCACCCGCTGGGAAATATTAAAATGATTCCCCCGCACCCTCAAATAACTTCCGGCTATTCTGGCGGCCGGAAAAGGATGCGATGGAGCTGGGAATGAAATGATTGAGAAGCAAATACGTAGAATTTGTTCAAAAAGTCAAGTGGGTGAAACATTTTTTTGAATGATGGGGTGGTTTTTACAGGGATTGTCAAGTCGGAGACTGGAGGGTGCGCTTCACGAGTCAGAGACTCGGAAGAGCGGAGCAGGAGCCATATAGTCATAAAAAGTCTGCGCAGTCAGCGTCCAAAACAAAAGCCCCGCTGCAACGCAATGAGGCTCCCGTTGTTGAGGTTGCGGCCAAGGGGTAATTGTTACTTAAACTAACATTGTGGGTGGGAAACCCACCCTAAGGCACACCGACCGACCGGTTCCCAACAACGGATATAAACCAACCTCCACCTGTCCTTCGCAGGTGAAATTGTCGAATAAATCCTATTTTACATCGTAGCTACAATTATTAGTACAATTTAAAACAAAAAATGTTTAAATGCAAGATTTGCTCTAATTTTTTGCGATGATTTCCATTTTAATACCCATATACAACTTCCAGGTTGCCTCCTTGGTAAAGGACCTTTTACAGCAGGCTGAATCAGCCGAAGTTCCCTTTGAAATTCGTTGCTACGATGACGGGTCAGTACCATCTGTTAAAGAGGTAAATAGACCATTGCAGCATCTCCCTGGGGTGGTGTATAAGGAACTACCCCTCAATCTCGGGCGGTCGAAGATCCGCAACCTGCTTGCTAATGAAGCGAAGTATGAGTATTTGTTGTTTATGGATTGTGATTCCAAGGTGGTCAAAGCAGATTACATCAAATGTTACCTGGATAAGATTTCATCCGATGCAGTTATTTCGGGAGGGCGCATTTACAAGAGTATTGCTCCTTCTGATCCGGCGTTAAAACTCCACTGGGCATTTGGAAAACATCGCGAAGAGATCCCCGCTGAGCAAAGAGCCTTGGATCCTTACCGGTCGTTTATGACGAATAATTATTTGATCCCAAAATCAATCGCCTTGGATACACCATTCGAGGAACAACTAAATCAGTATGGTCACGAAGACACTTTGTTTGGAATGCATCTAAAGGAAAAGGGAGTGCCAATTATGCATATTGATAATCCTCTGGAGCATATCGGTTTGGAGCAACACAGCATCTTTCTAGAGAAAACCAAAAAGTCGATAGAAAATTTGTGGTTGTTATATCGGCAAGGACAACCATTGGAAACTAAGCTTTTGGATACCTATTTAACTTTACATCAATTTGGACTGAAAACTTTAGCAAGGAAAACATTATACTTTTTGCATCCACGCATACTTGATAATTTGATGTCCGAATACCCCCGATTACTATTTCTGGATCTTTATAAATTGAAAACTCTACTCGAAGTTGCTAAGGTCTAACGTCATGATAAAATCAGTTTGTCTTTCTTCACCAATATAAAATGGATGTGTTCCCGATATTACAAATCCCATCTTTTTGTAAAAAGCAATTGCCTTTTCATTTTTCTCCCATACCCCCAACCAGATCCGGGATTTTTGTGCTTCCTCAGCAATTTTTATGGCTTTGTCGATTATCAATTGACCTAATCCCATTCTTTGATAATCCTTCATCAAATATATTCTTTCGATTTCCAGGCCATTTCCTGATGAATCGGGTAGCCATTCGCTGCCGCGTCTTCTTTTGTTAACACCAGGGTAGATCCTTCCTCTTCGCGAAAATACAATATGATTTCGGACAGTGATACTGGTTTTTCGGGAGGAACCGTACAAAATACGTAGGCTCCAGTATTGAGTTTGGGATTGAGTCGTTGCAGTATTCTGGACAGATCTTTTTCGCCGTGATCGGCAGTAAGCTGATTCATGTTATGTGGTATTTACAATCAGACAGTATGTATGTCATGTTCAAGACCAATGATGTGAAGGTATAAGCTGTACCTTTGAAAACAAATCTAATTGATGATGTACCGATTATTTCTAATGTTGCTAAGTATTTCAATGATATATTTATCCGGTTGTATTGGTGATGATATCATTGACGATTTTGTGGAACCAGCGTTGAGGATCACGGCCAATGTAGATAGTCTTGCCGTTGGGGATACGAACCAATTTGATGCGATGTACACCAACAATATTGGACTGACGGAAAGTATAACGGTCTCCTGGCAGAGCTCTGATGAAGGTGTTTTGTCTATTGATGAAACAGGCCTGGCAACGGGTGTCGGTGAAGGAACCGTGACTGCCCGGCTTTTTGGCGTGGAATCCATGCAAAATGGAGATGGCAACATCGGAGATAACAGCACCAGTATCTTTGCCAATAATACGGAGTTTCTCAGTTTTTCTCCCGAGTTGAATTATAATTTCAACGACCAGTGGGGATTTTCGGTAGGAGCTGGTTATGCCTTCCGTGGTAGGATTATCTACGCCAATCCGTCCTATTCGGTAGGGGTTTTCTTTAAACTGTAGATTTGCTGTTGTCTAATTTTCCTGCGGGCCAAAATTTCTCTTTAAATTTTTGAACGCCGCACTCCTTTCGGTGTACAAGGAAGAAAATTTGGCATCCATGAAGATAATGGCAATCCTTCAAATCAGTTTTCTTCCCGTTTTTCTTTTGAGTCAACCGCTGCGTGAAACTATTCTCCCGCTAAGCAGGCTCATCTTACCGCTTACTTATATCAGGAACAAGTAGAGCTATGGCAAAAGGAAGTTGAACAAAACCCTCAAAATGCAAAGGGATGGTTGAATTACTACCTGGCCGCAGACAATTGTAATACATTATCGGACAGTACGGTGTATGACCTTCCCTTCATTCAGGAGCGTACCCAAACTCATATTCCGAACACTTTTGAGGGAAGCTACATCGCCTTTCTTAGCAGTCCAAAAAGTAATCGGGATTATGAGTCTCTGTTACAGGCCTATGAAATTGACCCCGAAAGACCCGAGATTTTTTCCGCTTTAATCGCCTATTACCTGTTGCTCGATGATCCTCAAAAGGTGAAATTATATTGTACAAAATTGCATCGGTCTCAGATTATCCCGGAAGGTCTTTTTGAATGGAATTATAATGCCTTAATGTCAGTAGATGAAGAAGCCATACTTATTACCCAGGGAGAAAATGATACTTACCCGGCATTGATCCTGCAAAATGTCTTGGGGATACGCCCTAAGGTTAAGGTCTTGAAGTTGGATCTTTTGGCCTACCATAAGTCTTATTGTCAAAAGCTATTTTTTGAGGAAGATATTCCACCTTTGGGGAGGGAAGTGTCCTTTCCCTTTACTACCACTGATGAGCTTTACGTGTTTTTGCAACATATCGTTGCCCACAGTGCGAAACCGGTATATCTTGGAGTGGCCATCTCTAAGCAGTTGCGAAAACGAACTGCCGGCGAATTATTCCTTACGGGTCTTGCTTTTAGAAATACCAATGAGCCTTTTGATAATGTAAGTGTGATCAAAAGTAATTACGAAGAACGTTTCCGTAAGGACCGTCTTCATAAAAACCTGGTCTTTGATCCTGGTCAGTCAGTAGTTGACTTAATGGATATGAATTATATTCCTTCGCTGGTTTTACTGCACGATCGTTATTTGGAAGAAAGTCAATTGGGGAAAGCCGAAAATGTTAAGTCGCTGGCTTTCACTATTGCAGACCGGACAGCGCGTAGAAACGAGATCAAATCATTTTTTGCTCTTAAGCCAAAGGTGCCCGCTTTTGAGTTAGAGGTGAAACGATGGGATAAAATGATGATGCCGGTTGCTGAACTGGAAAACACTTACGCCGCTGCCGTAGAGCTGACCTATGAAGATTATGATCAATTTTTAAAAGATTTGCTCGATCGCCATGAATTCGAGCGATTTCGTCAATATTCGCCGGGGCCTGTTGACTGGAAAACGCTGTTGCCCGGAGGGTTTGGAACCCTCCCGGATGAAGAATTATTCGAACATGGTCATCCGGAAGATCCCGAAATGCCCGTTGTGAATATCACTTACGAAGCCGCAATTGCTTATTGTCAATGGTTGACTAATGCTTACAATAGGTCGGAAGATAAAAACAAAAAATACCGAAAGGTTGAATTTTTTATTCCCAGTGAAGAAGAGTGGATTATCGCTGCCAGAGGAGGATTAAATACCGCTCCTTACCCCTGGGGAGGCTATTATTACAAAAATGCTAAGGGGTGTTTTCTAATAAATGTAAATCCCTATTTCAGTGAATACGATTCGCTTAGCCAGCAATTTGTCAAAGGAAATTTTGCCGAATCTCCCGGTATAGATGGAGCTTTTTATTTGGCTAAAGCTGACGCTTATTGGCCAAATAACTATGGACTTTTCAACCTTAGTGGTAACGCAGCTGAAATGGTGAAAGAAAAGGACTTTACGCTAGGGGGAAGTTGGCTGGATCCGGTACATTATGCTCAAATTGGAATTAAACATTACAGAACAGTACCGAGTCCGGCCGTTGGCATACGCCTTTTTATGAAAGTATTGGAATAAGCCTATTGAATTTTTGCAACGACTGATCTTTAATCAAATTCACCAACCGAAAATTTAATGTCTAAATGAACGGAATGATCTTCAAATTACTTTTGATCCTCATAGTTGGACTTTTGTTTTTTAATTTTGGAAACATCGCTGAAAAAAATTTCACCCCTCCCGGTATGGTCAGGATTACCGAGCATTTTTTTGTAGACGAAAAGGAACTTACAAATTCGGATTACCGAGCATATTTGCAAGCTTTAAATACGCAATTCGGGAAAAAATCACAGGAGTATCAAAATGCTCTTCCGGATACCATGGTTTGGGATCAGATAGATTCTTTCACCGGTAAATCTTACGGAAGCACCTATTTCCGTCACCCTTCTTTTGGTACTTACCCGGTTATTGGGGTTTCCCAAATGCAAGCAGAAGCCTATTGTCATTGGAGGTCAAAGCAAGTAATGAAGATGCTCCGCAACAATGAAACAAAATCGACAACGGCGAAAGTAAAATCATTAAATTACCGGTTACCGTCAGCATCCGAATGGAATTTTGTCGCCAGATTGAATGGAGATAGATCCGCAAAACTACGACTGAAGAAAAAGGATAAAGGTAGGATCCCGTATAATTTGGCTTATAAAAGCGATGCCACCAAGGCTCCGTTCCCTTCCAAAACGGTTCCGGTAGCTCCGTCGTATTCCTATTTGCCGGGTAAAATAGGGGTATATAATCTTCACGGAAATGTGGCCGAAATGATCTCTGAAGAAGGTAAAGCATTAGGTGGAGCCTAGATCCATTCGGAAGATGAAGCCTTTTCCGGTAATTTTTTCAATTACGAAAAACCAAATTACTGGCTTGGCTTCCGTTGTGTTTGTGAAGTTATTTATGAATAATAGTCTTGTCTAATACGCAGCATAATTTGTTTTCAAAGAGAAAATATCAGCATAAAAAAGACGAAGAATTAATGCAATTGATGTCCAAAGGGAAGGACGAAGCTTTCCAGGTTATCTACCACAGGTATTGGGATAGGATGTATTGGTTTTTCTTTCGAATGCTTTATAACGATAGAGAGCTGGCCGCTGATTTTGCCCAAAATCTTTTTATGAAGTTAATTGAAAACCCGAACAGCTTTGATCCCTCCCGCCGGTTCTCTACCCGGGTATATGCGGTGGCTCATAATATGGTGAAAAATGAATACCGGCGGAGAAGCAGACTGCCATCGGTTGAAGCTACTGTCGCTGAGGAAACCCATGTTCATTCCCAGTCTATCTTGGAAAGGTTGGAAGATAAGGATAGGATAAAACAAATCAGCGTCGCTTTGAAATATTTAAATCCAAAGCAACGAATATGTTTTGTTCTGCGGTATTACGAACAGTTGTCTATTCTGGAAATTAGTGAGATCACCAATGTACCCGAAGGGACCGTTAAATCTCGCTTGTTTCATGCCGTTAATTTGCTGGCACAAAAAATTCGTAGTTGTATGACTACTATTTTATAAGGATCAATGCTTTCTATGATGAGAGATTTTGAAAAAATAGAGCAATTATTACAAGCTAAATCATTCGAGGAGTTGAATGATGCGGAAAAAGCACTGATGGAGCAGTATTACCGTCCGTTTCAATATCAGGCTGCCAGGCAACTACTACAAAATACGGAAAAAGAAAGTTTAAAAGAACGCTCAATTGCTATTGTATCCCGCAAGAAAGAATTGCTCAAGGCATTCCATGCACAAAAATACAAATCCATTGAGCCCTTTTGGTCGCAATTTCGATCTTGGTTCAACTATCCGGTTCCCGTTTGGCAACCTGTTATTGTTGCTGCTATCGGACTTATTCTTTGGGTTATCCTTGGCGGGACATCATCGGAGTTACCTGAAGGAGCAGCTAATCGACCGACTGTTTTTCTGAAGGATACTATTTATATCACTAAAGAAGTGGTTGTTGAAAAAATATTGGAAGACCCCTCTTCCATACCCAGGAAACAGTCAATTCATGTCAATACGTCTACCCCGACCAAAGAAGAAACAGGTGAAGAGTTGACAGTGAGCATCGAAAAAACACAAACCGCTCAAAAAACCAAGTTGTCAAACAGCAACATAGGAAGAAACATCAAACAAGATCCGCAGTTGATGGATGTACTAGTAGAAACTTACTGATTAGTGCTTCGGGAACTAAATACTTGACAATTTTGGCGGCCCCTTTTGGCGGTATACTTCGTTGCTCACCCGCCTGCCAAAGTATTGTACGGTCTCCGGCGGCCAAAGCCTCTGGCGACGGCACGCGGGCAGGTTGGTCACGTCCGTACGGATGCTCCCTCCTCGCGCCTTGTCTACCGCCAAAATGACCTCACCAAAACTGTCAATTACTTAGCTCCCGAAGCACTAGAAGCGGACCGTTGCACTTCCTGCTCTTTGATCAAAAAACGGTTCTTCAATAAGTATTCCAAAACAAAAGTTCCCGTAGGATGCCGCGGTAAGGCAATCACAGCTTTTGTCGACCCGTCTTGAATAACGGTTCTGTTATCTTTGATCGTTAGGGTAAACAATTTCTCATCGCTTTGTTCCGGCGCAAGCGATCCCGGCCTGATCTTCGCAATATTGTCCAATTCAATAGTCTCCTTGTTTTCCCGCGCAAAATGAAGGTTTACCATTTCATTGACGGCGTGTATCAGGGAATGTTTATTGAAGGCATCTTGACCAATTTCCCAAAACATAACACCACCAGCCTGCTCTAATGCCAGTTGTGTTTTGGCTTCGATCAGTGGTCGGCCATTGTAGTAAACGTCACCAAACTGATCGAGCATCGCCAGCGAAGTATCTTTAGCTACCAGGAAGCCGTAAGAGGCAGAATAGGTGCGATTAGGGTTGGAAAAGTCCCAACCGTAAAAGGGAAGACCGAGGATAAGACGCTCGGGTTCAACTCCCTGGCTCTTCCAAAAATCAATGGATTGACTGGCCATGGAGAAAGGAGCGTGCTGCCCCATAAGCTTCGGTGCCCAGGGACCAGTCAGGTCATAGGCCATGACCTGGACGTAATCAAAAGCTTCGAGTGCAAGATTTGACAGGTTTTTGTACCTCGTCGTACCTGGCAGCGAGGCGGTCAGCATTTTTCTTTCTTCGAGCAGGGAATCCCGTAATTCCAATACAAAGCCACTGTAATGTTCGGTAACATCTCCCCACTCTAAATCCACATCCACTCCATCGAATTCATGCGTCCTTACCCAATTCATGATCTCATGAATCAGTTTGGGACGGTTCCAGGGTAACAGCCATTTTTTCCAGGCTCTTTTTTGGACGGGTTCCAATCCACCGCCGGCGAGCGACAGCAGAATGTCAGTGCCGGCAGCTTTGGCTTTATTTACCACCGGACTGATGTCCTGATCATTAAAAGTCAACCTGCCGCTCATGGTAGGATTGGCAAATGCTATGCACAAATGCGTCAGCTTGGTCATGTCAATACTATCAACTAAATGAAAGCGGTAAAAAGGTAGGTAACCAAAGCGGTGAAATCGTTGTTCCTGGGCGTTAATCGTTGTAATTGAAAGCATCAGGAAAATGGCGCTTGCACCATAAAGGGCCTTGCTATTGATTTTCATGTCCACTATTTATCGGGATTCAATTTATGATTTTCTAAATATAAAGCGCTTTGGGGATAAAAATTTTGTTAGCAAAGGAATTAACATTTGTTTAAAACGAAAAAACATTTAGTGTTTAAAGTTTTGGCTGCAAAACAGGTGCTTTTTTAAGCTTCTATGTCTATTTTTCTTGACTTTTGACGCTAGACTCTAGACTAAAAATTCTAACTAATTGACAATCAACGGAAATTTTATTTATTCTGAA
>CAZHNG010000299.1:0-8453 GCA_964533785.1 uncultured Saprospiraceae bacterium | reverse complement strand
TAATCACATAACCAATAGCTGACTATACAATATTCAATACAATCAACTGATTCTCATTTAAGATGACAAAGTAATATTAATTAGGTAAAGTAAAAGAAAAAGTACTGCCTTCTCCCGGGTGGCTTTCCAGCCAGATCTTTCCGTTCAGGCTATTGACGATCTTTTTACAAATGGCCAGTCCCATTCCTGAACCGGGGTATTCATCCCGGTTGTGCAGCCGTTTGAACATTTCAAAGACCTGCTCCTGGTATTCGGGAGAAATTCCAAGGCCATTATCTTTTACTTGGAATTCATGATGGCCATTTTGTGCAGTGTGCGTGATGTGTACTTTTGGGGTTGCTGATTTATTATATTTTATGCCATTTTCAACGAGGTTTTTCAAAATGATCAACAGGTGTGTTTTTTGACTGGATAGAACAGGCATTTCATCAAAGGTGACTTGTGCGTTCTTTTCCTTGATCGCGGATTGGAGCGTTGCCTTGACTTCCTCGAGGAGGGTGTTCATGTTGACGGTTTCCGGTTTTGTCTCCTCAATATTGGCTACCCTGGAATAATTGAGCATATCTTCGATGACGGTGTGCATTTGTTGAGTGCCCGTCACGATGTATCGCATAAACTCTTGTGTATCCGGATTTTCTTCTGTATTGACCTTGCGTTGCAGGAGGTTGACGAAGCTGGTGATGTTGCGTAGAGGCTCTTTTAAGTCGTGCGACATGATGAAGGTGAAACGCTCCAGTTCTTCGTTAGATTGACGGAAAAGCTCATTACTTTTTTCCAGTTTGTTATTGCTTTCTGCCAACAACTTATTCGCATGCTCTAGTGCTGCGGTTCGCTCTGCAACTTTTGTTTCCAGTGACTGGTTCAATGTTTTCTTTTGACGGTAAGCCTGGAAAAGTAAAAGGGCGATCCAGCTGACCAGCAAGACGATAATGATGGAGAATATGGCAAGGGAGGTACGTTGTTGAATGATTGCTTCATTTTTGGATCTTTCGGCTTTGAGCTTTTGAAAGGCTTCTTCTTTGAGCTGTATTTCAAAGTTGTTCTCCATGTCAATGATGCGTTCCCGGGATTTAGTGGAATAGATAGTATCTTTTATGGTTTGAAACTTCTTTTGATAATCGAAAGCCTGTTTGAAGTCGTTCATAGCAGCATACTTGCTAGCAAGCTTTTCGTATGCCTTTAATTGATCATAAGGGGATTGTATTTCTTCTGCAAGTTCTTCTGATTTCTGATAATACTCGAAAGCCTTTTCGTGATTACCCAGTCCATCGTAAGCTTCAGCAATACAAGCATACATGGAAGGAATATCGTAAGTAGCATCATGTGCACGGTAGCGTTTTAAGGACTCAAGGTAGTAATTCAGTGCTTGTTGGTAAGTTCCTTGCCACCAATGTGTTTTTCCTAAATAGTATAAGGTTTCGGCTAAACGTCGGGTATCATTAATTTCCTGGTATTTTTTTTCAGCATTTTTGAAGAAATGAATAGCTTCCTGGTATTGACTCCGAAGTAAATGTATGTAGCCATAATTGAGGTCCGCATAAGCTGAATACCCTATATTATCATACCCTAAGCAAGCTTCAGCCGCATGCTGATAATATTCAATGGCTTTCGCTGTATCTCCCTGATCCTCGTGGATTAAACCTATATTGGCGTAAGCAATAACTGGGTCCATATAATCAGAAGGTTGCGTGTTATATTTTAGCGCTTTTTGAAGGTATTCTAAAGCCAAGGGATAATTACCGCGGTATACATAATAGACTCCAAGGTTATTATGGGCGATAGAGGCAGAAAAGTCATCGTTTAATACTAAAGCAACCTCAAGGGATTTTTGATAGTAGTAACGTGCACTATCTGGATTGCTGGTGTAATCGTGGCATATGCCCAGGTTATTGAAGGCATGAAAAACACCAGGGCGATAGTTGATTTTTTTTGCATACCTAAGCGCCCGGTGGGCATAATTTTTGGCAACTTCAAAACTGTTGTTTTGGTATGCTTCACTTAGCCAATTTAAGGCATCTACCTTGGTAGAATCCGTTTCAGCTGATTCGAAGACTGTCCATAAACTGTCTACCGCAGTAGTTTGGGCAAAGGTGGCTGTGAATAAAGCCAATACGCATAGGGTTGATAATAGTTGTTTTCGGTTTTGCACAGGTAGAGTTATTTTTAACATATAGGCATATGCATTGTATGCGCGTGTTTGCTTCAGAAAAACTGAATTTGGGATTGGAACAGACAAAACTTGTCCATCGATAATAACTCTTTTGTAAAGATAAAATTTTATCCTTCTAATTTAGAAAATAATTTTCTCTTTTGAATATGTAAGATTATTGTTTACCTTGTAATTGCGTACCAGTAGCGTTGAGAAAACACATCGAAAACCCAACCCTAAGCCATAAGAAATCCAGTGGTCTTTTTGTCTTTTGCGAATAACCAGGAAGCCCCTTTGCCGCTACTGAAAAAGGAAAGTGAAAAGATCATTGAGACCCTGACTCCAGGTGCCAGCCGGCAGTTTTTTCAATTACATCCGGACCCCTTTGCTACCATTGCCACCATTACGCGTTACTTGATTGAATTCAAGGACCGGGTCGTTATTTTTCATTATGGCGGCCATGCCAATAGTGAAGCGTTAATCCTTACCGACCAGGAAGCTGATGCACAAGGTGTTGCCCAACTGTTGAAAGGGCAGAAGCAATTGCAGTTGGTATTTTTAAACGGATGTTCGACGGAAGCCCAGGTAAATACCTTACTTGAACTGGGTATACCCGTAGTCATCGCCACTGCCTGCCCGATCGAAGATGATACTGCTGCCGAATTTGCTGCTCATTTTTACAACGCGCTATACAAACGTCATTCGATCAAGGAAGCCTTTGAAATGGCTACCGGGTTTGTTCAATCTCAAAAAGATAAAGCTCAGGGCTATCAAGGCATCAATAGCACCCGCGCAGCCGGATGGATGACGGATGAGCAAACAGAGGCCGATCCCATTTTTTCCTGGGGATTGTTTTTTAATGATGCTACTGCGCTCGACTGGAAGTTGCCAATGGAATCTTCGCTAAAAAAGGAGATTATCATTCGACAGGCGGCGGACCAATTTAATTTTAATAAAGCGCCGGTTAATACCCACCTGGTAAAAGTCTTGTTAAACGCATTGCGCCCTTTCAGCAGAGACCTGGATTATTACCTTTCTAAACTGGAGGAAGAAGAGGAGGTGGACGAACGTTTACTCAATCGCCAAATCATTGATTGCCTTCCTGCGCCTATCGGTGAACAAATTCGCAAATTGTTTTCGTTGGGGGTGCAGAGCAATGAACTGGACAAGATCGGCGTACCCCGCCTCCGACAGTTGATGCGTACCTATATCACTTTGGTGGAATTTATCATTGCTGCCCAATTGGCCGAACTCTGGCACTTAAAATTTAAAAATGCAGAGCTTGAAATTCCCGCCGAAATTTTAGAAACGTTGAAGTCTTTCCTGCTTAAGGAAAATGCCGGTACCTACGATTATGCTGCTTTGATTCAAACCTTGATAAATTTCTTTGCTGCACAAGGTTGCTTTCAGTCCCCACCGGAAGATTTTTTTCTAAGTGAGATGGGGGCGCTGCTGGAGACTTTTGAGCAAGATGCCGAGTTTAAGACCGCCCTTGATTTTATGCTGGAAATGCAACAAGAGGTAGAAGCCAATGCAGCGCCTGCGTGTAGAGCGTATGAGTCCGCTCAATGTGCAGGAGGTGATCCTTAAAACCTGTGATGAACACGGTATTGAAATAGAGCAACCCGTTGAAACAGCCGAAAAAATAATTGCCAAAATATCGAAGGGAAGTACGGGAGTGCAACTGGCAAACCTCCAAATATATCTGGATAAGCTCTTTCACAAAGCTAAACCCGATTAACACTATGGACAACACAAACACTAAACTACCTCTTGCAACTTTTACCCCTCAATTGGTCGATAATACCCCTGATATCGGGCAGGTACTGGCTGAATTTATGGATTCGCGTATTCATTTGCTTACCGAAGATGCCAAGGCAAAATTCGGTACTGATAAAGTGCCCGAAGGTGCTGTTTTGAAGATCTTAAGTAATTTTGTTACCGAAGAGGATACGCGGCAGCCGCGCTCCCGGGATCAATTAGATTTACCCGGATATCCTTCCGAACTTGTAGGCTTTATCCTGGAAAATCTCAAACAGGCTCGTATTGTCCAGGATTATGAAGCTGATATGTACGAATTGACGCACGATACCCTGGCGAAACACCTGGCTCGCCAACGAGATGATGAAACGGCAGCACTCATTGAGATCGTAAAAGTGGTTAAAAACGGATATTTCAATTATGAAAAAGATAAAAATGCCTACCTAAGTAGATATGTACTCGAAGAAGTAAAAAAGTACGAAGCCCCCTTGCTGGATAGCGGTCGATTGTCGGAAGAGGAGTGGAGCTTTGTTGAAGATTGTAAGAAAGCGGCGGGGAGACGTGAATTTCGCCGCCGCAGGAATTTATTTATCCTTATTTCCCTGGTAATTATCCTTGGTATATTCGGCATTGTTTCGGGGGTACAATGGGCTCAACGAATGGCCGCAGAGCAATCGGTTGCCAAATCTTTGAATGTTGCCAAATCTTCGGGAAAAGCTTTGGTGTTGACTACCGAAGCATTGAGACAAAGCCGTACGGACCCTACTCAAGCCTGGCAAACTTTGGACAGCTTGCGGTTAGCAAATGCCAGAAGAGATACTACACGCTCAACACCTTTGGATCCTTTTGCCAAATGGATTATTGATCAATTTCATTTGGAAGAGCAAGAGGAGCCTATCCAGGAAAACCTCAGTGATCCTTCTTTTATCAGTCGTGACCTTACACAAGCTTATGCCACTACTCCTTTTTCCCAAAAGATCGACACGATTCCAATTAGTAGCCAGATCGCTGATTTTATTAAAGACGGTGCTATCCAATTGGTCATGTCAAAAGCATCGGCATTTTATCTGACCGCTTTTAAAGGATCACCACATATCTATGCTCAATATATTGATACTGATCCTAATTCAACCAGAAAAACTTACAAAGGGGATTGGCTCTTCACTTCTGATAAACCCATCACAGATATGGCCTTGTTCAATAGAAATGGGGAACAAGTGCTATGGACCGGTCACCAGGGAGTGAACGTATACGAATGGAATGAGCTTAAAAATAGTGCCGGCGCCAAACAAGACCGGATAACGATCCTACCTCCTTATCCTTTAAATAGTTGGCTCAATGAGAAGGAAACCCTAATACTACGGCCCAGGGCCGAAAATGAAATGTTGATGGCGGTGGATAGTATCGTGTACCGGTTGAACGCTGTACCCGCGACAAATAGTTATCAAGCCATATTCCGGGTAGGTCTTAATCGAAAAATTAAACACCTGGAAATAAACCCCGCTAATCCGGATGAGTTTTTGATGGTAAAAGACCGGTCCAATATCATTTACGAAGTATCCTTGAGCGCCGCACCCGAAACCATACAAGATGTCTTTGATAATATAGACGGAGAGGCTGTTTCCGCCCTTTCCTACGCACCGGATGGTAAATCTATTTTCGCAGCTTTTGAAGGGGAAGTCGGTAAACTTTGGAGAAAGAGCCGGCCACAGGTTTACCAGGAATTCAGGGGGCATGAAGCATTAATTACCGATGTAGCTTTTTCTGAGGACGGCGAATATATCCTGACGGGAAGCATGGATAAATCGGCTATTCTTTGGGATAGGAAAGGCCGTATTATCAAGCGTTTCATCGGACATTTATATCCTATTCATAGTGTTGGTTTTTTACCCGGACATTTTATTTATACCAGTGATGAGAACGGGGAAGTCCGTTATTGGTTCTTTGGGAATACTGCGGAGAAAGCGCTTCGGTTAGAAGGTCGGCTTCGCACCATGGCCGTTGCTCCCGATACTAATTTGAATTTGGTTGCTTTTAGTTATTTCGCAGACCCGGGAAATTATTACCTGTGGGATTTTGAAAGTACAGAACCACCCGTTGTAAGACAGCAAAAGATCAGGCGAGGCCGCGATAATGCGGGGGATATCGTAAACTTAGCATTTTGCCGTAAAGATGGAAAAAACTTCATCGCAGTGGCTTCGGAAAATAACCTGGTCACGGTAGAATCGGTCGAAACGGGAGAAAAAGTAGAAGATTATCGTTCTGCTGGTTACGGCATTCCGCAAACGGACGGTATCGCTGATGTAAGTATTTCAGATGAATGGGTATTGATCGGTAATAAAAAGATAAGTAGAAATCAAGATCGGGGAAGTCGGTCGACCATCAATATGGCTTTGTTGAGAAGCCGCAGTGATCTTAATGAACACCTTGTTCTTAATCACGAATGGCCTCAGCGCACCGGAGTTAATGTGGTTCAATTTATGCAAAGTTATCAGGATAGTTCTAAACAACTGGTTTTGACGGGATGTGAGAACGGCAACGTCTATATCTGGGATTGTCTTTACGGTGATACTTTTGTAATTGATTCTTTGCAAGGACATGGCTCGAGGATATCATCTATAGCCGTTTCACCAAAAGGGCGGTATATTCTTACCGGAAGCTATGATAATACGGCCATTCTATGGGAATGGAATACTGATAAGGAGGGTTATAAGAGATTTCCACTGAGAGATTTGAACGAAATCGAAAATCTGTACGCGGCGCATGCTTCTGATGTTACTTCAGTAGCTATCCATATGGATGAAGTATCAGGGGAATTAACAGAGTTTTTAACGGCGAGTGCTGATCAGAAGGTGAAACTGTGGAAACGGAAAAGGATTAAGGAAGACCGTTATATCTTCCAGGAAGATCCAAATATCATCAGTCATGAAGGATCAATAAGGTCGGCTGCTTACTGTCAGAACGGAAAATATATTATTACCGGTAGTGAAGATAATACGATAAAAGTATGGAGAAATGAGATCCCGGAGGAATTAATCGGGGATATATTAACGAAGCAACAGCCGTGGTAAAGGGGATAGGGGAGCTTGAGAAAGTACGGGTAGTTATGACTAGAGTTTACTTATGAAATTGAAATTTTTGATCTCTAACAAATTAAAAAGCAAGTTCGTAAAGATCTTTTGGATTACCATTGCGTGGATCATCGTTGCATTATTTCAATTTGCTATTGGCTATGCAGTGGTTACTCAACTCAATTGTGAATTAGAAGGCTACGTACCCTATATCTATTTTCGCGGGAGCCTTCTTACCGGTGTGGTTGCCGGTCTGATTGGCGGGGGTGGTGTGGTTTTTCTGTGGGAAGGGTGGTTGCGCAGTAAAAATTATGCTACTGCGCTTTTTAATATTTTTTATTCTTATTGCATCATCTATTTTATTGTTGCGGTAGTTTCCAGTTCTTATTTTCATTTTCAGGAAACAAATCTCCCCTTTTTCTCTACTGAATGATTTTCAATTGTTTTTGAAGAGCTGTTGAATGTCAATCAGCTTGTAAATTTTGTGTTTTGGTTGTGTATTGTGGTGGGTACTTTGATCTTGTTGTTGGTCAATGATAAATACGGTCCGGGCGTTTTCCTGGAGTTTTTGCTAGGAAAGTATTTTCATCCTAAAAGAGAGAAGCGGATATTTATGTTCCTGGATTTACGTTCTTCCACTACGATTGCGGAAAAGTTAGGGGAGGAGCAGTATTTTAGTTTTTTGAATGATGTTTTTAAGTACGCTACGGATGGTATTTTGAATACCATGGGCGAAATTTACCAGTACGTAGGCGATGAAATTGTCATCAGTTGGAAGATGGAGAAAGGAATGAAAGATGCTAATTGCATCAAGTGCTTTTTCGAAATCCAATCTATTCTAAAGCAAAAAGGATCCTATTTCAAAGCAAAATACGGTATTACACCAGAGTTTAAGGCCGGTCTGCATTATGGATACGTCATGGCTGGAGAAATAGGAGTCGTAAAAAGAGATATTGCGTTTTCAGGTGATGTTTTAAATACGACTGCCCGCATACAGTCCAAGTGTAATGAACTAGGAGTAAATATTTTACTTTCAAAGTATTTGATAGATCATTTGAATCTTTCCCCTGATACGTATCTCCCCAAAAAGATGGGGGATATCTTTTTGAGAGGAAAGGAGCAAAAGGTGGTATTGTATACCGTTTAAGAAAGGCGCCAGATTAAACCTGCCTGCCCACCTGACTCTGCTAATCTATATACACGCAATTTTATTTAAATTTTAAAAAGACAAACAAATATTAACGAAATGAAAAGCAACTGTTCAAATGAGCAAAACCAGTAATTGCGCTACATGCAGTTAAAATGATCAAAAGTTTTTCCAATGAAGTGAATATTAGCACACGCGATTTCCTACTCTTCTCTCTATCCCACACCGCGGGCTGCCCGGCAAATTCCCCGGACCTGTCTGTCGTAGCTATAGCGAAGACAGAGGGATTGAATTTGCCTAGTCCCGCAGAAATTGCCATTGGCAG
>CAZHNG010000298.1:0-8458 GCA_964533785.1 uncultured Saprospiraceae bacterium | reverse complement strand
AAAAATTGATATCCATCGAATATCAGCGTTTTGTTGTCTTAAATCTAGCGTCTAGGGTCAAAAGTCCAAATTAAAATCATTACGCAAATATAACACCTGAAAACTTATTTGTATTTAGTCTAAATAATATTTTTTGTCATTTTTTTGTCTGCCTCCGACATCATAGCCGTCCACATAGGGTCTGGGCCTGGGCAAACGTTTAAGCACATGGAGCCCAAAAAGAAAAAATTGAAATTTTTTCTTTTTAAACTTTATGTTCTCCATACCTCTATGCCTGCCCGCCGAAATCCTTAGGTGTAGGCGGGGTTCAATAAAAATTTTAAGAGCCGAAGTCTCGAAAAATCAAAGATCTCAAGCGTTCTTTAACTCGAGACTATAAATGATCAATATTTTTCCAAAATTTCCCCTCCTTGAATTATGCATTTTCCCTCATCCTTGCATCTTACCGTAAAAGAACATACTTTTCTTACATTACATTCAGTTATGTTAACAAAGGATTTTTACTTTTTAAGCCCAAAAACATTCTACGTTCCTAAAATAAAACCATCGAACATGAGAGTTTTCGTTGTTGCAATTTTTCTCGCAGTAACTTACAATATCGCCATAGCTCAATCCATAACCAGCATGAACGACTATTCAGAAGAATGGGCAGTAATAGACTCCCTGATCAGAGAGGGTTTGCCAAAATCAGCGCTCGGGGAAGTCAACAAATTGTCTCAGCGAGCCCAATCGGAAAACAACCAGCCCCAATGGATTAAAACCATAATGTATGCCAACAAATGCCAAATGCAATTGGAAGAAGATGGCTTTGAAAATGCGATCGCCAGGTTAAAAACAGAGATGGGATCAGCTGGTTTTCCGGCTAAAGCTATTTTACAATCCATGCTTGGTGAAATGTATCAGTCCTACCTCAGGCAAAATATCTGGGACTTGCGAGACCGGACCGAAACCAATACCACTCAATCCGATGATCTGAAAACCTGGACCATATCCCAACTTGCAGATGAGGCCGCTAAATATTACTGGCGCTCTTTAGCACAAGAAAAGGAATTGGCCGGTATTCCGATCAAAGCATTTTCAGCCATCACAACCGAACCTGCAAATACGGATCGCTTCCGCCCTACCTTGTTCGATTTTCTTGCTCACCGTGCTATCCAACACTTCAGTAGCGACCAATCCTA
Organism: uncultured Saprospiraceae bacterium; assembly: GCA_964533785.1. Lineage (GTDB taxonomy): Bacteria > Bacteroidota > Bacteroidia > Chitinophagales > Saprospiraceae > JANQRV01. The sequence continues at coordinate 7,277 of CAZHNG010000298.1, read as the reverse complement.
TTTGAGCCGGCCCAAAGAACAGTTTTACATCAAAGATAAAGCTGCCTTCTGGGACGCCGTTGCATTCGCGGATCACGCTTTCACAACCACTGATACTTCTTCCGGTAAATACCAAACTTTATTACTTTTCCAGCGACTGCTGAAATTGCACCAGAACGACGAACAGCCCGACGCTTTAATTGATGCTGACCTGTCCAGATTGCAATTCGTTTACAACAACACTATCGTAGAACGGGCGGATGAACATTACGCAGCTGCATTGCAAAGAATTTATGATCAGAATGAAAAAAACGACCTGGCAGCCGAAGCAGCCTACTATATTGCCAATCTCTATCATACCCAGGGACAAAGGTACAATCCAAGCTATCTCGATGAAGTGATGCCGCCAGACGAAAAAGAAAAATGGGGCTTTAAAAAGGCAGTTGACCTTTCCCGGGAAATGGTAGAAAAGTATCCCGATTCCCGGGGCGCTCAATTATGCCAATCTTTGATCAATCGCATCACCAGGCCAAGCTTAGAGTTCAAGGCGGAAGAAGTAAACCTGCCTGAGCAACCCATAATGACCAATGTGGTCTTCCGTAACCTGGATGGCCTTCACATCAAAATTGTAAAGATCTCAGAAGCTGACCACGAAAGAATCGAGTACGGCAGAAAAGACCGGTGGGAAAAGTTTCTTAGCAATGCGGAACCTTTGCGCCAATACAGGGAAGACCTTCCTGAGACGCAGGATTATCACCGGCATAGCGTTGAAATAATGTTGCAGCCTTTACCTTATGGTCTGTATGGAGTGTTGGTTTCAGATCAATCGGACTTTGACGAAAAAGCAAACACCGGATACGTTTTATTCCAGGTTTCTAATATTGCTTTTTTAAGGAAAGAACAACGCGGAGAAAGTCCTGAGTTTGCAGTAGTCCACCGTAAAACCGGCGCTCCTTTAGCAGGTGTTACGGCCAATTTTTTTGAATTGGAATACCGGAGAAGAGGCAATTACAAAATTAATGATGCGGGAGAAGCCCTCACCGATCAATACGGTTTCGTAAAACCGCCAAAACCCTCTAATAACCTTAGTGTGAAGTTTACGAGAGGAGAAGATCGGTTCCTGCTTAGTGAAAATGCGTCCAGCTATATCTATACCTCAGAGGAGCGAAATACCTTCTACACAAAGATCTTTACGGACAGAGCGATCTACCGTCCCGGACAAACTATTTATTTCAAAGCCTTATTATTTGCCAAGGAAGCAGGTGAAGATATTCCCCGGATAACCCCCGACCGCGAGGTCAGCGTAACTTTTTACGATGCCAATGGTCAGCAAGTAGAAGAACTACAACTAGAATCCAATGAATACGGTACAGTCCAGGGATCTTTTACTGCCCCAACTACCGGCCTTTTAGGGCAAATGCGGCTGGTTTCCAATTATGGCGGACAGGGGCATTATTTTAGAGTTGAAGAATACAAACGCCCTCGATTTGAGGTGGAATTACAGCCTTTTGAAGAAGATTATGCCCTCGAAGATACCGTGACTGTCGACGGAATAGCAACTGCTTTTGCCGGCAATTTTATTGATGGTGCTCAGGTTACTTATCGCGTGGAAAGGAACGTTAGCTATCCGTGGTGGCCATTCTTTCTCAACTTCAGATACCCGACCGTCTCCGCACCAACGACGATCGCATACGGTGAAACCCTGACCGACAAGAGCGGTCAATTCAGTATCCCCTTTCCGGCCCTGCCGGATTACAACGTCGATCCGGACAATAAGCCCATGTTTTCCTATACGGTTTCCGTAGATGTCATTGATATTACCGGTGAAACACACAGCGCCAGCAAAACCATTTCCCTGTCTTACGTCGGAATAAAAGTAAGCCTGGAAGTACCCGAAGAATACGATCGCAACGATCCTTTTTCCGTCGAAGTCAGGACAACCAATCTCGATGGCCAGGCAATTGCGGCCGATTGCAATTTGTCAATTGAAAAACTACAAATACCGGATCAAACCTTTGTCGAACGGTATTGGCAATTACCGGATCTCTATAAATACGACAATGCTACCTACCGGAAAAATTTCCCACATTTCGCCTATAAGCTGGAAAACACCCCTGCTTTCGCACCCGTCGAATACGAAGTCTATCAAGATTCTTTTAATACCGGCGATAAGATCTTATTCACGGTGCCCGCTTCCTTTAAATGGGAACCAGGAAGTTATAAAGCTACCGTAAGAACGACTGATGAAAAGGGGAATGAAGTTGAGCAAATTCAGTTTTTTGTACTATACGATTCTAAATCCAACCAAATTCCAAAAGCGCTTCAATTTAAAGCTTTCGCTAAAAACACCAAACCGCTTAGTGAATACGATATTAATAATTACAATCCTCAACAATACGAACCGGGGGATAATAGCCTGATCCGTTTTATTGCCGGGGATGATCTGCCTACTTTTTTATTATTTGAAATGGAAAGGAAGGGTACTCCTTTCGACCGGGAATGGAAGTCTTTCAAAGCACAGGAACAGTTCACTTACCAGGTTAAGGAGAGTGATCGTGGTAACCTGTTTTACCATACGGCATTCGTGAAGAACAACCGGGCTTTCACTCAATTCCAGCGGCTTGACGTCCCCTGGTCCAATAAGGAATTGAAATTGGAATTCGCCACTTTCCGAGATAAACTAAAACCGGGACAAGCAGAAGAATGGCAAATTAAAATATCGGGAACACAAAAGGATCGGGTAGCAGCGGAAATGTTAGCCACGATGTACGATGCTTCCCTGGATCAGTTTGCTGTTAATGAATGGTCTTTCAGTCCTTTCCCGAATTATTACTACACTTCCTCAAACTGGACTACCAATTACTTTGGGATCAATCAAGCCTATATCCGTGGGTATTATGGAGGTCCCGGCTACTATGTACCGCCAAGAATTTACCGGTCGCTCAATTGGTTCGGGTTATTGTATAGTAGTGTGAACCGTGCTGTCTTTGCCAATGGCCTGGAATTGAGGGAAGCGGCAAGTATAAGCATGCGCCTGGAAGATCAGGCAGTCGAAGCGGAAGCTGCCCAGGATGCCGTATCAGTAGCAAAAATGGCACCCGCTCCACCGCCGCCGCCTATCGCCGAAGTAGCCGAAGAAAGACCGGCAGAACCACAAGAGTTTGGTTATGATTCTCAGGACGAAAGTATCGCTGGATCTGAGATCCAGGTTCGTACAAATCTCAATGAAACGGTCTTTTTCTTCCCCCAACTTCAAACAGATGAAGAAGGCAATGTCATTCTGAAATTCACCATGAACGAGGCTCTGACCCGCTGGAAATTTCTTGGCTTTGCACACACTAAAGACCTTTCTTTTGGAATGTTGACCAAAGAAGTCGTTACCCAAAAAGAGTTGATGGTGCTTCCCAACCCTCCCCGTTTTATGCGCGAAGGAGATGAAATCACCTTTACGGCCAAAGTCAGTAACCTAACCGAAAATACTTTGCAGGGTACGGCAGAACTGCATCTCTTTGATGCAATCACGATGGAACCCGTTGATGAGCTATTTCAGCATACCCAAAAAACAGTCCCATTCACTACCGATTCTAAACAGTCCGCTCCCCTGGCTTGGGATCTGCAGGTGCCTGCCGGCAAAGTCCCTGCCCTGGTCTATCGCGTTACAGCCAAAGCAGGAGATTTTAGCGATGGAGAAGAAAACAGCCTGCCGGTAGTCCCCAACCGGATGATGGTTACCGAGTCCCTGCCTTTATCCGTAAGGGGCCGCGAAACCAAATCGCTCACTTTGGAAAAACTGGCCAATGCAAATACATCCAATACGCTAAGCCACCACAATCTGACTCTTGAGTTCAGTTCCAATCCGGCATGGTACGCCGTACAAGCCTTGCCTTACCTCATGGAATTTCCGTATGAATGTACCGAACAGATCTTCAATCGACTGTATGCCAATAGTTTAGCCGAATCAGTAGTAGTCAATCACCCTAAAATCAAGGATTTATTCACCCAATGGAAAGACACGGACGCTCTTTTGAGTAACCTGCAGAAAAACGAAGCATTAAAAACCGCTATCTTGGAAGAAACCCCCTGGGTGCTGCAAGCACAAAGTGAAGAGCAACAAAAGAAGAATATTGGTCTGTTGTTCGACATGAGCCGTATGAGTCAGGAGAAATCGAAAATTGTAGCTCAATTAGCAGAGCGCCAATCTCCTAGTGGAGGATTTCCTTGGTTCCCCGGCGGTCGCGATAGCTGGTATATTACTCAATACCTGGTTGAAGGATTTGGGCATTTGGAACAGCTTGGCATAGCTGCATTACAAAGCGAAGCGGGATCAAGTGAAATGATCAGTAATGCCGTTGCCTTCATTGATAGTAAAATGCTAGACCACTACCACGAACTGGAAAACCAGGTGGCAAAAGGGTACGCCAAGTGGGAAGATAACCATTTGAATCCAATCGTTATTCACTATCTCTACGCCCGCAGCTTTTATTTTGATAAGGTGGAGATCGACCAGGAACTGAAAAAAGTAATGGATTATTATCTTGATCAGGCTGAGCAATATTGGTTGAAGCAAGGGCTTTATCAACAGGCGTTGATAGGCTTATCGGCTTCCCGCAGTAACAGGATGGAGTTGAGCGGGAAGGTAATCCGTTCTTTAAAAGAAAGGGCTTTGCAGAACGATGAGCTGGGTATGTATTGGCAATATCCTGCCGGCTACTTCTGGCACCAATTGCCTATAGAGACGCATACGGCTATGTTGGAATTGTTTGCTGAGGTTGCTAAGGATGAGGCCGTCGTCAACGAACTAAAGATCTGGTTGCTGAAAAACAAACAAACAAACCACTGGGAAACAACCAAAGCAACTGCTGCTGCCGTGTTTGCCCTATTCAATTACGGCGATAACTGGCTGGAAGAGACAGAGCCGGTAAAAATCACTTTGCCGGAACTCAAAAAACGGGAATACCAGGATAAAATTGAAGCGGCTCAAGCCGGCAGCGAACCCGGCACAGGCTACTTCAAAACAGAATGGCAACAGAAAGACATCAACGAAAAGCTGGCTACGGTTAAAATCAAAAATCCCAACAAAACCATTGCCTGGGGTGGCTTATACTGGCAATACTTCGAAGAGCTCGATAAGATCACCAAATTTGAAGAAACACCATTACAACTGAAACGTCAATTGTACAAATCGACCAATAGTGAAGCCGGAGATGTCCTTACGGAAATCAATGACAACAATGAATTAGAACCTGGTGATAAACTGATGGTACGCCTCGAACTACGAGTGGATCGTGACATGGAATACGTCCACATGAAGGATATGCGCGCCAGCGGCTTTGAGCCGATCAATGTACTAAGTCAGTATAAATGGCAAGGCGGTTTAGGCTATTACGAAAGTACGCGTGATGTCGCTACTCATTTCTTCTTTGACTATCTGCCGAAAGGAACTTATGTGTTTGAATACCCCTTACGCGCAGTGCATAAAGGATCGTTCTCAAATGGTATTACCAGTATCCAGAGCATGTATGCGCCTGAGTTCAGTAGCCACTCAGAGGGCATTAGAGTAGAAGTGAAATAGAACTCTTCACGGTCTATAATGGGGGGATAGACTACGCGTTTGTTGAAATTATTAATTCAGCCGTCTTTTCGGAGGCACCGCTATTCCCCAACTTTTCTTTCAATTCCTGGTACCCGGCTTTGATCGTGGCCCTGTTCGCCGGATCAAGTAGGTGTTCTAACTCCTTTCTCAGATTGGCAACGGACAGATCATGCTGGATCAATTCTTTAACCAAAGGTCTATCCACTACCAAATTGACCAAGGCAATATATTTTACATTGACCAGCCTTCGGGCTATCCAATAAGATAATCGATTGCCCTGATAACAAACTACTTGGGGAACGTTAAAAAGTGCCGTTTCCAAAGTTGCGGTACCGGAAGTCACCAAAGCAGCCGTCGCGTGTTGCAGTAAGTCGTAGGTCTTATTTTGTACCAAATTGACTTGCACCTCCGGATAGTTTGTCAATATTTCCTGATAAAAATCAGCGGAAATAGAAGGGGCACCGCCCACTACGAACTGATATTGAGGAAAATGTACCGCTGTTTCCAGCATCACCCCCAACATTCGTTTGATCTCCTGCTTTCTGCTGCCGGGCAATAAGGCAATAATCGGTTGATCAGAAAGTCCGTTTTCGGAAAGAAAACCCTGATTCACAGGGCGTTGATCGATAACGTCTAATAATGGGTGACCGACAAAATCAACCTCGTAATCATAATCATTGTAAAAGGCCTTTTCGAAGGGCAGAATGACAAACATACGATCCACATTATCCTTGATACCGTGCACCCTACTGGAATGCCAGGCCCATAATTGGGGTGAAATATAATACAGCACCCGGAAACCTTCCTTTTTTGCCCACTTGGCGATGCGCAAATTAAAGCCGGGATAATCGATCAAAATCAGAGTATCCGGTTGGAAAGCCACGATATCTTTTTTACAAAAACGAATATTATTGAGAATGGTGCGAATATTCATCAGCACTTCTACAAAGCCCATAAAAGCCAGGTCTTTGTAATGTTTTACCAAGGTCCCTCCTGCCTTTTCCATCAAATCACCTCCCCAAACGCGAAAATCCGCATCCGCATCTTTCTTTTTCAAGGCTTTGATCAAGTTAGAACCGTGCAAGTCTCCTGATGCTTCTCCTGCTATTATGTAGTATTTCATTACCTGAAATTGTCTTCACCCAAACAACTGATCTCTGAACGCCAACACCCAAATCACCCCGAAAACAAAAGTAGCTAGAACGACACCCCGCATTGATTCCGAAAACCGTTTACTGTAGAACCGGCGCAATGGTATGATATTTAAACAAATGGCTAACAGCGATAAAGTCCGCATCCGAAAATAGCTCGTAAATCCTTCCTGGCTGGCAAAACCAGACGCTTCCAGGATCAAAAAAATAACGTACAACAGAATAAAACCCGACAGGGGTAGTGCAGCGCCAATGATCAGCCCTGATTTTAGTTCATTTTTGTCAAACATAATAACGGTTTAGATACTGGACATTAACGCTGTAAAACTACGGAAAAATATGTCAAGGTGTTATGACGGGTTGAACGGGTTACGGGTTCGACAGGATTCAATTTTATCAACTAGCACTAATAACCCCCATAACCCCATAAACCCCATAAACCCCATAAACCCCATAACCCTTATAACCCTTATAACCCCATAACCCATATAACCCCATAACCCTTATAACCCTTATAACCCCATAACCCCATAACCCCATAACCCCATAACCCC
>CAZHNG010000297.1:0-8465 GCA_964533785.1 uncultured Saprospiraceae bacterium | reverse complement strand
TAGATAAAAAGGCACATTTTAACTTTTGAAGACATCGTTTAGACAAGTCTATTATAACTCTTTACATCAACCCATAGGTCCGGTAGCGATGATCCTTGATGATAGAAAGCAAAATATTTCAATGAGGGTGGAACCGAGCATGCTGACAAATACCCTGCCTATGCTTGAGGCACTCTGGAATAAGTACGAGACCAGGTATCCCTTAGACTATTACTTTCTGGACGATTATTTTGCCCAAAGCTACCAAAAGGAACAGCAAATGGTGCAAGTGATCGCATTGTTTGCCGGGATAGCCATTTTCATTGCTTGTCTGGGGTTATACGGCTTGCTTTCTTTTGCCATTACCCGCCGGCGAAAAGAAATCGGGGTAAGAAAAGTATTAGGAGCTACTGTTCCATCCATTGTGTTATTGTTATTGCGCAATTTCCTCAGTCCGGTAATAGCCGGATTATTATTAGCAACGCCAGTGGTCTGGTATTTCCTGAACGAGTGGTTAAGAGGGTTTGCTTACCATATTAAGCTGGGCCCCTGGGTGTTTTTCGTTGCAGGAATGGTCATGATGGGTATTGTACTTGTTACGGTAAGATTTCAAAGTGTAAGGGCTGCTGTTGCAAATCCGGTGGAGAGTTTGCGTAATGAGTGAGTTATTTGGAGATCTATTTGATTACAATCACATTAGCCACCTGACGTTCTCCTTCATGATCAAATTTTTTATTATCTGAAGGATGATTGACAATGCCTTCTCCATTAATCCACATAGTCGTAGAGCCGCCACCATCCAGGTTAATGGCCTGATAGCACTTCATTTCAAGCAGTAATTCTGTCAATTCATAGAGTGACATCCCCTGAGCTTCTTCGTTTCTGCCATCAATAGTCATTAACAAGGCGTTGCCGTTCTTTTTTAAACAGGCACAAGTACGCGGGTGACGGGCGGTATTGAAAGAACGGTCGGAGAGTTGTTGAGGAACTCCATTTACAATCAACAGCGGACCAGTAAATAATACATCCTCGTAATGTTCGGGTTTTTCGTAGTAGGGGAGGGGCCGGGCTTTTTCGATAACCAGCCGTCCTTTTTCATCCACAGCAATACAACTGCGGGTGATGGCCTCCGATTGACTACTGTGCGGATTTATGACCTCATCATCCACTTTTAAAAATGTGACGGAACCGCCTTCTTTCATATTGAAAAAACCTGCATTAACAGCAGCTAATGCTTGTTCTTCTTTTCCAAATTGACTGGTGGGCTTTAAGGTACTGGTTTCAAAATCAATAGAAAATGCTCTTTTTTTATTGATCGCTAGCGTATTGATGAATTGTTTGGAATTGAAAAGTTTAGTGGTGTGGGCCCACTTCCAGATCAAGCCCTTAGTGATTTTTTCTTTTTGCCATTTTAGTTTGGGAAGTGAACCAGAGTGGCTTGACTGGGCAAACGAAATGCTGGTAATTAAGGCCCAAAAGAATAGAAAAATGATTCTTTTTATCATCAGTATGGTGTTTGGCAAATAATATTTCAAAAGACAGAAAGCAGTCTTGCTTTATTCCATCCTTCAACGTGAAAGTGACGATGACTTACAATTGGTTCGCCCTCCGAGAAAAATAGTTTTTGGCTATTATTGAAGAGACACATCCCAATTTGAGTTAATTACTGCTCAACGGTAAAGCCACCGGATCGGCGGTCATTACCCCAAGGTGATTGCGGTGTTTTACCGCAATATAAGCTTCTGCAAAGCAGATGTGTTGGAAAGTGACGTTAGATACCCCATCTACATCTACTATTTGTCCGGCCGTTGTGATAAAACACGATTTGCTAGCTTCTACCACCGAGGGGTCATCCGGGTTGCGGATTTCCACTAATACCCAGTCGACTACATCAGCGGGGATAGCAGGTACGGAAGTCTCGAGATCGTAAGGACTGGTTTTGGGCAACAGGGGTTCGTTGTTTTCGTCCAGGGTTGTACGTAACAGATCTTGCATGGTTCCTGCATCCGGATCAAAAGCTCCTTGCAGCATGGCGGTAAGGTCAAGGGTAACGTCGCGGCAAATGCGAAGATCGATGACGCAGAATTTCTGTAGACTGGTTTTACCTCCCGTACCGCCGGCAAAGCCAAAGTTCACGACCGGATTATTATTGAGATATTCCACCACTAAATCGCTTGCAGCAGTAAATGTTAAAACTTCCACTCCGTCAAAAGATCCGCTCATGGTCTGGGTATTTGGGTTCCATTCGATGACTACGCTGTGAAATTCGCCATCCTCGAAGTTAGGTTCTGTTTCGTCGACCAAAACAGGGCCACCGGTAAGCGGACTGGTAACATCACCCCCTGCCCAAAAAGCAACGTGATCCTCTTCCAGATCAAAACCACCGGGATTAGTATCCGGATCGAAGACATCCATTGTCCCTGCATAATTATCCAGTTCAAATCCAAAGGAATGCGTCAACCCGTCAACGGCCATATCGGTACCTATCGAACCTACGTAAGTAGGGTCCGTGTTCTGAATCGCAAAGGTGATACCGTCGGCTCTATCCCTGTTGTCGGCACTCAGATCTTCGCTCATCATGATCTGTGTCTCAAAAACAAAACCATGAGTCAGGTCCAGGGTGTTCTGTGACCAGACTGCCCCCGCCTGGTTCAGCTCATCAGGAGTAACGATGTAACAATCGCAGTTATCGGGGTCAGGCAGAGCGGCCCCGTAAGTATTGAAGCCTATGCCGGTAGCCTCTTCGATGGTAAAGGTCATTTGTACTGGCGTTGCTGCTTTGTAATTGGCATTTCCTGGTTGGGTGGCTTCAATGGTAACCTGGCCGGCTCCACCCAGTAAATTAAGCAGTCCGGGACTTCCCTGCACAAATTCTACCAAATCTCCCCCTTCAATAATAGTATATTCAACATCTAGTCCAGAAGTAGACGTAGCGTTCAGTTGTACGGTCCCATCATCAGTGCAAGCGCTGATGATTTGGGGGAAATCAACAAACTGGCTGACTTGCCCGTTGCGTACCATACTTTCAATACAAACCTGGTGGCGATTAATCGCGCTGCCGGTACCGGCACCAAAACCCCAGTGTGCTTCTGTATTACTTAAGATGCTTGTTACATCTTCCAGTACCCTTCCATCGTATTGGCTGACCAAAATTCCTCCAAAAAAAGTGGTCATTATCTGTTGATTGGCGTCCCATTCAATAATAACTTCGTAGGTCATTCCATCTTCAATATCACCACAATCCTCTCCGGTGGCACAATCAGGGCCAACTACAGCCGTTACGGGAGTCGTACTTCCGTCGCGGAAGAAGTAGACCCGGTCGTCTTCGGTAGAAGGATAGGTTTTAAATACCACACCAAATGAAGGCGCCACAACCGTACCGCCAGCCTGGTCGTCAATACCAAAACTACCTCCGATATCGCCGATTGCCGCTGTTCCCCTAATATCATCTTGCAAAGCAAAAGCAATGCCGTCTCCACCGGGTTCATTATCACCAAAATTCATTGACGTGGTCAGCACAAAGTTTTCAGTGAGATTGATCTTGGTGGGAGACCAGGCCGTACCCTTTTGCGTTTCTGCTTCCGGGGTCAAGGTATAACAATCGCCTCCTTCATAAACCGCATTTTCATTTACGATGAGTCCTTCACACCCCGTTTCAGTGACCGTGAAGGTTAAGGTTCCGGTATTATTAGCAGCGTCTATAACCGTAACGAAGTAGGTGCCCGCAGAAAGATCTGATCGGATACCAGTAGGTTCTGGGGTACCAGGATCGTTACTCCAATAGAAGGTATACGGCTCAGTGCCACCCGCTATAACTTCAACCGTTACCTGCCCGTCGCCTTGTTTGCAATTCTCTGGTTGGACTGTGGTTTGAATATCCAAAGGAGAATCAATAAACACTCCGGTCAAGCAAAGTTGCTGCAAGTTGGTCGCTCCGCCGGTACCGCCACCGAATCCCCAGTATACTTCAGGGGTGCCACCAAATTCGTTTGTAAGAATATCCCCGGAATAGGTGTCTCTTAGCACGTCATCAAAGAATACTTTCATTTCAGGGACTGTCAAGGAAGGGTCCCATTCTATCCGGATCTTATGGAAGGCAGCATCTTCAATATTGGGACTACCGGCACTCGCCTGTACCGGGGTTTGTAACGGCGTATACACGTCGCTGTTACCAAAGAAGGAAAGGTGGTCGAATGCAGGTTCTCCACCGTTGGGGTAAGTATCAAATTCAACGCCGAATGAAGGAGCTACGGCTTCAGTTCCATTTTCAATGGAGATACCGTATGATCCGCCGTATCCGCCGAGGGCAGCAGTACCTCTGCCATTCTGGTGTAAGGTAAAGGCAATACCATCCGCGCCATCTCTGTTGTCCGGGCTGAAGTCCTCGCCAAAATACACTTCTGCTTCGATAATAAATTCATTATTCAGGTTGATGACATCCGGAGCCCAGATGGCTGCGGCCTGATTATCGGGAGCAGGAGTGGTTAGGGTGTAACAATTACCTCCGTCAGGAGTAGCCGTTCCTGCTGGAGTCAAAGCGGGACAATTGGCACCAACGGCTACCGAACCTACCGCTACGCAACCATTGTCTTGATTAGTAACGGTAACGGAGTAAGTGCCTGCCGCTAATCCGCTGAGCATAGCCGTAGTTTGTGCTCCGGGATCATCCCATAGATAGGTATAGTTACCCGCAGGGTTTGGGGTTACCATTGCCGTTCCATCTTCGGCACCGCAGAAGGAAACCTCAGTAGAGTTGAAATCCAGGGTATATGGTGGGATTGCTTCTACGGTAATACTTGCAGTTTCTTCACATCCGTCTGTGTCGGTAACGGTAACGCTATACGTTCCGGCGGCAATATCTTCGACTGATTCTGGGGTTTCAGGAGTTGGATCGGTGACGGGTTGGTCATTCGAATCACTCCAGGAATAGGAAAAAGAGGTGGATCCACCTGGACTCGCTGTTGCCGTGACGGTTGCCGAACCATTCGGTACATTACAATCTGCAGGTTGGGAAGAGGTCTCGAGCGTTGGCCCCGGAATGTTTTCCAAAACAACAAAAGCCGTCTTGGTGATGGAATTACCATCGGTCACTTCAACCGAATAGGTGCCGGCTGATAATCCGGTAGCCGTTTCGGTAGAGCCCACCGTTGCTCCCTGGTCATCTCTCCAGATCACTGAATAGGAGGGGGTTCCTCCAGATATGGTTACGGTAGTACTACCGTTACTTAAATCGCAGTTCTCATCATCTGTGCTGGTAGCAATATTTAAAATCGGTCCACCCTGTATCAGATTATCGATACATACCCTGTGCTCATTGGTAGCACCGCCCGTTCCGGCACCAAAGCCAAAATAGGCTGTTGTAGAAGGGCTGAAAAAGGGTCGGATGTCGCCGTCATAGACATCTCTCAATACTCCGTCAAACTCCACAAATACCTTATTGGTCGCCGGATCCCATTCGATCACAACGGGATAGTCCGTACCGTCTTCTATGTTGATAGCATCCTGTTTAGCTTGTACTTCCGGTTGCAGGCGGGTCGTAACATCACCTCCGGACCAGAATGAAAGGTGGTCTTCAACCGGATCAGTCGTACCCGTACTTTGCCAGGTGTCGAATTCTACTCCAAAAGAAGGAACCATCCCATCGACGGCCATTGGAGTACCTAGGGAACCCAGGAAGGCCGTCCCTTCAGGGTCGTCATTTAAGGCAAAGGTGAAGCCATCCCCACCCATCGCATCATTGCTACCTAAGTTGACGGTCAGTTCCAGCCGGAAGGATTGGGTCAGATCCAGTTTAAAGTCAGACCAGATAGTAGCCGCAGCATCTTCGGCATCAGGGGTCAGAACATAGCAATCGGTACACTCTACTTGCTGAGCTGTCCCATTAGTGAAAAAGTTGAAATCCGACTCATCCGGAAAGATGGTAAAAGTTTCTGTGGCTTGTGCGGGGTCGTGGGTAGCATCCCCCGGCTGGTCGGCGAGAATGGTAATAACCGCAGGAAGGTCACTAGGATCAATGTTGGCTTCGATAATACTGACAATGGGATCATCGTTAACAATATTAATTTCCACAAAGTCAACATTTTCGACTACGCTAAAAGTTAAGGGTAGACCGGCGTCAGACTCTGCCTGAACGAGAAAATCGGGAGCATCCGGGCACTTATCTTCGATTGGTGTAAAAGTGATCGTTTGCGGAATATCAAAAGCTTTTGGTATCAAGTAGCTGATCCAATCCTGTAACTGGTTGTTTGTATCTACTTTCAATTCGTTGCTTCGCTGCAAATTGGTGAATGGCGGATGCGCGAATCCGGAAAAAGTGGTCAACAATACTATAAAAAATACGCATACGGCTTTAAATGAATCCAGGCCAATGCCATCGCAATTAACTGGAACAGGAAATACGTGTTTGTCCATTTGATTAAGTTTTTGCTAATAATGGGGAGGGTATATTCGAAGATCTCTTGACGAAGAAAGGGGAATGTAATAATAAGAGGCGATTGACTAAAAGTCCCCTAAAAGTAAAAAAATCAAGAGAATAATCCATGTTTGCAGGTATGATTTTTTTGATATCTTCAGTAGTTGCTACTTAATCAGGCAAATTTTTTGTTGGTACGGTTCGGCTGTTTTGAATATGTGGCTAAATCTCTATTTTTACTGCAAAAAAGTTTATGCATATCAAGCCCACTATCGTCTTGCTCTTCCTTGTTTTGTTTTCCCTAAGTCTTACCGCACAGCAAAAACCACCATTTTCCAGTATGGATGTTTTTGAGCTGGAGTGGGTTGATGATCCCCAAATTTCACCTGATGGCAGTCAAATTGTTTACGGACGCGGAGGAATGGATATCATGAAAGATCGTCGTCAAAGCCGACTTTGGTTAGTCAATGCAGATGGAAGCGGGCAGGCGAAATTGACGGAAAGGGATGCGAACGAATCCAATGCAAGATGGTCGCCGGACGGGAGCCGTATTGCCTTCGTCAGTTCAACGGAAGCCGGCTCCGAGATTTTTATTCACTGGATTGAAAGTGGAAAAACGGCTCAGCTAACCCAATTGGAGCGCTCACCCAGCGGCCTTAGCTGGTCACCCGACGGCCAGCAGATCGCTTTTGCGATGCATGTCCCGCAATCTGCGCCGAGTTTGGTAAAGCCACCCCAAAAGCCGGAAGGTGCTGAATGGGCGCCGCATCCACGGGTAACCACCAGGTTGAAACACGAAGCAGATGGTTCCGGATACCTCGAGCCTGGTTATAAGCATTTATTCGTCATACCCGCAACCGGAGGAACGGCCAGGCGGGTTACATCAGGAGATTTTAACCATACCGGTCCGGTACAGTGGTCAAAAGACGGGCAACAGTTGATATTTTCTGCCAATCGACACGCGGATTGGGAATACGACCGGCGCAATACTGAAATTTATACCGCTTCCATCGCCAGCGGGGAAATTAAGGCGCTTACCGAGCGGAAAGGACCGGACTACGGAGCAGTTATATCCCCCGATGGCGATCAAATCGCCTATCTTGGTTACGAGGATAAGATCCAAACGTACCAGATCAATGAATTAACGGTCATGAATAGGGATGGGACGGATAAAAAGAATATCGAATTGGGACTTGATCGAAACATTACCGACCTGGTTTGGGATGCCCAGGGACAAGGACTCTATTTCCAATATGACGACAAAGGAAATACCAAAATCGGACACGTTGCTCTGAACGGTTCTACTTCCGTAATAGCTAAAGACCTGGGCGGTACCGGTATAGGAAGGCCTTACGGTGGCGGATCTTTTTCGGTTGCTCGCAATGGTACGATCGCCTATACCCATACGACACCCAGTCATCCTTCCGAACTGGCAATACAGCTTAAGGGATCTAACGAGCCCCTATTGATCGCACCTTTGAATGAGGATCTGCTTCCTCACCGCAAGCTTGCTACCGTAGAAGAAATTTGGTATAGATCAACCGTTGACGGGCGGGAAATTCAGGGTTGGATCGCCAAGCCTCCCTATTTCGATGCCAATAAACAATATCCTTTATTGGTAGAAAATCACGGCGGTCCCATTTCCAATTACGGGGATCGGTTTTCACCCGAAATACAACTGTACGCTACTGCCGGTTTTGTCGTTTTCTACCCTAATCCACGTGGTAGTACCAGCTACGGCGAAGCTTTCGGCAATTTATTATACCACGATTATCCTGGCGATGATTATCAGGATGTCATGGACGGCGTTGATGCCATCCTCGAGGAAGGCTATATTTCGGAAGACAGCTTATTTGTAACCGGCGGAAGTGCCGGCGGCATCATGACGGCCTGGATCATTGGTAAGAACAATCGCTTTCGGGCAGCGGCGGTGGTCAAACCGGTTATGAACTGGATCAGCAAAACCCTTACTGCGGATAATTATTATGGATATGCCTACTACCGCTATCCCGGTCAGCCGTGGGAAAATATGGATACCTACATGCAATTTTCTCCCATTTCACTGGTCGGCAAC
>CAZHNG010000296.1:0-8465 GCA_964533785.1 uncultured Saprospiraceae bacterium | reverse complement strand
AGACAACAAAACGCTGATATTCGATGGATATCAATTTTTCAGAATAAATAATTTTCCCTGATTGTCAATTAGTTAGATTTTTTAGTCTAACTTCTAGAGTCTAGCGTCAAAAGTCTAGTTTGTTTGTTATAAGGCTGCTAAAATAAAGATTCCTTTTGAAATGCAATATTTGAAGTAGGGTTTCGTAGAAATTCTTAGAAGAACTTGTGTGTTACTCCATTGACGTGGTTCAAATCAACACCAGTGTAAGGGACACTAAAGGCAATACCATAGGCGGGTACCAATGTACGGTCTTCGTGGTTTAATACAATGCTGGCCTTGGCGGGCTGAGCAATCTCGAGACTATCGATGACTAACGCCAATTCCGGGCTATTTTCCAGGATCAATACAACTTAAGGCTATAGAAAATCGTTAGTTGTAGCGATTCTTCCTCAATACGTATCCAGTCTCATTTTATTCACCTTCTTACTTTGCAACTCTTCTAACCCTTAATTTGTCTTAACCCGTTCAACCCGCAACCCTTCTATCCCGTCAATAAATCTCTTCCCTCCATCCCTTTCGCACCATACCCCGGTAATAGATCCCTGCGGCCACCCCAAAAACAAATCCGCCAATATGTGCCCACCAGGCAACACCGGCCGTTTCCGCTGTCTGCACCTCCAGTGCCGTCGTGCCGCTAATCCATTGTTGGTAGATCCAAAACCCTAAAAATAGAAATGCCGGTATCCGCACTATGAAAAACAGGATCAATACTCTGATGGAGGAACGCGGGAACATAATCAAATAAGCACCCATTACGGCAGAAATGGCACCGCTGGCTCCTACCGTCGGAATCTGGCTGTCCCAGTTGAAATAAATATGAGCGGCGTGAGCGGCAAGCCCACCTAATAAATAAAAGATGAGAAAACGGGTACTGCCAATGATAGCTTCAATATTATCGGCAAATACCCACAAAAAGAGCATATTTCCGATCAAATGCATCCAGCCGCCGTGTAAGAACATGCTTGTGAAAAGCGTTTGTATATCCTGCCCACTCGTAATTTCGTAAGGAAAGCAACCGTAGGTTGTGATAAAGCCTTGCAGCGCTTCGCCAGTAAGTGATTGCTGAAATATAAAGATCCCGATATTAATTGCAATAAAACCATAACTCAATGTCGGAAAGTAACCGCCTTTTACCTGATCATCACCGATTGGAAAAATCATAATATTCGTATTTTTTACGATCCGGGTCGCGAGTTAAAATTACTTAGAAGCATAGGCCGCAAAATACTTGCACTCTTCAATAATCTCAGCATAAAAATCCGTATCGTTGTAGTAGGTCATCAGTTGATTGAAGTACTCATAAGTCCTTGGGGTTCCATAGGCATAAAAAGCATTCCTTTCACACTTGGCGGCCATAAAAGCAGCCTTCGCTCCCAATTCAGGGTCATTAGTAGAATCAAGACATAGCTCAAAGTATCGCAATGCCCGTGAACAATCAAAATTTTCTCGATTATTTAAAGGATAATTAGGATGAGGAATAACATCGGTCAGTGTCCCTTCGTAAGAAAAGCGCGGCAGACTGGATCCGCTTCGAAAATAATCCATAACATCCCAGTCATAACTAAAATAAGTCATATTGTAAAAAGCCAGTCCCAACTTAAAATAATACCTGGCCGCATTATCAGGTTCTGCCTTGGCTAAAAACTCTAATTGGTCGAGTTCTTCGAATAGCTCTCCCTTGGTAAGTGTCAGAATAGAATCCGGTAAAGGACAATTTACACAATCATTGATCCGCATTATATAAGGATAATAGATATCATAGACCTGCCATTCTGATTCCGGAATTTTCAGAAAAGTATTGAGTGCTGCTTCTACCTGAAAGTAACTCAAATAATTGCTGGCTTTCATGTCTAATAAATCGTTGCGGATAGTAGTCGTGTCGCTTTGGCCTCTGATCAACATTCGCTCCAAAGCATTAGGCCGGGGTTTTTCGGTAATGATCAAGAGGTCATCGATCATATCCATCGAAGGATTGGTTTTCATTTCCCGTAGTTCGTGGTTGATCAAAAAGGATTTTCCAGGATAACCTTGTTGTGCGTACAGAACGGATAGTTTATCGCGTAAAAATTCCGGGAAATCTTCGTGTTGTCTGAACGTGGGGGTGAAAGTGTATTCGGCTACCTCCTGTTCAATTTCGTCATTAACGTCATTAAGTGAACTGATCCGCAGTGCCATTTCAAAAGCTTTCAATTGTTCTTTCAATGTATCATTTTCAATTTCGGAACGGACAGTTGCGAAAGTCCTTGCAGCGTAGTAATAATTACCTGCTAATAGTTCCAGATAACCTTCTGCGATTTTCCAGAGATCCAGGCGGCTTACTCTTTTTTCTTCCAGGGCTTTCTGTACAAACTCTTGTAAATGAAGAACGATATTCCCGGCATTATCTCTGGGAATATCGAAGAATTGTTTGTTTTGATCGCGTTCGTCATTAAATGAAAGGCCCAACAGGTCTTTTTCAAGCTTTTTTAGTTCTTTAAAAAGAAGTAGTTCCAGGTTTTCATTATCCGGTTCAAAACGATAGATCGCTTCCATTTCTTCCACGATATTGCTGTGATCCGCATTAGCCCGGATGGCATACAGCGTGGCTCTTTCGTGATCAGACATGCAATAACGCAGACATTCACGCCACTCCTCTTCCGAGGTAATCTGGAACGACCGAAAAGCCTGCTCTCTTTTACTGGGGCATTTATCAAAAATACGCGAGAAAATATAAGAAGCTTCAACATTTTGCCCCAGGGCCATCATGGCTCCGGCACGGTGACCGTCTATCCAATACTCTACAATGCTTGGGTCATTATCTATTTTGGGCATCAAATAATCGTACAACTCAAGGGTGCGTTCGTAGCGTTCCGCATAATGCGCCAGCCGGATAATTTGGTAGGCGTAGCGCAATCGGATGTAGTGTGATTCGGTTTCCTCAAATGCTTGCAGTCCCTGGTCGATCAACTCTTCCATGATTTCGATATCCTTGGTTTGGTTGCCCCAGGGTTCTTCTGCGACAACATAAGGCTCACAGTATTTGGCATAGATAAGGTAGTCAACTGTCTCTACACAGTCGTATCTGTTTAAATGCCTGGCAAAACTATTATTCGCTAACCCAAATCCGATATTGGATGAATTATTGAGGATGGCAGACCGCAATTGATCTAGTTCGCGAATAGAAGAGGCATAAACCAGGTAATCGATATCGGTAATTTCAGGTCTGTTACAGAATCTTTCCTTCCATTCACGCAAGTTGTCCATGCGGGTTACGGTAGTCTGCCCAACGTAAAATTCCGAAATATCATCAATACTTAGTACAAAAGGTGCCAGGCCTTTTTTAGGATTAATAATTTCGGGGTTGAGAAAAGAATAGCCTGCAAAATCGTAAAAAGGGCCGCAGCCCATGAGGATCCGGTTTGGATAGAACCACATAACTGTAACTCCGCTTATAAGAAGTATAGAGACAAGCTTAATGCTCGAATTGAGCGATAATTTCCTGGATTTGCTCATGATGGTAATGTTTGATAGTGCTGGAATCAAGATGATAAAAAGCTACCGTCAGCTCATTGGCAGGATCGTTTTTGGCTAATACATCTGCTGTGACGTTTAATAACGACGGCGAAATAGCTTCCAAACGGATCCGGTCACCAGCGTACATATAATATCCATTAAGATAATTACTTTTCTTAATCTCAAATCTGTTTTCTGTCAACTGCTTAAAAATACTGGTATCCTGCAAATCAGCTGTTCTTAGATTATTGATCAATTTAATCAATTTTCTATCACGGTAAACAACTCCCCAGGAAAAAATCGGTAAGGCGATATCTAATTCTAAGGGATATTTACTAAAATCCCCGAGGTAAGGTGTTAATCCTTTTTCTGTTAGTATAGAATTTTGCTCGAACCAGTCTTCAAGTTTCCCGACGTTGTACACCATCAACATCCCTTTACTGACGGGAGGTATTCCCGTTTGTTGCGGATACTTGAATTGATGCAGCCGGATCGTAATCGACAAAAAACGGTTTTCCTGCTTTACCTTTTGCTGTAATAATTCCAAAAAATGGAAGTACTTGCCCCTCGTTTTTGCGGTCCAGTCACAATCCATTTGAACTTCTTCGACGGTTTTATCAGCGATTAAATAGTTGAGTTTTTGATGAACGTTGTCCGCCAATATTTCTACCCTGTCTTCCGGTAAATTCAGGAAGGTACGATTGGTGATAAAAACGGTGGGTATTATTCTTTGAGTCGGCAGTGTTAGCGTGTCAAATTGAACGGTTGCTAAAGGAACGGCTGCACGGCGCCCAAAATCCCAGTCTACATCAAAAAACTTCACATAGATCTTTTCCGCACCAATTTGTGAAAGATAAAGGTTTTCCTGCTGACTCAGCGAAAAATGCGTTTGCCAATGGTAAAATGCAGGGCTGACTTTTCTGGCCGTTTTTTGACAACTGGACAAACAAACAAAAAATAATACGACTATTCTAAAACTCATAAAGAAGTTTTATTGATTATTCCGGAAAAAGATTACATTAGACTTGTTCGGTGGGATCATCAAACGGCTACAAGCGGCAAATTTTATGCTGCACTTCGTTAATCCCGCAATTTCTGCGGGACGCTGATGCTTTGGCATCACCTGCGTTTTTTGCCTCGTTCAGCATAAAATTTGCCTCGCTTTCGCTCGTTCATGACCCACCGAAAAAGTCTATTTTTACTACAAAGACAAAATTCCCCGGCAAGCGGGGTTGATCCATCCTTTTAACATCATGATACATGACAAAAAAACTACCTTTTATACCTCTGCCAGGTCAAGAAGACCGGGTGCTTCATTTTCTGAATCGCTTGAGTTCTCCCACGGAGATCACAGATAGCAAACTACTCCGGGACGATCCATTCTACGATGGCACCGGAGGTTATACTATTGGTGAAAAAGCTGCCGCAAATATACTGGCAGCCAGAGAAAAATTACCCGGTCATCGGTTTCGGTACCTGGAACAGTTATTGGATGTAAAAGGGATAGGGCACGATAAAGTAAACGATTTAATTCATAGTTTTTGGAAACCAGCGGCTGAGTTTTTTCATGAATACCTGAAGGCTGATATTCTGCTGGATAATTGGAAAGTGGAATACTTCAAAGAGTCGTTACGCGAAGATGATTTCAATAGTGTCGTCGAATCTCCCGGAGGAGTGAAAACTTTTATCGCTCAAGCCGTCACAAGGGTAGTGCAAAGAAAACAAAGCAACAGAGGAGCAGCAATCCTGGCCGGAGACTTTGTCAGGAACGCTTTTCTGGATATTTACGAAAGCAGCGAACTGGGCAGTCACGCTTTTGCCCTTTGGTGGTATCATTTTGATATCGACAATTGGTTTTCTTATGACCGGATCAAAGAAGCTTGTACCCAATACCTGGATTATTACACTGACCCGGACAATCGTTTGGAATTATACCTCGTTAAAGGCTTTCCGAACGGTGCGGTGCTTTCGGAAGCCGTCACTACTGATGATCTTCCGGTTGTGATTAATTACGGGGAGTACAGTATCACTTTTTGGGCAGCCTCTTTGTTTGATTAAAACAAGTCTAAGTGCGATTTATTATTGATCATCCGCTTACCTATTATTCAAAAAAAATTTTATAAGGAATAGGGGTAGCCTCTTAAAAAGAGCATCCAATTAGCAGAAACGGAAAGGAAAACATGAAGGATCCTAAATATTCTGAGCTGATAGCACAGTATTTATCGAAGGATATTACTGTTCGCGAACAAGAACAATTAATGGACTGGGTGAATGACTCCCCTGTCAATAAAGCTTTCTTTGACGAAATGGTTGAAATATGGAGCCTTTCTGAGCGTTACGAAGAACCGATAGCAATTGATACTGATTTTGCGTGGCAGAAAATTGAAGAAAAGCTTGGCGATAATGTTATTGATATCAATGCTCCAAAAGAAAGGGGCAAAGTTGTTGGATTCAGAAAAGTATGGTGGAAAGTGGCAGCAGCGATTATCTTATTATTAAGTGCAGGAGGATACTGGTGGAGTGTGAGTACTTCCATCACCGATACAGCTTTGGTCTTAATAGAAACCAAAGCTAATGAACAAAAGTCTCATACTTTACCCGATGGCAGCCAGATCTGGCTGAATGAAAGTTCCAGTCTTTCTTACGAGGAGGAGTTTGAAGAACGCATCTTAGACCTGCGAGGTGAAGCTTTCTTCGATGTCGTTAAAAAGGATGGACAATCCTTTACTATCATCAGCGGAGAAGCAAGGACAACGGTTTTGGGTACATCCTTTAACGTAAGGGCTTATCCCGGTGAAAGTCGCATTGAAGTAACTGTCGAAACGGGCATTGTGGAGTTGGAACCAACCAAAACAGCTGCTGCGAAGATCAGGATAGAAGCGGGACAGTCAGGTTTTTATGACAAGCCGCAAGAAAGAGTCGAGCTGTCGGAAGATCCGATCATTAATGCACAGTCCTGGAAAACCAAGAAGCTCAGTTTCAAAGATGATAGAATGGAAACGGTAATTACGGCTATGGAAAGGTATTTTGCAGTTGATATTGAGGTAGAAAACGATGCGATCCTTCAATGTACGTTTACAGGAGAGTTTCCCGATCCTAAGATTGAAGATTTGATGGAAAATATCATTTATATCCTGGGTTTGGAGTTTGAACAAGTGGATTCAACCTATTATCTCAGTGGGGCTGGGTGTAAATAGGGAAACCACGTAAGTGAGAAGCCAATTTTATTGAAATGATAACGCACTCTCATAAGATGATACGAAATTTGGTATTAACAGTATGTTTTTTTGTAGCGAATACGATGGTAGTTAATAGCCAATCGCTGCAACAAACGGTGAGTTTTAGCTATCAAAATGAATCATTGGAATTTATCCTGGATGATTTAAATCAGAAATATGGTATTCGCTTCAGCTACAGTAAAGATGTAATTGCGCTGCACCAAAAAGTTTGGATACGTGTAAATCAGATACCTTTAGAAACGGCCATTGAGCAGTTATGCGAAAAAGCACAATTGCAGTATGCCAAAATTGGCGGACAACTGGCATTGAAGGCTGCCCCGGTAAAGAAAAGACGAACGGAATACCTAACCCAAATAAGAACCCCTCAAATACCAAAGCAAATTCGTCAACAGACACCGCTGTACCAACAAAAGCCCGAACGCAGGGAGGAAGTAAAAAGCAAACCTTTGTATTCTTACGCTGACGTTAACCCGTTGGGCGGCCGCAAAATCACCTCTGTACCCGGAGGAGACCGTATTGTAGTGATCGAAACAGACCGGTTCAAGCCGATTACTTCAGGATCGATGACTGAGGAGATCGAGAAAGATGAAGATTATAACCGTTTGGCACAAATATCTCTTTTGCCCTCAGTTGGTACCAATGCTACCAAGAGCAAAGAGATGACCAATAATGTATCGGTCAATCTATTTTGGGGAGCCAATGGCGGAGTAGACGGCTTGGAGGTAGGAGGTTTTCTTAATCACATCAAGAATGACGTTAAGGGGGTTCAAATTGCGGGGGCAGGCAATCATGTCAATGAAAATGTGATCGGTACGCAGGCCAGCGGATTATTCAATGTAACAAACGGCAAAGTAGAGGGGATACAGGCTAGTGGTATCTTTAATTACGCAGAAAAAGCAACCGCTATTCAGGTCGCTGGTTTGACCAACATCACGAACAAAGAATTTACCGGTTTACAAGTCAGTACTTTATTGAACGTAGCCGGACCGGGGGCCGGAGCACAGGTGGGAGGGATCCTGAATGTCAACCAAGGAAGAATCAAGACTCAGATCTCCGGATTTATGAATGTTGCCGGCGACGTAGATGTGGCCCAAATCAGCCCCGTTCTCAATGTAGCGAAAAAAATGAAAGGACTGCAGGTAGGGATCGTTAACGTAGCGGATACGGTGAGCGGCGTACCGATTGGCTTACTGAACATCGTGCGGAAAGGATATAATAAAGTGGAGTTATTTGCCAGTGAAACACTGGTTGCGAATGCAGGCTTGAAATTAGGAGCTCATTCTTTTTATAATATTTTCCAAATCGGAGCCCGCTGGGATGACAGAAACTTTATTGATCAATCTGGCGAGGAGTTTTCACAAAATATAATGAGTTGGGGTGTTGGTTACGGTTTCGGTACCGCCTTATTCTTAAACCGGCATACTCTTTTAAACATAGAAGCCGTTGGTATGCACATCAATGAAGATAGAGGCCGTTGGACAGACGATTTGAACCTATTAACCCAGCTCAGAATACAAATTGACATGAAGATTAGCCGGCACACGAGTATTTTCGTCGGCCCAACTGGAAACCTTATGCTGTCACAAAGATTTGATCCGGACACCAATACTTATGGCTCGGACATAATGCCTTATACCTTGTACGACGAAACAAAAAACGGTACCAATACCAAAGTGTGGATTGGTTTTAACG